>CAZIDP010000007.1:54958-106640 GCA_964537975.1 uncultured Nitrospirales bacterium | reverse complement strand
TTTGACCTTCTTGATCACGGCAATCTTGTTTGAACCATGTTCTTTCAGCATTACATTGAAATTCGTGGGGCCTTCATCTTCTGCGGCAGCATCACCGCCGCCAGCAGGCATCGCAGCCATGGCCATCGGAGCTGCAGCTGTTACACCAAACTTGTCTTCCAGAGCCTTGACCAATTCACTCAATTCAAGTACGGTCAGCTCGGCAATGTTTTCAATAATCGCATCGAGTTTTTCAGACATTTTAATATGTTCTCCTGTTATGGATTTTTGGTTACTTTTCTATTTAAATTTGTATGTTCAACTGGTCAACCAGTAACTTGTATTGACAAATTCTTAATCCAGTTGAAAATCGGTTGATTCCAGAGCAGTACGTTTTTCATCTATCGGATTTCGAAGACTAGGCAGCGTCAGCCTTTTCCTTCTGTTCACGTATCTGGTCAAGTACATTAACGAAATTACGTGGGACAGCATTAAGTACACCCACCAGATTACTAAGCGGTGCGGCAATGGTTCCAACGACCTGGGCGAGAAGTTGTTCGCGTGATGGCAGGTCCGCCAAAGCGTCCAATTGTTCCTTATTCACTACCTGGCCGGTAAGCACTCCACCCAGCATCGAAACAAACTTCACTTCTTTTCCAAAGCTTTTGAGTAGTTTCGTGGGAGTTAATGGGTCCGGGCAGAACGCCCACGCTGTAGGTCCATCCATGTATTGGGCAGCGTCTTCCAGCCCAAGTTCCTTGAGAGCCAGTCGAGAGAGGGTATTCTTAAAGACCTTGTACTCAACTCCGGATTCACGCAGTTTGCGACGCAAGTTGGTCACTTGTGCCACATTCATCCCCTTATATCTGGTGATGATGGCGATGTCATTGTTTTCCAAGAGCGTTTTTATTTCAGCTACTGTTTGAATATTTTCTTGTGTTGGCACTATGTTTTCACCTCCTTTCATGAAAGTATTACCGATTTAGGCAGGCACAAAAAAATGCCCCGTGCCACCCTGTTCAGACAGCACGGGACATGGATTTACTTGATATATGAAGCATCCGTTATCATGGACGCTTCTATTAAGTGCTTCCACTTTGTCCCACGGTCTCGGCAGGCAATACATTAAGGCCCCAAAGAGCCGCCGACGTTCTACGACACGCAGTAAAAAGCGATTCGTTTTTCTAACTAGAATGTATTATAAGGAAATAACTTATACAACGCAAATTTACCACGATAATCTAAGATAAACTGTGCTACGATAATCTGCGGACAGCATGAAAAGAAATCATTTACAGCTAATCATAGCATAATGAAAAACATATTGGAACCAAATTAAGCGGGGAAAGGAATCTGACGTGTTTACCCAAGTCATCACAGCTATTCTTTGTGCAACGTTAAGTGTACCATCCCGGGGTGGAGAACCTGAACCTGCTGAGTGCTTCGAAATGATGAAGTGGTTTCATGAAGCATTTGCAATCGAACACGATGAAGATCATGTGAAGTCACGAATTCAAGTTGAGTATGCCCATGATCTTGTGCAGATGAACAGCCACATGGGCCGACCATTTGTTATCCGGGGAGAGAAGTTCTCAGGAGGGTTATATTGCCATGCACCCACCAAATTGATAATTTTTACCGATAAACCAATTCGGGCATTTCATGCCACGCTGGGCATTTTAGATAATGAACAAACCCGAATCGGCCAGAGTAGCGTGGAATTTATTGTCAGCACAGAGAGCAGTGTGTTGTATCGTTCCCCAATAATCCATTACACATCAGCACCTCTAGAAATCAATGTGCCTCTGGACGGTGTAAATAAGGTATTACTGGAATTGACTGATGCTGGTGATGGTATTCACTCGGATCAGGGTGTATGGGCTGACCCCTGGTTTGAAATGGATGACGGCACCCATGTCCCGTTGCATCATTTGCCTGTTATCGAAACAGCGTTGATGCCCAAACCTGAATCGTACCCTTTTTCTTTTATGTATGGAGGGCAGACGTCAGAAGAATTGCTACCAACATGGGCAGTAACCTATGAAAAATACCCGACTATAGATGGACGTACACAACACCACATTAATTGGCGTGATCCGGATACCGGCCTGAACGTACGTTGTGAAGCGATTGCTTACGACAACTTTCCCGTAAGTGAATGGACTGTCTACTTCAAAAATGAGGGATCAACCGATACCCCTATGCTTGAACATATACATGGCTTGGACTTGACGCTCACTCGTCACCCGTTGCTCCCTGAATATGAATTTGTGCTGAATCACAACCGGGGTACGGTCGTCACCACCAAATCTGTACCGGAAGGCAGACGTGATTGGGAGCCATTGAAGTCCATACTGGAACCAGATTCAAAGATGTCTGTAGTACCGCCACAAGGTCGACCCAGCGCTGGTGAATGGCCCTATTTCAACATTGAATCCATGGGGACGGGGTTAATTTTCGCTGTCGGATGGCCTGGTCAATGGTCTGCAAACTTTACGCGCGATGTTGGAAACTCCCTGCATGTCACGGCAGGACAAGCAACCACCCGTTTTGTGTTACGCCCAGGAGAATCCGTTCGAACGCCCCTGATGGTAGTGCAATGCTGGCGTGGGAGCCGTGAACATGCACAAAATGTTTGGCGCCGCTGGATGCAAGCACATGTATTGCCCCGACCAGGTGGGTTAAGTATTGAACCGAAAAGTGGTGCTTTTTGTGGTTATTATTTTCCTGATCTACAGATTACTGAAGCCGGGGAATTGGAATATCTGTCCAGGTATGTTGAAGAAAAGATGATCCCAGACTATTGGTGGATTGATGCCGGATGGTATCCCTGTAATGGTTCCTGGGTAAACACTGGAACTTGGATACCAGACCCAGAACGATTTCCGAATGGCTTACGTGCCGTTACAAATGCCGCACGGTCACATGGAATGAAGTCTGTCGTATGGTTTGAACCTGAGCGGGTTACACCTGGAACGTATCTCTACAATGAGCATCCCGAATGGCTTCTTGATCTGGGAGATGCTGCTGAAGGCACGCGACTGCTGAATCTGGGTAATCCTGAAGCGCGCACCTGGATTACAGATCATATCGATAACATGATCCGTGATGAGGGAATTGACATTTACAGGCAAGATTTCAACATGCCTCCATTGCCATACTGGCAAGCACATGATACAACAAGCCGCGAGGGTATCACCGAAAATCTGTATGTCCAAGGGTACTTGGCCTTTTGGGATGCCTTGCTCGAACGGCATCCGAATTTGATTATCGATACCTGCGCAAGTGGAGCACATCGTGACGACCTCGAGACACTTCGGCGTTCCGTGCCACTCTGGCGCAGTGACTGGGCCTGGGAACCTCTGTCCATGCAAAGCCAAACCTATGGCCTCGCTTCCTGGGTACCCTATTACGGTACAGGAACAGTTTCAGATAATCGTTATACCATGCGCAGCAACATGGCACCATTTTTTCTGCTTTCATGGGATATGCGCAATCAACATTTGGATTATGACGAATTACGCCTTGCATTTAACCATTGGAAACGTATAGCGGATTATTACCTGGGTGATTTTCATCCCTTAACTCCATATTCATTGGAAGAAGATGTGTGGATGGCCTGGCAATTTCATCGTTCCGACCTGGATGGGGGGCTTATACAAGTATTTCGCCGGCGTGATAGCATATATGAGTCAGCCCGCTTGCCCTTGGCTGGATTAATACCTGAGGCAACATATAGCATCACAAATCTGGACGATGAAGCAACATCACAGCAGTTTACAGGAATTGAACTTGAAGAACATGGCCTGCCCGTCGCAGTATCTGAACGCCCAGATGCACTGATCATTTTATACCAGAAAGTACTCGATGACCAGGCATTTTAAAATCTTAGAAAGCCAACATTAGCTGCATGCACCATCATTCATGTATGTTGTGTGACTAAACCATGCTGATGGTGTTGCAAAGTCAAGCATTGGAGCCCTGCTTGCCCTGCTCAAAAGGTTTTGCATATTGCCAGGTAAAGTATTTAGACCGCTTTCTTGGGCGTAAATGCAAAAGCAGGAAACAGTACAGGAATTGATTATATGATGCATCGTAAATCATCACGATCAAGTGCATTGTTATTGCTCCTGCTGGTTTTTCCTGCTTCAGTGGCAAATGCCAATCCTGGATCACTTTTGATGATTGGCACATTGTTTCACCTTTTATTGGGTAATGCCTTAATCGGCTTTTTTGAGGGATTAATACTGGCACTGCTGTTAAGATTGCCGCGTATAAAAACAATCATCGTGATCATTCTGGCCAATTATTTTTCTGCCTGGGCAGGGGGCTACTTGCTCTCAATCAAATTATCTGAATATGTAGATATAACAATCATGAACGTATTCAATTGGTTGGTCTTTTACGTTATTGCAGTGTACCTTGTTACTCTCTTGCTGGAATTTCCATTTTTCTGGTTTGTAATACGAAAAAAGAATAAAGCTTTATTAAAGACTTTACTTTCCATATCTATTGTAAACGGAATCAGCTATATTTTTTTAGCTGGTATGTATTGGCTCATGAGCAGCACAAGCATACTGACACAACTTGAAGTGGTTTCGGTTGAAGAATTAATTCCAGAAGATACGTATGTCTTGTATTACATATCCTCAGATGGTAATGCTGTTATGCGTTCCGATCTTGCTGGCAATGACCCTCAAGCAGTGAAACACGTCACATCCATAAGACATGAGTACGACAGATTGTTTGTGCGGCAAGATGATCATGGAAAATATGATTTAAATATTGTGATTTTCGAAGTTAATCCTTATTCAAAGAATGAGCAGACTGTTCTACGAAATTTTTCTGTGCTGGCACCTATTGAGCATCATATTTTAGAGTACCCAGAAAGAGAAGTTCGTGATTTATTTTTTAATTTTGGTCCGGTGCCTTCGATAGCCCAGAATTCTGAATGGAATTACCACACAGGTCTGTGGCCGATGGAGGGTATTTATGGATCAAACGAAATTACGAACAAAAAGTTCAACTTCGCAATGGAAACTCCTATAACATTTTGGTATGTACGTAATGTAACCCATATTCAAGGTGATTTACTGGTATTTCAATTGGGTTCTGACCAGATTTGTATGCTTCACCCGGAATCAAAAAAAATTGCATTGATAACAAGGGGGAGGGCACCCATAGTAGCCAGACCTGCATCACCAGACGATCAAGAAAATTCCACACCATAATTGAAATTATCGCATCAGTGAATTATTTTTGGCCCTGTAAATGTAACAAGTACTGGTATCTTACAAGGTATTATTGCTGAAGCAGCCGCCATCCGGTATCAATTCAATTGTCGCAGTCGTTCTCAATCTGGTATCATGGAATTAAGTACACGCAGTTGTTATCTAGCAGGCAGTAATATGCATATTGCCGGGTATTATTGAATCCAATACGCTGTTTTTGGTCTTGGCAGGCATTCAGCCTCTTGATTTTACCCTTCCTGTCGTTTAATCGCAATAAGAGAATACACCTGCTTCCAAGCGTGTTTTATTTATTAGCGTTACCACGAAAAAGAGATATACATTCGAATGAATAGAGATGTCAAAGCAGATCCCCTGGTTATCGCCGGCCGCACTTTTCACTCCCGCATGATGATCGGTACAGGAAAGTTTCCTTCTACCGATGCACTGCGTGCGGCGATCGCTGCCTCCGGTTCTGAAATAATTACTGTTGCATTGCGACGCGTAGATGTAAAGGATATTTCGGGTAAGGATGGCATTTTGTCTGCCATTGATCCCGAAAAGCAACTAATACTGCCCAACACCAGTGGCGCACGTAGCGCTGATGAAGCGGTTCGCCTTGCCAAGTTGGCACGTGCTGCCGGTCTGGAACCCTGGGTGAAGTTGGAATTGACACCGGAACCACGCTATTTATTACCTGATCCCATTGAGACTTTGCGTGCTGCTGAGCTATTGATTAAAGATGGATTCGTAGTCTTGCCGTATATACAACCCGATCCAATCCTGGCAAAGCGACTTGAAGAAATTGGTACGGCTACCGTGATGCCGTTGGGCTCTCCTATTGGTTCGAACCGGGGTATCAAGTCACGAGAAATGATTGCGATCATTATTGAACAATCCAATGTGCCGGTGGTGGTAGATGCGGGACTGGGTGCACCATCCCATGTGGCTGAAGCCATGGAAATGGGTGCAGATGCAGTTCTGATTAACACGGCACTGGCAGATGCCCGTGAACATGGCCCGATGGCCAAAGCTTTCGCTATGGCAGTAGAAGCAGGGCGCCTGGCCTATTGTGCCGGGTTGGGACCGCGACGCGACATAGCAGAAGCCTCTTCTCCATTGACAGGCTTTTTATTTGAAGACCACACAGCATCAACATCCGGCAGCCAGATTTCTGGTAAAGAATAAGCCGTCACACTTACCTGTTCAGGAGGTATCTCCATGAGTTTTGTTCCCGTTATAAATCAGTGGCCAGAAAGCCGTTTACAATCTTTGTATGATAATATCGGCCCGTCTGATGTGGAAGCCGCGTTGCAAAAGGAACACCGAAGTCTGGAAGACCTGGCAGCGCTCTTGTCACCCCATGCCATCCCGTATCTTGAGGTGATGGCACGTGAGGCACAACGACTGACACGCTGGCATTTTGGCCGCACCATTTCTCTGTATACACCTATCTATATCTCCAATCTCTGTGCGGCGGATTGTGTCTACTGTGGGTTCTCTGCCCGATCGGGTAGCCGGGAAAAGCGAATAACACTGCGCCCGGAAGAAATTCGGAGGGAATGTGAGAGCCTGGTGACACAAGGGTTTGAAAGTATATTGATCCTCACAGGAGAAGCACCTAAAGTCGTAACCCCACGGTACATCAGGGAAGCTGTCAGTATTGTACGTGAATATTTTGCCTCTGTTTCCGTGGAAATTTACGCGGTGGATACCAACACGTATAAGCAATTTGTTGATGTGGGTTTGGAAGGCACAACCCTGTACATGGAAACTTACCATCCTTCGACCTATCGTGATGTTCACTTAATGGGCGAAAAGGCAGATTATGTATATCGATTGGATGCCATGGACCGGGCAGGGCAGGCTGGGGTGCGTAAAATTAATATTGGCGCGCTCATTGGCTTGTATGACTGGCGGATCGATTTATTGTGGACAGCATTGCATGCACGTCACCTGCAAAAGCAATATTGGCAAAGTGCCATAGGGATATCTTTCCCAAGATTACGCCACACACCAAGCCGCTATCAGGTGCAACACATGATTTCTGATGCCGAGTTGGTGCAAAGCATCATTGCGATGCGACTGTTTCTGCCTGAAGCTGGGATCAATCTTTCTACCAGAGAAACCCCCGCATTTCGTGACAGGCTCATTCCACTTGGGATTACCCACATGTCGGCAGGCTCTTCTACCCAGCCAGGGGGTTATGCTACGTATCGTCGCGGTGAAGCGGATGAACGCACGAACTACCGGGAAGTTCTCGAGCAGTTCGAAATTGAGGACACACGAAGTACCATTGAGGTTGTCAAGGAAATTCGTGCCCAGGGCTATGATCCCGTGTGGAAGGATTTCGATCATGCCTTTAATGCGCTTAATGAAAATGGAACCGCTACCACGTCCCTGTAATCATCTGAAACACCGTTCTCGCGATGTTTTTCAAAGGACAATACTGTGAATCTGCTTGAAGCTCACACCAAAAAAACGCCTCTACTGCTATTTGATTTCGATGGGGTCATCGCAGACTCATTCCATGTGTTTTACCCCTGCTTCGTGGATATGTGCCGGGACTGTGGATATCTGGTGCAATCCGAGGCGGAATTTTTACGGCTGTTTGAAGACAATGTACGGGAGTCTTTACTTCGTGAAGGATTTCCCGTTGACAGGATTGAAATGCTCGCACAAGATTTTGCACCACGCATAGCGGTAGCGAACCAGCAATGTGAACCGTTTCCCAAAATGGTATCTGTGGTTAGTAAACTTGCTGCCAAGTGCCCGCTGGTGATCATTACCTCCAACAATACCGAACCTGTCCAGGAATTTATTGATAGACATGAAATAACCGGCATTCGCGGGGTTTTGGGTGCAGATATTGAGTCCAGCAAGGTCAAAAAAATTCACACGGTAGCACGAGAGTATCCCCAACATCAGCCATTTTATATCGGCGATACCAAAGGGGACATGCTGGAAGGGCAAAGAGCAGGAGCGGTTACGGTGGGTGCATCCTGGGGTTGGCATCCGAAAACTACGCTGGCGGAAGTATCACCTGACTATCTTCTGGATACACCGGATGAATTGCTGGACTTGTTTACTGTAATGGACACCTCCTCGTCGCATTGATGTGTTGCTTTGTGCTGTGTCGGTTTGCAGTATCTTCACCGTAACGACATCGTCATCAATAAGCTCATAAAAAAACCCGGAATGGCGGGGGATGCCATCCCGGGATATTCAGGAGGAAGAAGGGAATGATACTGGTTTAGTACATTCCGTCCATTCCGCCACCACCGCCTGCTGGAGCTTTTTCAGGCTCAGGCAGATCGGCAATGATAACTTCTGTTGTAAGCAGCAATCCGGCGATACTGGCGGCATTCTGCAGCGCGGTACGGGTTACCTTAGTTGGGTCCAGGATACCAGCTTTCAGCAAATCTTCGTATTCGCCAGATTGAGCATTGTATCCAACGGCACCCTTTTTGGCACGTACATTTTGTACAACCGTAGCACCTTCGTCACCGGCATTGGCAGCCAGAATGCGCAAAGGCTCTTCCAGTGCGCGTCTGACGATGTTGGCACCAATGGCTTCGTCACCAGTGAGCGCGGAGAAGTCCACGGATTCCTGGCAACGCAACAGGGCTACGCCACCACCAGGAACTATGCCTTCTTCCACTGCGGCGCGTGTAGCATGCAGGGCATCTTCCACACGAGCTTTCTTTTCTTTCATTTCAACTTCAGTAGAAGCACCTACGTTGATAACGGCAACACCACCAGCCAATTTGGCCAGACGTTCTTGCAATTTCTCACGATCATAATCGGAGGTCGTGGCTTCAATCTGACGGCGAATCAGGTTAATACGCGCCTTGATATCATCGCTGGAACCGGCACCTTCAACGATAGTGGTGCTGTCTTTGTCGATGACGATGCGCTTGGCACGGCCCAGATCACTCAGGGTGATGCTTTCCAGAGAACGTCCCAAATCTTCCGAAATGGCCAGTCCACCTGTAAGGTGTGCGATGTCTTCCAGCATAGCCTTGCGGCGATCACCAAAACCCGGTGCCTTGACAGCGGCTGCGGTGAAAGTTCCACGAATCTTGTTAACCACCAAGGTGGCCAATGCTTCGCCTTCAACGTCTTCCGCAATAATCAGCAAGGGCTTGCCGCTCTTGGCGATCTGTTCCAGCAAGGGTAACAGGTCTTTAAGGTTGGAAACTTTTTTCTCATGAATGAGAATATAGCAGTCTTCCAGAGAGCATTCCATGTTCTCATTGTCCGTAACGAAATACGGTGACAGGTAACCCTTGTCAAACTGCATGCCTTCCACTACTTCGAGTGTGGTTTCAATACCTTTGGCTTCTTCCACAGTGATTGTGCCGTCGTTTCCGACCTTTTCCATGGCTTCAGCAATGATGGCACCGATTTCTTCATCACTGTTGGCAGAGATAGAAGCTACGTTTTTGATGACGTCCTTGTCATTCCGTACCTGCTTGCTTTGGCTGGCAAGTTCGGCAACGATGGCAATCACTGCCTTGTCGATACCACGCTTGAGGGCCATGGGATTGGCACCTGCTGTGACATTGCGCAGGCCTTCACGGAAAATGCTTTCTGCAAGCAGTGTGGCGGTAGTGGTACCGTCACCGGCGACATCGGATGTCTTGGAAGCGACTTCCTTGACCATCTGGGCGCCCATATTCTCAAATTTGTCTTCGAGTTCTATTTCTTTGGCAACACTCACACCGTCTTTGGTGACTGTGGGAGCACCCCATTTTTTGTCCAATACAACATTACGGCCCTTTGGGCCCAAAGTAGCCTTGACTGCCTTGCTTAATTTAGTGACGCCCGACAGAATCTGTCGACGTGCGTCTTCTCCGAATTCTATTTGTTTTGCCATAATTGTAATCTTGTCCTCGTAGTTTTATGGGTGATGTCCAGCTTACTCAATTACGGCCAATACGTCGTCTTCACGCATGATAAGGTGGTCTACATTATCAATTTTGACTTCCGTACCGGCATATTTGCCCATGAGGATACGATCCCCTTCTTTCACTTCCACAGGTACCCGGTTACCGCTTTCATCCAGACGGCCTGGTCCTACAGCAATAACTTTGCCTTCTTGAGGCTTTTCTTTGGCGGTGTCGGGAATGATAATGCCGCCACGAACGGTTTCATTTGGTTCTTCACGCTTGACCAGAATGCGGTCAGCAAGCGGGCGTACTTTCATGGATAGCTCTCCTTTGCTCAATACCAATGGTAAATTACAATCATACAACGACTGTATTAATTTAAGTTCAACCACAGCAGATTGCTGCGGGGGAGGTGTTAGCACTCACCACCCGAGAGTGATAATAACAGATGTTCCCGCAGTCTGTCAATACCTCAATGCAAAAAAAATTCTATACCCACAGCTCACCAATTGGTGAATCTTAATGTTGGTACTACACAGATAAATCCCATTTCGTGTCACAAATAGATACCATGTAGCGCACCGATATAAAATCTGGTGTATTTTTTTGAGTCTGTATAGTTATAATGCTTGCTCGTGTGCCTGCAATGTGCGCAAATCAAAGATGAATTACAAAGGATGCATTGTCAGTATGGGAAGTAAATAATATGTGCCAAGTTTCTGTAGTGGCACCGGTATATAATGAAATCGACAATTTGGACGCATTGTGTGAAGCAGTGTACGCCACTTTTGCTTCTATGCCGGAGGTTTCATTTGAGTTGATTATTGTCAATGACGGCAGCACAGATGCTACCCGGCAAACTTTGGAAGAAATGACAGAAAGGTATGCAGGGCTACGCCCATTGCATCTTGAAAAGAACCGCGGGCAATCTGCTGCGTTGTTTTACGGTCTTAGGCAAGCCCGTGGTGCGTACATATTGACACTGGATGGAGATATGCAAAACGATCCGGCTGATTTCCCGAAGGTACTCGCGTTGCTGGAATCCTATGATTGCGTGTGTGGTTATCGTGAAAATCGGCACGATAGCTTCATTCGGCGTTGTTCGAGCCGCGTGGCAAACACAGTACGGAACTGGCTCTTGCAGGATGGTATTCGGGATTCCGGGTGTGGTTTGAAAGGATTCCGTGCAGTTTGTGTTCCACACTTTATCCCATTTAACGGGATGCACCGTTTCGTGGCAGTATTTATGCGTACCGCTGGCTTATCTATTGTCGAATGCCCGGTACAACACCACCCCAGAACCCGGGGCACCTCAAAATATGGGTTGAATAACCGGCTATGGCGCAGTTTATATGATCTCGTTGGTGTTGCCTGGTTGCGTAAACGTTATGTAGGTCAGTGAATAGCAATTAATCAATGTTAGTGTGACAGGCAGGGGGTTCTTGTGTTTAGTGGTGACATGTCAATGTTTACAGTTATTTTCTGGCAGGTGATTGGTGTAACAGCCGCAACGATTTTTTATGGCCGGTTTTACATACAATGGCTTGTGTCAGAACATCGTGGTGAGAGCACGATACCGATTGTTTTCTGGTACATGAGTGTCATAGGTTCATTGATGTTGCTGGCGTATGGTGTCTACCTGCAATCACCCGTCGGGGTCTTGAGTCATTGTTTTAACATTATAATTTACACACGAAACTTGAATTTTATCTGGAAAGAACGTGCGCGTTTTACTCGAAAACAACGCCACGCCTTACATGCGGTAGTTCTCCTGATCGTGTTAGTGGCAATGGGACTGGTAATTTTAACCTGGCTACGTGAATATGATGTGACTCGCCAGGCTGAACCTAGTGTGATGCGAACTACCTGGTTTTGGATAGGAATTGGAGTTCTCGGTCAGGGTTTTTTTGCTTTGCGGTTTACCATTCAATGGATCATTTCAGAGTTGAAACGAAAAAGTATAATACCAGCGATATTTTGGTATATCAGCATCCTGGCATCAACCTTGCAGCTGGCATCGTTTGTTCATCGTGGTGAGTGGGTCTTTGTCGCTGGTATCACAGCTACAATTTTTGTATATTTACGCAACATCTGGATGATAAAGCGTGTGGGCAAAGATGTTGTACCGAACAATACACCAGTGTGATGTCAAAGCTTGGATAAATTTCAGGTGCCAACTTGTATGTGTTAACCACAACGCTCGTCAATCGTTATTACGATGCGAGTGGGTAACAAAATGGTGAAAATCTTAAACAGTAGGGAGATTTCATGAAAAGCTGGTTAATATGTTTCTGTTCTGTTCTATTGCTCAACCAGGCAGTCGCGTCAGCTAGTCGCGTCACAATTTCAGCAGAAGATGCTAGTGAATTTCGATACTGGACGCAAATCAACCGGATACGTGACCGAGAAGCAACCTTGCGGGAGCGACAGGAGAACATGCCCCAATCGTCATCCCGATTAATACCAAA
Organism: uncultured Nitrospirales bacterium; assembly: GCA_964537975.1. Lineage (GTDB taxonomy): Bacteria > Hydrogenedentota > Hydrogenedentia > Hydrogenedentales > SCBR16-9 > SCBR16-9. The sequence goes on along the minus strand of CAZIDP010000007.1, from coordinate 94,073 downwards.
ACGCTATGATCATGAAGGTTACGCGCATCTACGGCCCGCATTTCTACTATATGCAGCCCGGGAAGGTGCCCAGCATGCCCGCAAGTCGTTGAAGGGATATCCAGAATCGGAAATTGAACGTCAGATACGTGAAAACGTTGATGTTGCTTTACAGTATTACCCTCTGGTTGCGACAGAATCCAGCCACTTTCAGGATTTGGTTGACACCATGCGAGACCGGAAAACCGACAAGATTCTACGGTTGTATCTTGCAGAACAACTGACCTCCAGTATTGGGGCGCACTCGCTCCTGGGACTGTATATGAACGAGGAATTGCATATTTCTTCTGAGGATAGCATCCGACTATTGCGCAGGCTTAGTGTAGACTCCCTGGAGGATGCCCGGATTCAACAAGCAGCACTACACGGATTGTACAATTTTATTTACCAATCGATTGAAAGGCAAATACTGCGTGATGAGGAATTGCAAAGATATTTACTTGAAAATGGAATTCCTGCTAAACCAATAGTATTGAACTCCCACACCGAAGCGCCCAGAGTAGAAGAGACACAAAAAATACTACAGGATTCGCAAGTGTACTTGGAGCAGTTGATTGAAGTATATACAAGCCATCTGCGGCCTGAGGCAAACCGCCCGGAAGTAACTCGTCAGATTTCACTGGAGTACATACAGCGTATTTATGACGAAATGCCCTATCTGAACAGGGATAATTTGATTGCAATTCTGAAGCAATATTCTATGTCGGATAATGATATCAACTAATGGTTGTTTTGTTGCCACAGAGCATAATAATTCTGATATAAAACAATTGCGCTGTTAAACGATGTGTTTTTATAATTCTGTTTCTCAAGAGGAGTATAATTCCTGCCATGGGGTTTTCTGTACGCTATCTTGTATTTTTGATTCCGCTGGCAATACTCCTGTTCAGTCTGAATATGGGGGGGTATGATCTATGGCCGGCTGATGAGCCCCGCTTTGGGCAGGTTGCCCGGGAGATGATGCAGCGGGGGGATTACCTGGTACCGCACATCAATGACCGACCTTATCAGGAAAAACCGCCACTCCTTTTCTGGCTGATTGCACTGGTTTCACAACCCATAGGTGATGTAACTGCATTTACAGCACGGGTCCCCTCCGTTTTAAGCGCGGTGGGCATTGTTGTTCTCACATATCTCCTGGCAACGCGCATGTGGGGTCCGAATACTGCCTTGTGGACCTGTCTTATCTTAATGACTATGCAACGGTTCTGGTGGCAGGCACGAACGGCCCAGATCGATATGCTGTTGTCGTTCTTCGTCATGCTTGCCACATATAGCCTATGGCGTTGGGACGAAGAGCGTAAACAATCCTGGTTGATTGTACTGTACATTGCGATTACGGGAGGGATGCTTGCGAAAGGGCCACCAGCGCTCGTGTTCCCACTGTTGCTCATTGTCACCTTTTATTGGCGTGATACAGCTTCACGCAAAGCGACACATTGGGTTGCCGGTTCCCTGGCAAGTGTTATCATCACCCTGCTGTGGTTTGTGCCTGCCCGCCTGATGGCCGCCGAAACCACAGAAGCGGCCGTGGAAGGAGGGATGATCAACAACCTGTTTATCAATACGGTCGGACGTTTTTTCCTGGGGGTCAGCAAGCTGCAACCCCCCTGGTATTATCTCACGACAATTCCTGCCGACATTATGCCCTGGACTTTGCTGTTACCCCCAGTAGTGTATTGGATTTGGCGGCATAAAAATGACAGTCGAAGCATGCGTTTTCTGCTATGCAGCTTTGTTCCCGCATTGATTTTTTTCTCGATATCATTAGGCAAACGTTCGGTTTACATACTGCCGCTATTTCCAATAATGGCCATGTTGATGGCGCCTGCCATAATTGCGCTGGTCGCTCAGGAGCGAACTCGTTGGCTGCGGGGTGCCGGTTTGGTCTGGGGGTTTGGGTTAGTTTTGCTTGCCTTGGCGCCTTGGGGCTTGCAGTTCACAGAATTTAGTTATCTGTTTGGTCCTGAATTGATCTTGTTTAGTTTTACTGCGATGGTGCTTGGATGCGTGGGATGGTACCTGGGCTACCAACATCCAAAACACTTCCCCTGGCACTTGAGTTGGCAAACCATGGTTTTGATGTCATTGTGTGCAGTATTGCTTTTCCCGGTGGTAAACCAAATTAAGTCAGCCCGGGCAATTTGTACACCAGTACGCGAACTGGCCCGTGAAGGTCAAGAATTACGCCTTTTTTCTGTTGGATTCAGCAGGGAAGAATATGTTTTTTATTCAGAGCATTTTCATGAGCCGGTATTGATTGATTTACTGGATAGTGAAGAACATCCTGTTTCCCTGGACATGCAAGCTGCTGTAAAGCAGCAACGGAAGGCACGGCGCGTTATTATTGATGCCGTCAAAGAAGTGCCCATAGAAAACATTGAGCAGATAACATCGACGGAAAAATCGGAACTGCGAAATGCCATTGAATCGGCAATTGCTGAGTCGGAAACGTTGACGGAGGAACTTTGGGCTTTCGAGCATGCTTTAATCGCCGAGATAGACCGTTTTGCACATGCCTTCTCGGAAAGCACCCCAGCGTTTATGTATATACAAGCAGGAGACTGGCGTTGGATTCTCGCGCTTCACACCGACATGCCAAGCTACCATGTGCTTGAACACCGGGGTGTCGGACGTCGTGAAGTGATGTTGTTGGGCAACAACGCCGCAGCGGCCTTGGTTGTCGAAATGAATAGACTTTCAAATGATAATTTGGATCAATGACGGGTTAATTGTTTGCGTTGGCGCCTTCGTCAAGTGTTTTGGGATTCTTCATGTTGGACAAAGTATCGTCTCGGCTTATCAGGCCCTGGTTGTACAGCTCCTTCAGTGAGCTGTCCAGTGTCTGCATGCCATCGCGTCGGCTGGTTTCTACAACACTATAAACCTGATGTGTTTTGCCTTCTCTAATAAGGTTCGCAATGGCAGTATTGTTACGCAATACTTCACAAGCCATCACCCTGCCGGAGTTGTCGATTTTCGACAGAAGCCGTTGCGAAATAATGGCGAGTAATGTCATGGAGAGTTGGAAGCGAATTTGCTGTTGTTCATGACCCGGAAAAACATCGATGATTCGGTCAACAGTTTGTATGGCATCATTGGTATGCAGTGTGGCAAATACCAGATGACCGGTTTCCGCGGCAGTTAACGCAGCTTTGATCGTTTCCAGGTCACGCATTTCTCCGATCAAAATTACATCGGGGTCCTGACGCAAGATGTATTTTAATGCTTTTGGAAAGCTCTCGGTGTCTGTGCCAACTTCACGTTGGTCCACTATACTGCGTTGATGGTTATGCACATACTCAATTGGGTCTTCAATGGTGACCACGTGACAGGCGCGCTCTTTATTAATGCGATGAATCATGGCGGCTTGTGTGGTGGTTTTACCATGACCCGTGGGTCCCGTCACAAGAACCAGGCCCTGGCGTGCCATGCACAATGGTTTGATCGAATCTGGCAAGCCCAGTACATCAAAATCGGGAATATCTTCGGGAATGGGCCGCAACGCGGCTGTCACAGCATTTTTTTGCAGATAGACATTGACCCTGAAGCGGTGACGGCGCCCAAAAGCCAATGAAAAGTCCAGCTCACGTTCTGTTTCAAAACGGCTTTTCTGGTCTTCTGTCAAAAAATCATAGATGAGTTTTCGGGTTTGTTCTGCGGTAAGTGAATCGGTACGACTGCGGAAGAGTTGCCCGTTTATGCGCAATATGGGTGGTGCTCCAGCACTGATTAACAGATCAGAAGCCTTTTCTTTTGCCACCAGTTCAAACAAGTCCTGAATATCCATACCCAAGTTACCCTTACCCCATGTATCTAAGCCAGAATGAAGCTATACGTAAGTCACAATATTCAAATGATACCTTACAGCAGGGGATTATGTAAAAAAAGCCGGAGCAACCTGGGCTGCACCGGCAATCAGAATTTATACTATTAAGCTTGATTAAGTTTGTACTGGAACTATGTCAGAAGATTATTCAAAATTTTCGACCAACCAAGCCCAATTCGCACTCACAGGAAAATCATTCGGGTAGCGGATAAACTCAGTGTGTCCATCCAGAAAGAGTACATTGGCACCACCGGGTACATGGTTGAAGTTGCCTACGTCAGTGCTGACAGTGTCATAAAATATTGGAATCTCACTTTGTGCTTTGGCTCCGGCACCAGGATTGTTGATATCGGTAATGAAAAAGCGCTCAATGCCTTCCTGTAAGCGATGCAGTGTAACAGCACCTCGTTCCTCATGTGTAAAGGTGATAGCAGAATCATAGGCACGCAAATTGCCCTGGGCACCACCGGTCGCATATCCCGTGGCATATTGGGTGATAGTGTCTACTATGGCTTGTGAAAAGGCCTGTGAAAGGGTCACGCCGAGTTGTACCGGTTGCTGATTTTGGTCTGGTCCCAAGGTCAGGTCCTGGCTCATGATAGCCCAACCGGTATAAAGGTAGGAAACAGCACTGACACGGCAGGCATCAAATGGGGCATCAGGACTCATTTGTCCGTCAACACGTTCGTTCCAATAGCCACGCTCCAGCAAAGCGGCTCCATCGGAATCCGAAGGACAGGCCATGATGTAGATATCATTTATGTAATCCGGGTACATCGCTGGGAAATCGAAGACAAAATCGCCTGTGTTTTCTCGATCGCAACGAGCTTCATTTGAGCTGCGCAATTTTTTTAATGATGGCATCATTCCACCGCGGGATTCGTTGGAATACATTTTCAAGGTGAGGCCAACCTGTTTCAGATTGTTGGCACAAGATGCTCGACGCGCTGCCTCACGCGCCCTGGCGAGAGCCGGGAGCAATATTGCAGCTAGAATGCCAATGATTGCAATTACCACCAATAACTCAATTAAGGTGAAACCATTTCTACGCATAGCTTTGTTTCCTTTTACTTCAGTTAGATTTTCAGTTGTTGCCGAATGTCATTAATGTGTTTCACAAACTGTATTGTACTTGTAATGGTATAAAAAACTGTTTAAGAATAGCTAGAATTTGGCTAAGTGTTATGATTCCAACATGTTAATCATAACATTTTGTGAAGTAGTGCGATAATCTAAATAATAAATTCAATTATTTATGTTTGCATATAAGCTGATTCTATAATGAATAAGGTATATTTAATTTATAATTCTATTATATCACATAATATGCTAAATTTATTATGTGTACGTAATTTCTTCAGACAAAGTTTACTGGTTCATGCTCTCGTGAGTAACTTCGTTGTTATTTTCACTTGAACGTTTGAATAATAGGCTGAAATCACGCTAAAAGCTTTATAGGAATATGAGTTTATCCTGCCAAGTATGCATGGTCTCATGAATGAGCAGCGAGCATTCGTCGTTTAAATTTCTCCATCGCTTTGCGGCCACCTGATATGTTAAGATTTGGGAGGATAAACTATCAGGTGGGGAGTGTTTTAATGTTTTGTTATCAGGGGATTTTTGTCTATTATGGAACTTCTCACAAATTTTAGTGAAGACCTTGTTTTGGTGCAGATTCAGGCGTCGGACAAGTGGGACTTGATTGCACAACTGGTCGATCGACTGGTGCATTCAAAAACATTCCCGAAAGACCTCTCAATCTCTCCAGAAACCATTTTGGAAGCAGTAATAGCCCGTGAAAAGGATCACCCAACAGGTCTGGGTAATGGGATAGCATTTCCACACGCCCGTATCTCTGGTTTTCCTGGTATCGCAATATGTGTTGCAATTTTGAAAACTCCCATCGATTTTTGCGGCCCGGACAGTATTCCTGCTGATGTGGTTTGCTTAATGGTAGTTGCTGAAGAGCAACCGCAATTGGCATTAAAAGTTATGGCGCAGTTTGCCCGAATGATGATGGACCCGGTTAATCAATCATTTATACGCACCGAAAATGATTGCCGTTTGTTAAGTGCTTTTATCGGTAAGCGCATTCTTAAATTTGATGATGCGATAACCGCACGGGATATCATGCGTGCACCTTTGGTAGAGATTCACCCGGATACACCGCTGAAAGAGGTCACTTGGGCCATGTTCCAGCATAATCTGGATGCTGTTTCTGTAGTTGAAAAGGACTGTACGCTGGTTGGCGAGATTACCTCGGAGAATCTGTTTAAAATAGGTATGCCGGATTTTTTCAGTCAGTTGAAAAGCGTAGGGTTTATCAGCGAATTCGATCCCTTTGAAAAGTATTTTGAGGCAGAGCGCCAAACCTTGGCCGGTGATGTCATGAGCAAAGACTACGCAGCTTTACCAGAAGATGCTACCTTGCTTGAAGTTGTGTTTGAGTTGGCCGTAAAACGTCATTCGAAAGTGTATGTGGTGCATGACGGGCAACGTATCGGTGTAATTGACCGGATGTTGGTTCTCGATCGTGTTATCAATATTTAGTGCTGTTATGTATCGTAGCGGTATTTTTGAGAGTAAATTGAAATGATTCTTGCGCTGATAGTTTTTGCCATCACCTATGTGCTGGTGGTCACGGAGCTTGTTGACCGTACGGTGGCAGCCGTTTTTGGTGCTGCTGTTGTCATAATTCTGGGCATCGTTCCTTATGAATATGCTTTGGAACGAGTGGACTTGAATGTGATCTTTCTGCTCGTCGGCATGATGATTGTCGTGAACATCTTGTCCGAAACAGGCCTGTTCGAGTGGATAGCCGTTTCTATTGCGCAGAAAGCGCGCGGAAACGGGATGGTCATTCTGGGGGGGCTTTTAATAGCCACCGCAATTTTGTCTGCTTTTCTGGACAATGTAACTACAGTCGTGCTGATTGCTCCAATCACTATTTTGATTACACAGATCCTTGAAGTTCGAACGATTCCTTTCTTGCTTCTTGAGGCTATATTCTCCAATATTGGTGGTACTGCCACCTTGATTGGTGACCCACCGAATATCCTGATTGGATCAAAGAATAACCTTACATTCAATGAGTTCCTGATTAACCTCAGCCCGCCGGTGATTGGTATGTCGATGGTTATGGTGATTCTGGTGGCTTGGTGGTTCCGAAAAGATATAATGCCTTCGGAAGTGGCGCGTGAACGTATCATGCGTGCGAAGCCCGAACGCGCAATTACCGACCCCATGCGCTTGAAGCGTGGTCTGATGGTTTTTGCGGTTATCATTATGGGTTTTTGTCTTGGACACTGGCTTCATATTGAGCCAGGTATTGTGGCACTGGCCGGTGGTTTGTTTATGGTGGTGTTCTGCAAAACCGAAGTTCACACGGCTATGGAAAAAGTTGAATGGAATACCATCTTCTTTTTAATTGGCCTCTTCATGCTGGTTGGTGCGTTGGAATATACGGGTTTGTTCAAGCTATTGGGTGAAGGCATATTTACTTTAACTCGTGGAAACTACATCCTGACAATGATGGCCATATTGTGGATGGGTGGATTCCTTGCTGCCGCATTGGGAAATATTCCGGTTGCGATTGCCATGATTCCCCTGGTGCAGAGCCTTATTCCATCTTTTGCCATTAATCTGGGTATGGAAGTCAGTGACGAGGTGTTTCAACTGCATGTGGCAGAACCATTGTGGTGGGCGTTGGCATTGGGGACCTGCCTGGGTGGTAATGGAACACTTTTTGGTTCGGCGGCCAACGTGGTGGTGGCACAAATCGCACGAAGAAACAATTATGAAGTGTCGTATATAACCTTCGCAAAATATGGTTTTCCTGTAATGGTATTTACACTCACCATGAGTAGTGTATATCTCATTATACGGTATTGGGTTATTACACCAGTTTCTTTCTGACAGTTGTCTATAGTATGCGGATGTTATGCTGGTTCTTAAGCGCGGTTCATGAGGTAAGAGATTACTGTTGAGAATAGGGCGAGAAACCGTTTGGCTCAAACGACTTCTCGCCGACAGAGAAGGGGGAGGGTAAGTAGGCACAATGATTATACGCTTTACACCACCCGTATCAGCAAATTTTATCTTTTTGCCAGCGAATATCTTCGTTCCAGGGTGAAAATATCAAATCATGCTTCTTCCAGTAATACTTCAGGTCTTCATTGCGCCAACCTTCATAAACTTGATCCCATTCCAATACATTGCAGTGTACCAGAAGCGAGTTGGCTTCTATGTCTTCATGAGCCGCCTGATATCGATAATCACAGGAAAGTCGTATGCGATTGGGCAACTGTGCCGGCAATGATTTGTGTACCGTCTCGCTCGTAAAGGTAAGGACATCACCTGCTTCAAAGTCATCTTCAATCCATTCATACTTGTCATCGCACAGCCATACTTCCAGACCGCCAGCACCTTCCGCAGCCTTGGGAGCAAGCAGGCCGTCCTTTTGTGAACCACGGATAACACTCAGGTTCCCCATTTCAATGGGGCAGTCGCCGACAGGAAACCAACAAGTCCAGACATTTTTGGTGCCCTGAATATGAATGAAATCCTGGTGTGGTGGTGTGGGTACATTGAATTTGGCAGGCATCATCAGGCGTGCTATGTTGCGTGGGTGTGGCAATACGGTAGCTCCGAATAACTTCTCATACATACCAATCAGGTTCGGATGATGTGCCAAAGCATGAAATAATTCCAGGCGCTGAACATCTTCATAAGCAGGTCTTGGTACACCGGTTCCGCAAAATACCAGTTCCTCCTGTGGAATTTTTTCTATCTCTGCCTGGTTGCTGACACCCTCTATCAGGGGTGTTTCTTTATCCAGCCAGCCATAATGGTCCAGAATTTCCAGGAACTGACGCCGTAATTCCATAATCAATTCTTTCGGCAGCAATTGCCGAAAAAAGAGGTATCCCTCTTCTTTTGCCCGTTCACGCAGTAATTCCGGATGGGCAAGTAATTCTGTAGAATCCAGATAGCCCCGGGTAATAGTCGTCATAACCGATGTCTCCGATGTGTGTAACAGTAATGGTTGGATAACTTGAGTATTCTGATTGAGATTTATATAATTGTCCGGTAAAAACCTGTCAAAAACAATGGGTTTGATAACCAAATTTTGTATTTATATGTCAAAACAATAAAAAAGCCCCGGATATTCTTTTATCCAGGGCTGTCACTATTTTTTATACAATATGTTCAGGGTAATGGTGTCTCAACGCATTAATAATCCAGATACACTTCTCCTGATACAGCGATACTATTTTCCAAAGTTGCACTGACCAACATGGGCATGTCTGGATTGGGCTGGTTGAAGAAGTCAATTTCTACTTCTCCGTCAATGGTAATTCCGCGCCCTATGGGATTCAAAGTATCACCGTTCTCCTGATAGAGCGTTATTTCGGCTTCATCCGTGTCGTAACTAAGGATGAGTCCGGTCTGGGTTGTTGTCAACATCGTAAAGATGTTGGTTAAATTGAGAAAATGAGGATTCTTGGTCCACATTTCCAGGGTGGGATCACCAATAACATGGTACAGATACAATTCACTTTCATACGCTGCCTGGCTGGTTGACTGTCCGGCAACGCCAACCTGGGTAGCCAGGTAAGCTTTCGCATGGTTTAGAATGTCACCCAGACGTCGGTGAGATTTGTTTCCACCGAAATTGGGGATCGTGTTGGGCCAGGTTGCATCGATTAATCCCCGTAAGAGTGCGGAGTTGGGCCAACTCGGGCTGACGCGTGTATCACCAATGACTCCAACGGCACCTCCAGTCGGATTTCGCAGCAGACGCTCAGCAAAATAGACACCATTGACAGATGAGCCCTCGGCTCCTGGTGCCGTTTCGTTGTCAAACAGACCAGATGAACAGTTGATACTGTACACCACAGGAAGGAATGGCGCATTACCCAGACTGGATGCATCTGTAGAATTAAATGGTGGATGTGACCAACCACTGTGCCATCCATGGTCACGGTGAATCATCAGGAATCGACCAGCGTTATAGGCATTAATTATGTCCGTTCGAGAACCATTCCAGTTGAACCCACTTCCCGGACCAATGGCTGCCGGGATTAGTCCACCATCGTAATACCGCCTTGGGGTTGGATCGCCATTATAGGCATTATCGATGGTACGTTCATATATGCGCTGTACACTGTAGCCGCTGCCAACCAGCGCGCTGCGAACAAATTCAGACACTTGGGTGAAGGTGCGTTGGGCACGCCCTACCTGATTGACATCGGTGCGACAGCATTGGAACTGCGAGGCCAACGTTACATTTTGATAGAACGGATTTGAACCGAAGAAGCTACCAGGAGGGTTCTTTTCATAGTTTATGATCTTGTCAACTACGGCATTGGCTTGCGCCAGGGTATCGACAGGAATGCGACCCAGTGCGAAGGTCGGTACCAGTGGGTCTGCTTGTCCTGGGTTACTCAGCACGGCATAGGGCCAGTCGGTACCTATAGACCCGTAAATACCTGACCGGTAGAACGGTGCAATGAATTCGGCATCACCCAGAAGCAGTATGTAAGATGCCTTTACAATAGTCGTTTCATAACGATCTTTAATGAACGCCTTGATTTGATCTCTAGTTTGCCGTCCTGTAATACCGGAATTGGTGCCAACTTCAAAAACGTTGGTCATTATACCTTTCTGGCGTTTCCAGGTGGCCAGGTTTTCGGCTGCTTCCCGGAAATCCGGATGGGTCAGAATCAGGAATTCTTCGCCCAGCAACCGCCAGTTGATTACTATCTCGAATGGTGGGGTTTTGGCTACTATTTCTTTGTTGAATACGGACTCGATGATCAGGTTTTTATTACTTTCAAAAGGATTCTCTGTGACGCTATTGGGCAGGAATCCTTGTACTTCACCTCGGTGGGAAATGTTCAATTCAACATTTTCGTAAAGCTGTACTTGGTTGGTCTTAGGATTGAAATTACCGCCAAAAACCTCGACGTGTACCAACTCCATTTCACGAAAACGTCCCAGTGGTGTGATGGCTACGGGTTGTGGGGGCCAGAGCGCATCGCTTTCATACATTTCATTGTCGATGATAAAGGGTCGATTCGCGAACACTTCTTCAGGTGGCGGAGTCAAGTCTCCCGGTATGGTATCGTCCGGGTTCTGGTCAGCAGGTTGCTCCTGAATCGGAAACAAGTTGGCCAGGAAATTTTCGGAGATTTTAACTTCAAAATCAACCATGACATCGCTGTCGGGTGGTACCGCGACCAATTTCCGAATACTGGGGATAAAAGGATAACCTGGCTCACCCGATTCCAACTCGGAATCAGGAACATGTAATTGCGTGAATGTGCGGTCTGCTTCTTCATGTTGAACGACCCACATGCGTGGCGCGCCGAATGTTACTAACGCACCCAGTCCGGTCTCGTCACCTTCAAGGACTTCTGCTTCAACAGCCATGCCAACGCGTTCAAATCCGGGACAATTTTCTTTGTTTGCACTTGAAAGCAGCATGTCATATTGCAACATACGGCCTTCAGCATACAGCAAGTCTGTTGCCCAGAAGGGGTCTGGCATTACAGAACCATCTGCCGCGACGCGCAACTCCTGAGATTTGTCCAGATAAGAATCCATGATCTCGGCAGCTTCACAGACTTTGCCTTCCAACAACGCAGCTTCTGTATCATCCAGGAACTGTCTGAGAATATTTTTGTTATCTTCATCAATATATTCTTCTGGAATCGATGCCAGGATAAGACGTACTTCTTCAACATCCTCAAGTGGCTCTGTTGCAGTTGATTCGATCACTGTGATGCTTGCGGAGCCAGTTGCGCCGCTATTGCTACCTGTGGCGATGATATTTACAACACCTGGCGTGATTCCCAAGACCACTCCGGTCTCGCTTTCCACCACCGCTATAGAGTCATCTTCGGAACTCCATTCAATTGTATCTTCAGGATCTGTGGATTCTGCGGTTAAACTGGCAGTCAGATCAACTTCAATGGTTGCCTCAGACGGCAAAACTGTTATTACTATTGGAATTTGTTCGGTTACTGTGATTTCGGCAGACCCGACAGCGCCACTGTTGCTTCCAATGGCTTGAATGGATACTGTGCCCGGGCTGACACCAGTAACCAGGCCGGTATCACTGTCTACCGTTGCAATAGTTTCGTCTTCCGAACTCCACTGAATCGTATCTGTAGTGTCTGTTGATGTCGCTGAAAGTGATACCGTTTCGCCTTCTGGTATTTCGGCTTCTGACGGTGTTACGGTTATCTCAATTTCTGGCGTTTGCGTTACGGTGATTGTTGCCGATGCCGAAACGCCGCTGACACTGCCTGTTGCAGTGACTTCGGTTTCTCCCTCCGACACACCGGTTACTACACCTGATGCATCTACCGTAGCTATAGCATTGTTTTGTGAAGTCCACGTCATGTTGTCGTTGGCATTAGAAGACACAGCTACCAATGCAACGGTTGCGCCAACTTCAATGGTGGCTTCCAAAGGTGTTATTGTTATTGTAACCGGGCGTCGGGGGCATCCCGTTAGCCCAATTAACAAAATACACAATGACAATATCAGTACGCTTGATTTAAATTTCTGCGCAAATCTGTTTTTTCCCATTACCGTTCCCTTTCGTTTTAATAAATCGAAACCCATGCTCACATCTTGGAATTGCGTTTTGAATAACATCCTATTCACACAAAACACTCTATTTAGCAATACATGGTTATTTTACCACTGTTTTGTGTGATTGCAAATAAAAAATTGATAATTATTGAAAATAATTGTTGATATCGTGGCTAGCATAAGTGATATGATTGAAATTAATATTATGGAGTGAAGAAAATGGCCAAGCTAAAACTCGACTTGCATGAAATTTACAACAAGGGAAGGAAGATTGAAGTTGAATTGCAGCGGATCATTGATGAAGCACTGGACAAACGTATAGGTACTATAGAAATCATTCCAGGAAAGGGGAGTGGCCAACTTAAAAAAACAGTGTTACGATTTTTAGAGCGTCCTGATATTAAAGCAAAATATCACCGGATTGACAAGGACAGTAAGAATTTTGGGCGCCTGTTTGTGTACTTTCGTTTTTAATACTGTGGTGGTGACGACAGATGCGGGTTTTACATTGTAAGGTCATTTCAGGTTGCGTGTAGTCTCATATTTGATGTAGTTTAGCGCGACCCTTCCAATATACAACGAAATCCAAGGGTATCTGTTTGTGATTCAGGGAAAAAACCATACCGAGCGGTACAGTTCAGTGTTTCAGGAGGGGACTGCCAACATCCACCCCGGGCAGATTTGCGGGGATTACCCGCAGCCATATCAGGGTCTTTGCGTAATATCGCATAGGGAGCAAAGGGGTCCAAGGTCCATTCCCAAACATTTCCTAGTAAATCATAGATACCTTCAGGCGTTACACCACCGTCGTGCATGGTGACATTGGACGTCATGCCCAAGTAATCCGCATAATTACACCTGGTTGTATCAGGTGCAAAATTACCCCAAGGGTACTTTCGGTTGGCTTTACCGCGTGCAGCAAATTCCCACTGGATTTCAGTAGGCAGCTTTTTTCCTGCCCAAGTGGCGTATGCGACAGCTTCGTTCCAAGTGATACCGACGACTGGTTGGTCTGGCCCATTGTAGCGAGAATCCTTGTAAAACTTGGGTGGTTTTGTATTGGTATCTTTGACATAAGCCATGTAGTCACGCATGGTCACAGGGTAAATATCCATCCAGAATGGCGCAACAGTAACCTCAGATTCAGGCGCTTCTTCTCGTATCCTGTTGTTGCCCATCAAGAAGCTGCCCCCTTCCAGATATGCCATATGGTTGGTGTCTACCGTTCTACCATTGGAAAGAGGTGTAATCAAGTTGATTTGTGGCTTGTATGATGTTTCATAGGCTTCTTCCAGTGCTGCTTTGAATTCTAAAGCAGAACCCCAGCGATTGTCGCGCTCTAACTCTCTCGCTTTTTCCAGGACTTTTATCAGGGAAGGGGCAATGTCCGAGCGTGCTTTATCTACAGGAATGTACGGGTCCATTGGCGTGCGCAAGGTTAATAGTTCATAAAGGACCAATCCTGTAGAATATATATCTGCTCGTAAATCAATTGGAAAGTGCTGTTTTTGTTCTGGAGCAGCATAGGCGAAAGTCCCAATGACTCTTTTGGGTTTGGATTCGGTAGTTGGTGGACGGTTCAGCATAGTTTTGGGATGCTTGAGTGCTTCACCATTTGTTGCCGTCGTGTCTTCCTGCATGAATTCTTCATGAACTGCCTTGGCCAGCCCGAAGTCCAATACTTTGACTTTTTCACCTGGCAATAACATGACATTTTCAGGTTTGATATCTCGGTGGATGACTGTTCGATGCGCATAATGTAGCGCATCTAGCACCTGACTGACAAAATGCACGACCAGCCTGACAGAAGGATATTCACGTTCGTAACGTTTTTGCCGGATAAATGCACGAAGCGAATTACCTTCTGCATATTCCATAGAGAGATACAAGATGCCATCATCGGTCCATCCGACATCATGCACGGCAACAATGTTATCATGACGCAGACGGCGGGCAATTTGCGCTTCTTGTAAAAAGAGCTTTTTGCCATGCTCTGTACGCAGCATACGGGGGTTCATGAATTTTAAGGCAACAGTTTCATTGATCAGGGTATCGCGTGCCTTATATACAACGCCCATGCCTCCTTTACCGATCGATAATTCAATCATGTAACGATCAGATATGGAATCACCGACCTCAAATGCAAGATCGTGATGGCGTTTTAATGCGCTGAGCGTTGGTACGTGTATATTTTGGCCACAATTGAAACAAATCCCCACCTTGCCTTGTACAGTAGGGGGTACTTGAATACGTAGACCACAATGAGAACATGTCACCTGAATCATGCGCCAAATCGTACACGTTGCACGGTTCTCTAAACAAGTTCTATAGTAGTTTTGTTGTAAAAGACGCTATCTTGTAGTCTCGGTTTAGTTGTTGTTTTAAACGTTCTTTTGATGGAGAAACATTAATATGTGGCAACGAAGCATGTCCCAAACCAGAATTGGGAAATTGTCTTTTGCAATATATGTCGTCTTTGGATTGCTATTGACGATTTCTGCGGCCGGTGACGCTATCCTGGAAATAGGTCAGGTTTCGGGAAATCCTGGTGATACCGTTGAAGTACCCATATACCTGAATCTGGAATTTGATCATATTGGTCCATCGGTATTGATATTGGAACTCTTGTTTGATTCAGAAAAGTTGATGCCAGATGAGGAGTATTATGAATTTATAACTCGCACATCTGCCGGGCTAATCGTGAGGGACTCTGCTGGTAATGCGACTGTGACCAGGTCGATGTTGCGTCTTGAATCAAATGTTACCGATGCGGACAAGGTTGCCGAATTAATTATTTTTCCTGAGTTTGGAATAGTACGAATAGTTATCTTGGGAATTAATGACAATATTATCAAGTCTGGAATGATGCTCAGAATGGCATTTAAAATTGATTCCGGAGTCAATGTTGGTGAGAATTTGATGATAATGTGGGAAACGCTACGTACTTCAGCTGCAGAACCATCAGGTGAAGGGCTGGAGTTATTGCTTGAAGATGGCTATATCGCAACAGGATGTGAAGGCCCTGATGCGCCTGTTGGTTTGCAGGCTACTGAGGGTTCACGAAATGGTGTTGAATTAAGTTGGCAAGCGGTTGGGGGAAATGAAATTTCTTACCGGGTGTATCGAAGCCATGAATCAAACCTTGAGACTGCATTGCCCCTTGGAACATCCTGGATTGACGGGACAGCATTCATGGATTATTCAGCAATATCGGCAAAAGTCCTGCAACACGCAGGGTGCCGTCAACCGGTGCAATTAGAATATGGTGAGTATTATTATTGGGTGCGTGCACGGAGTGCGGATGGTTGCCCAGGTGAATTTAGTGATGTGGCGATCGGGTATAGAGGTCAGGCAAAAGCTGTAGATACTGATTTGGCAGTACAGCAAGCCACAGGAATTGTTATAAATGGTGATTTCGTAATTGTCTGTTTAATTGTTCTTGTTTTGACTGGTGCATATAAGTGCTGTAAACCAGGTATCACAGCTCGGAAAACTCCAGATGGAACATTTTCACGCAATACGGGATTCATTAAATGAATTTATTGGGTGAGACTGCACCAGGAGTTACCGGTTAATGTATCCGACTTTATACACAATCGGGCCTCTGGCGTTTTATTCTTATACAGTCATGCTTGCAATTGCAGTACTGGTCGGGGTTTTCTTTACGATTTGGAAAAATGAAGCACAGGAGAATCCTTACCCGATTACTACCATTGGGGGGTTGTGGGTTTTTTTAGGTGGGCTCCTGGGAGCCCGTGTCTGGTGGATTCTGCAATATGACAGCCCTTGGGTGCTTTACAAAGCCCTGGTTGTATGGCAGGGCGGATTGGTGTATTACGGAGGACTGGTGGGTGGTGTGGTTGGTGGCTTATTGTATTTAAAGTATTGCCGTGTACCAATTTTGCAGGTGGGTGATCTTATTTTACCGCAAGTGCCACTGGCGCATGCGGTAGCACGATTCGGATGTTTTTTAAATGGCTGTTGTTGGGGTACTATTACGGACAGGGTTTGGGGTGTTTCGTTTCCGAAAGGTTCTTCGCTGTTTGATCATCAGGTTCATTCAGGAATAATACAATCGGATGCGTTACAAACTGCCGCTGTACATCCCACGCAATTATATGAAATGGCAGGACTGATACTGGTCTTCTTTGCGATGCGTTATTTGTCGAACAAGCCGCATCCACCAGGTGGGATATTGTTTTTATATCCTTTGTTGTACGGAGTAATGCGATTTGTGGTTGAGATATTCAGAGGAGATACAGAAAGGCCCTATTACGGTCTGACATTATCTCAAGGGGTATCGATTGGTATGGTTGTAGGTGCAGTTTTGGTGCTGGGAATCTTGTGGTACCAATACGTGAAAGAATATTATTGTGTAGAAACATTGGAAGATAGAACAGAGACGAGTTCTCCTGACCAATGAAACATGGATTTTAGGTGAATTTTTCATATATTACAGGTGTTACAGGCAATTTTTGTAGAGAAAGAGTTGTTGATTAGATTAAGTATTCTTATTTCATCTTGCATTACAAGAAATTTTCGAGGTATGATTTAAAAACAGAGGCTTATTTGCAGGAATCCAAGGTGGAAGGAGGGTATCTACAGACTTATTTGCCACTGGGTTGACAGATTGTTTATCAAAGCTTCATTGCGTATGCGTAATGAAACGGTATATGTCCGGGTAATATTGAGGTGTAGGGATAGTAGTTTGTTGTTAACGTTTACCTGATGATAAATGTTGACAACTCATATTGATTTCTCTATACTGTGTTCTGAGTTATAGGCATTTATTTTTGCCTGTGATGCTATAGATGTATGTGAGGTCCCTTGATTGCCGGGGAAGGAATATCCTTCAAAACCCGGTTTTGGTAATGGTTTAGGGACTCCTGACCGCTATGTTCAAGGCAGCAACCTGAATATAGCGAGTGGGCAGTTTTAAAAAACCAAACGGTGTAAAGGAGAAGACAGAATGGGAACGAGCAAGAAATTGATTCTTGCGTCACTCGTGTGCATGTTGATGGTTATGGCCTTTTCAATAGGGTTGATACCTTCACATGATGCTGATCCAACAGGGGCAGCAACGGGTGACGAGCGCGTCAACATGGTCGATTTAATCGATATGATGTTGGGCGTCAAGCAAGTAGAGGAGGTGACATTACGTCCCGGTATCCAGGCCAGAACCATTAAGGTTGGGCCCGATACTGAATCCATCCCTATACCTTTCGAGGCAACGGTGGATGGGGACGGGAATGAATTGGTTACCTTTGTAGCTAATGAGTATGGTGAATTCACAATCGGTGACGGCCAGTGGCTGGGCAATGTATTTACTGAGCCAATTGCTGCTCCGTATGCCGGTAAAGTGGATTTGGCAAGTTTCCTGGCAGACCAGTTGCAATCCAGTGTGTATGTATACGCATTGGTGAATGCTGTTGAAGCCGCGAAGCAAACCACTCTTATGTATGAAGCTTCATCCATGCCGGTTCAATTGAACTTGATGGAAGTTGATATCGATCTGAATTCAAACGGCTTCCCAGATGACCTCAGAGAAATTGGTCCTGGTGAAGTTTGGATTGCCCAAGTCGAAATTGATGGTGTAATGCGTTATGTTGGGATTCTCAACTTGGACGATGCCGCAATCGGCAAAGATGTAAAACAAGCAGGTGTTGAATCACTTACGATTGGTAATGTAACCGTTACAGTACCCAATCGTCAGGCGTTGCAAGAAGCACAATTGTCAGATACCGTATTCATGCAAAATATTGATGAAGCCTGGTTGATTCTGGAAGTCTCTCCAGAATTGAGCGGCTTGGTAGATGACATTGATGGTGATGCATCTGCTACTGCCATTATGGATTGGGCTGATGCTGTTGCTGATTTACAACCTGGTGCTATTGCCGGTATGGCCAATTTTACCGAAATCAGCATGGTGTATCGTCTTGAGCAGCAAAATCAATTGATACAGCTCAAAGACTTGAGTACCAGTTATTATGGCGATCCCACTACATTAAGTGTGACGCTTGAAATTAATGATCTGGAAATTGAAAATCCGGATGCGGTACAAGTCTGGGCATATCCTACTGAAATACGTGCTGGTGCCGATGGTATTACGGCTTCTGCTGAAGTTGTCGATTGGGTTCGACGTGATACCGAACCATCAGTTAATGAAAATAGTGTGATTGCAGTATTTAATGAACTGTCAATTTTTGCGCCACTTGAATCCGAAATGATATTGAACAGTGTTTCCCCAAGTGTGATACCGGTTGGAGTGGAACGCGAATTGACCCTGTCTGGTCTTTTCCAGACCAAGACAGCAATGAATCTTGCGCAAGCTCAAGAAGCGTACGTTGTACGTGTAAATGATATTGTCGTAGAATTTCGTGAAGTTGATGGCCAAGCAATTACTGCATATGAAGGTTCTGAAAACTTCATTTATGTGACCTTGCCCGCGCAAACTGAACCCGGTATGCTGGATGTTCAGGTTGCAGATTTGATTGCTGTTGAAAGACAAACTACCTTACTTGATGCAATTGAGATCGTCCAGACCGTAACGCTTTCGACCGAAGTTACCGGTAATGTGGGTCAGGCATCAATTGAAGTAAGTGCTTCCTACGAGGAAGACCACCTGCCAGAGGGAACTTATGTCATCGGTGAATCTGTAACCGCGACATTAACCTATGATGACATGGTTGATGTCTTTGTCGGTTGGGTATTCAACGGTGAAGCATTAAGCAGTAGCAATCCCATAACAGTTACTTTATTGGAAGAATCCAACACGTTGCAGGCTGTATTAGAGCCACGTGCAGAATTCGAAGTTACCACTGAATTGGTTGGTAACATTGATGAAGCTTCCATAGAGCTGGAACCTGCAAGTGCATCGGGAATTTACCTGGATGGCACTACAGTAACTGCGTCAGTTATCTTTAATGATGCTGTTGATACGTTCCTGGGCTGGGAATTGAATGGTGAAGCAGCAGGAACCGAATTAAGTATAGTGTTCACCGTTGATCAGGACATACATGTGGTTGCTAATTTTGCACCACCAGAAGACCAATTCCGCCTGACAGTTAATGTAGAAACAGGTGGTACCGTCGAGATTGATCCTGAATCAGAAAATGGCTTCTATGAAGCAGATACAGAAGTCACGCTGACTGCTGTTCCGAATACTGAAAACGGATACTTCTTTACGGGTTGGACAGGCCCAAGTGCCGATGAACTGGAAGATGCAAGTAGTGAGGTCATTACCATTGTTATGGATAGTGACAAAGAATTCACTGCCACATTCATACAGATCAATCTGGCAATCGTGGCTGTTGAACCTAACGAAGCATGGTTGTTCGGTGGTGTTGTTGCCAAAATCCATGGTGCTGGCCTGACCGAAATGACCGATATCTTTGTTGATGGTATACAAGTACAAGGTTTCCGCGTCGAAGCCGATGGTAGCGCTATCGAATTCATCATACCAGCGAGTACTGATGATACTGGTGTTGCTTTCGCCTTTGCCGATGTGACTGTAACCCGTGGTGAAAACAGTGAAACGCTTGAAAACGCTATCACATATTATCGCCATCGCACGGTTGCTGGCTTGAATTCAACGGCATTTATGTTTGATGCTGCTGATTCCTATGAAGTTGGCGTGACCTTGGGTCAACCACACAGCGATTTTGGTACGTTGCGAATTCCAGTGCTGGACGATGAAAACGGCACAGTATATGGTATTGCACGCACCAGCACAGTTGTTGTCGAAGCCAAACAAACCACACATCCAATCGGGTTGGGTAGCAATTTGATAGATGCTGGTGAACCGGTGGCCGATGTACGCGAATTCAGTGTTTACTTCTATGAAGCACTTGAAGCTGCGAAGAATACACCACCTGCGGGTTCAGCCGTCTTCACATTGGCCCAGAACCTGTATGAAGCAAGCCCGGGTTCTCCGGATGTCGATACCATGACCTTCAGCTTCCCTGTGATTGAGTCTGACCTTACGGCAGGTGATGTACGCAGTGGTCTGAGCCTGTATGGCGTGGAAACGGTCTTCGATTACGTCACGGGTGAAACAACAGCAGAAGAACCAGCCTTGGTACTGTATCAATCTGAACTGTTGAATGACGAAGTGATCCCCGCGTTGTTGGCAGAAGTTGAAGATGAAGATGCTATCGAGCTGATAAACATGGCACGTCTGTACAGCCTGAATTCGTTCAGTCTGCGTAGCGAAGCGCCCATGTCATCTGAGGTCGCAGAAGCACTTCTTGATGCCAACGCCCCGACCGGACTGAATGGTACGGTACGTGGTGGTGTGGAACTTGAGATTGAATCCCCATTGGGTAACCTGGGTTGGGTCGATCGCATTGAATTCCGCACACAAAATGGGCAATTGGCAGCAACCCAGACCAATTTCATCACACCGCGTGGTTCTGATGAATATAGCCTGGTCTTTAACACACCTGATAGCAGCCGACGTGGCATGATGGATGTGAGCATTTACTTGCGTTCAACTCCTGAAATTCCAGCTGTGACATTACCGCAACACTTTGAATATCGTGGTGCTGGTATTGATCGCCGCCTCCTGACGGTGCTGTTGGCCCTGCTTATTGCCTTACTGGGTCTGGCAAGTGGTGGTTCCGGTGGTAGTAGTTCCAGTAGTGGTCCTTGCTTTATTGCGACTGCTGCCTATGGAACACCTATGGCTGCCGAGATTGACACCTTGCGCGCAGTGCGTGACACCTATCTGCTCGAAAGCGCAGTTGGTTCCGCATTTGTAGATGCCTATTATCGGGTTAGCCCCGCTGTTGCTGATGTCGTGGCAGGTAGCCCGTTCTTGGCAGCATTGGTGCGTGTACTGTTGATTCCAGTTGTGTTCCTCGGAAAAGTAGCTTTGGCAATGCCCACCTTGACTGCCTTTGTTGGTCTGTCACTTGGTGCTGCTTATATGCTGCGTCGCCGTGTTGCACAAGAAGGGTAAAGTTCAATCGATGTTAAAGGACGATGAAAATCGACCATTGACAAGATTGTATAAGTAAACAATCCGGCGGGTGATCTCATTAGGGATCGCCCGCCGATTCGAGTTTTTTCTGCAACTGACATTTGATATGTCAGCAGTAATTGTTAATCGTTAAGAGTTACTACCGGGGAGCATGTGAGCAAAGTACTGTTCACTACGTTTTATTGTGACTACCGGGGGCCTTGTACAGGTATAAGACTGCCAATACCATATAGCAAGGATACATTGTGATGCCAGGCAGTATTGCAGGAGGAGGCGTATATGCAAACGTCACTTATTATTGAATCGAATGGTTCCGGAAAAGAAAAACTGGAACAGTTTTTGCGGGAAGGCTGGACTGTACATACCATTACGCCAAATCATGGAAAAAGTTATAATGATTTTCTCGTGATTTTGGAACGAAATGACTAATTTCCACAGTCTGATGTATAGTGCATTGTTTGGTATGGCGGCCATAATTCTGGTCGGCTGATGTATACCATACGCACGGCTGATTCGTACTATTCGAGTCGGCCGTTTTTTTGAAATTTACTGGAAAGGAGCCTAACGTTGAAACACAAAATTGTTACCTTGGTCGTTGTATTGGCTGGATTGGGCGGGCTTGCCGCTTTTAATTATTATACGCAACAGCCCAGGACCACAGCTGCACAAGAAAATGACCAGGTCGAAGCAGAGCATAAGCTTCAATCAGCCATGATGGAAGAAATGAATGCGGTTCGCGAAGTCACCCAAGCCGCGGACATTGAAATTGGTACACCAAGTGATGCCAACAAAGATTGGCCGGAAGAAACACCAGATACATTCAGGGTGCGGTTTGAAGCGTCCAATGGAAATTTTATAATGGAAATCCATAAAGATTGGGCACCCATTGGCGTGGAGCGTTTTTATCAACTGGTACGTGAAGGGTTTTATGATGACAACCGCTTTTTCAGGGTTGTCCCGCGTTTTGTTGTTCAATTTGGCTTGAATGGTGATCCGCAGACCAATGCCCAATGGCGCCAGGCTAATATTCCGGATGATCCAGTGAAGGAAAACAATAAGAAGGGGTATGTGAGTTTTGCCTCCGCAGGACCAAACACGCGTACTACACAGTTGTTTATCAGTATTGCCGACAACGAACGCCTGGATGATATGGGTTTTTCTCCAATTGGACGCGTGGTTGAAGGAATGCATATTGTTGACGATATCAACGCAGAATATGGTGAACGCCCGGATCAGGGACGTATCCAGTCCATGGGAAACCGTTATTTGCTAGAACAATTCCCGAATATGGATTATATAAAGCGAGCTGTGCTTATCTCTGATGAAGCAGATGATGAAGAGGATGCAGACGAAGATACGTCCGAAACTGTGGATGAAGCCATTACGGTAACTGGTGATGCCGTATAATTTTTAAGCTACATGCTGAAGTGGTATGACTAGGCACAGGCTTATTGTGTTACCTGTCAGAATAACAAAATGAGGAGATCGTTGTGTCCCGAATTGAATTTGAATGCACCTGTGGAACCTTTACGGTCGAATTGCATGAAGATTGGGCACCGCAAGGTGTGGCACGTTTCATGGAATTGGTTGAAGATAATTTTTTTGAAGGTGTACGATTTTTCCGTGTGGTTACAAAGCCACGTCCATTTATTGTGCAATTCGGGATTCATGGAAATCCCGAGGTCGCCGAAAAGTGGCGGAATAACAATATCGATGATGATGTGGTCAAGGAGAGTAATCGCCGAGGCACCTTGACTTTTGCCACTGCTGGTCCAAACACACGAACAACACAGTTTTTTGTCAACTATGGGGACAACAGTTTCCTTGACAATCAAGGTTTCTCACCTATTGGTGAAGTGGTTGAAGGTATGGATGTGGTAGATGCCATTTATGATGAGTATGGTGAAGCACCAGACCAACATGCCATACAACAGAAAGGCAATGCCTACTTGGAAGAAAAATTCCCTAACCTGGATTACATCAAAAAGGTTCGTGTTGTTGAAGCCTGATCTGAAATATACTTAATTGTTAAAATTATTGCGCTAATTTTCCTCGCTTGGCACGCTCGACTTTGTCGATTCGACCCTTAACGCTTCGACCGATGAACCAGCGTGTTGAGCGTGGAAAATGGCGTGCAAAAAACACAGCTACTTTCCCATGCCCCGTTATCACGGCTTCAAATCGTCGTTTGTATACTGTGTTAACGATGTCGGCGGCTGCTTTTTCTGCTGGATACACCAGCCAGCGGGGGATAGGTTCTTCGTGTTCTTCCACCGTGCGAACCCCCTGGTTATCAACACTACGGAATTCACTTTCTACCCAACCGGGATTTATTACCGATACCCCGATGCCTTTTTCGCGCAAATCATAATACAATGATTCTGCCAACCCGACGACAGCAAATTTGCTGGCATTATACGGAGCTGATGCGGGAAGCCCCATGCGGCCCATTACGCTTCCCAGAAAACATATGTGTCCCTTACTACTTTCAAGGTGCGGTAATGTGGCATACAGCGTATCCAACACACCAAACACATTGGTTTCGAATTGACGACGGTAATCCGGAGTGTCCAGTTTGGTTGCTGCGCCGCTTACCCCAAATCCAGCGTTTGCGATGACGACATCAATGTGGCCAAAATGCGCAATAGTTTCTTGAACCGCTGTATCAAGTGACTCCCTATCTGTTACGTCACAAATGAGTGATAGCGCTTTGCTTCCAAGCGCTTCAATCTCAGTCTTGATTGCTTCGAGGCGATCTACGCGCCTGGCTGCCAATGCTAATAGTGCACCTTCTCGTGCAAATGCCAACGCAGTAGCGCGACCGATGCCTGATGATGCACCTGTAATAAAAACAACTTTTTCATTAAACCGATTTGACATTATAGCTATTATTACTCCGCTTGCCTTATCTTGAAAATCAGGCAGCTGATGAATTGAGGTTACTGTAGTTTGTTTTTTAAATGAAATCTTGAAATAGGTTACATTTGCCGGATTATTGCGTTGGTAAACTCATTTGTTCCGGCGTGACCACCCAAATCACGGGTAATCTCGTGCGGGTTTCCTGCTTCTAATACCCGGTTGTAGGCGTCGCGGATACGAAGGGCAGCCTCTTTTTCGCCCAGATGGCGTAGCAGCATGACACCACTCATGATCAAGGCGAGTGGGTTGGCCAAATTTTTGCCAGCGATATCAGGCGCACTGCCATGTACTGCTTCAAATACGGCATAATCATCCCCCATATTGGAACCGGGAACCACCCCAAGGCCCCCGACAAGCCCAGCACAGAGATCACTTATCACATCGCCGTACAGGTTTTCGAGCAAAAGTACATCAAATTGGGTTGGGTCTTTGACAAGTTGCATGCAGCCATTATCTATGATGAGTTCATCATACGCAATATCTGGGGCTTCCTCGCTATGTACCTTTCTGGCACAATCCAGAAACAGGCCGTCCGTAAGTTTCATGATGTTGGCCTTGTGAAAAACCGTTAATTTTTTGCGATTGCGTTCCTTACAATATTGGAATGCAGCTCTTGCAATGCGTTCGCTGGCAGCACGCGTGCACACTTTCAGACTTGTGACCACACCGTCTGTAACGATATTCTCAATACCGGAATAGAGGCCTTCGGTATTCTCACGAATGACAACAATATCGACGTCTGTATAGCGTGTTTTGATGCCGGCCATGGTGCGAACTGGCCGAATGGCTGCGTAAAGATTTAATTCTTGTCGTAGCTGCACGTTAACACTTTTGAACCCTTTACCAATCGGTGTTGTTACGGGGCCTTTCAACGCAACCTTGTGTGTGCGTATAGCATCCTTAGTAGACTGTGGTAACACATCACCATGTGTTTCAACCGCAGCAGCACCAGCTGGTAAATCTATCCATTCAATCTGTACACCGGAAGCGTTGATAACTTGTTGCGTCGCCTCGGCAACTTCAGGTCCAATGCCATCTCCTTTAATGAGACAAACGGTATGTACCATTATAAATAATCCTTTGAATGCTTAGTGAAATCGTTATATAAAAATATAGTATAAATGTATAAAAATGTGGTCGTCTGAAATTAAAACAAGTGTTGTTGAGAAAAATCTCAATAATTATTCTAACCCGCTCAAGATTGAACAGGTGTTGGGGCCATTGGAAAATATAACAACGTCAGTCGTAATTTTGTGACGCAATTTATACTACGCCATTTTAAATGGTTTTCATGATTAATAGAGTACCTTGTGTCCTTAAATGAAAACAACTTGCCACCTATAAAAGGTGTATAAAGTTTGCTTAAGAATTACAGCTATAGGTAAATCATATATAAACCATATTCATCGAGAAAGTAAAAAAAGGAACCCGCCGCAGGTAATTTTTTACAACTACACCGCGGCGGGTTATTTCGTCAGATGAGGAAACACCCAAACCAGTATACGCCTCAGCGTTTAAGGTTCAACGGGTGCATAGCCCAGTCTAGAGCCGGTTACTCCTCGCAAGATCCATCCCGTTAAACAGAGATGGATCTATCTGTTGGTCGTGAGCAACACGTGCCCTGTCAGGGCACCCCATACTCGCGCCCGGTTTGCCCGGACTTCCCATAGATAGATCACCTCCTTTCTGCCGCGACCGAAGTATCCCACAAGCTCATTATCGAACTGCTTTGCCATCAGCCGGGACTTCATACCAATACGTTACTACGAAATACGGTTAAATGCAAATTTTATTCCCATGATAATGGCACCATAAGGGAAAGCGTAAATCGCCGATTATATCTCAAATTCTGCTTGATTTAGCCTAAACCATAATGGCTCATCTCTTTGAGTAGTTGTTCATCATTGATTACTGGAAATACAGAAGGGTAAGGCCGGTATGCGACATGGCCATCGAGATATAGCACATTGGCACCACCTGGCAAGTGATTAAAAACAACGGTGCCTGCCCGGTTATCATCAAATTCACTGCTCCCGATAATGTCCCACATTACAGGTACCGAACTCTCGGGTATTGCCAAAGGGTTGTTGATATCAGTTATCAGAAATCGTCCTATGCCTTTGCGTAATCGCAATACCTGCGTTCCACCGCCAGTACCCTGTGCTTCCGGAGGGCGGGGTACCCAAGGAGGCCATTGAATATCAGCAAGTGTCAGGTCATTGCTATACGACTTGAATCGAACCTCGCCTACATCAAGAATGAAAGCACTTCCGTAAACTGGTGATACCGTTGTTGCAGCCCAAATACCATAATACTCCCCGGAATTAATGGCTACATAGCCTTTGTACAGGTAGGAGCGGCCCAATTCAGCTGTTTGGAAATAATCGAAAGAGACCATGTCATTGGCCTCAAGCGCAAGTTGTTGCCAGCTTGTAAAATTTCCGGACTCCGGCACACGTGGTGCTACGCTAAGCCAACCAGGGTCGCCCCCGGAATCGGAGGGACAAGTCGAAACCTTCAAGTCATTCAGATAATCTGGATAAATGGATTTTGCATGCGGAGCAGAAAACAAAGGAGAGGATAGTCCGTCATCTCTGTTGCTGCCATATGGTGAAAGGGGCGGCAGCATACCTTGCCATTCATTTGCATACATGGAGAAAACCAGGCCAAATTGCTTGAGATTGTTCTGACAAGAAGCACGACGGGCAGCTTCACGTGCTCGGGCCAATGCAGGAAGGAGTATCGATGCCAGTATTCCGATGATTGCGATTACCACCAGCAGCTCAATCAATGTAAAGCCACGTTGAGGTGTATTGTCATACAACATACTTAAAAATCCATTGACCTTCCTGATCTGTTGCGATACACGTATTTTATACTCACTCCTGAAAAATAATTTCTCTCGTCTCATTACTGACAATGACTTCAGTTATGGTGATTCCGGTTTCTTCGACAGGATAGCGTGCCAACTCTGGAGTTGAGATATAGGCAAAACTCCCAACAGCGACGGTGTACGTTTCTTCCGGGCTGGGTTTCCAATGTATATTACCTGATTTATCTGCGTACACGATTTGAGCCAATGCCAATATTACTGCCAATGCGTCCCCGTCAATCTGAGCCAACAAGATGTCATTATAAAAACTGTGAAGGCTTGATAATTGTCCGCGAGTTACCGGGCCAGGGGGAAATTCGTTTGTGATATCCGTTTCCAATAGGATTCCAACATCAGCGCCTACTTGCTGGCAGATTGCCCTGGCCACGTTAACACGAATATTGCCAGGCTTGGTCTCCATGTTGAATACCACTTCATCTGCCGAATCAAGATACGGTTCCAATAATTGTTCAATTGATGGGTCTGGTGTGATATCTTCTGTTACCGGCATCAGGCTGCTGTGGTGTCGGTGTATACGAAAGCCACCGTTACTATCTTGCTCAAAGTACAGCTCCAGCCTCCCGAGATACCTTCCGTAATCTCCTGCTTGTACTAACAATACATCTCGTTCTCCATCTGGTGAGAGATGTACCTCGGCAGTTTCAAGTACGGAGTGGGTATGTCCGCCGACGATGACATCAATACCATTCACATTGCCAGCCAGGTGTTGATCGTCAGGTAGGCCCAGATGTGAAAGTACAATTACAATGTCGCATTGCATCCGCATCTGAGGTATCATGATTTCAGCCACTTCAACAGCGTTATCCAATTGCAGATTCAGGGCAGAAAAATGGTCTGTTCGCACTACCCCCAGACCAAGTAAACCAATTTTATACCCATTGATATCTTTGATGACATAAGGTTTAAAGGGTAGTTCATTGTTTTTCGATGGGTCGGTGCTTTTCCAACGCACATTCGCGTGTATCATGGGGGTTTTGGCAGCATCGCGAAGCGCGAGAAGCGGTTGCATGCCCCAATAAAAGTCCCCGTTTCCTGGAGTCCAGGCATCAACTTCCAGTGCGTCAAATACAGCAACATTTGCATAGCCTTTACTGGAGATGGTTATAGTGTCTGCCCGTGACAAAACATCACCTGCATGCAACAATAGTGTTTGGCTGGGAAATTCGCCTCGAACGCCTTGAATCAAACTGGCCAAGCGTGGATAACCGCCGATCAGTCCGCTATCTTGTCCACTGTTTACTAATTGCCCATGGCAATCGTTGATGTGGAGAATGACCAAGTCTGGGGTTGCATTCGCGAGTGGAGAAATAATCAGGATGACAATTGCAGCAAGCAATAATTTAGGACTGGTAAAAGGTACTTTCATGAGAACCCCTGGAAGTGTAAATAAATATTTTGTGAAAAAACACTAATGAGTATGCACAAATTAACATATGTGGGAATCGGAGTCAAAGATATTTGAAAGTGGTTTGAGGTCTGCTAATATAGCTGGTTTTTTGCCGGGAATTCAGCTAATAATACGCTTTGTTTCTATGTGGGCATTAAAAAAGGTACAATATAACTCAATAAATGCGCTGTAACACGTTGATTGTCGACAGTGTGGCTATGTACGCTGGCAAGTGCGAACTTTTATGTGTACCTGGTTTCTAATATATCAAGGCCTTGGCTCTGGAGCAATCAGGAATTGACGGTAGTAAAACAAACAGAAGATTTTTCTGAATCGGGATCGGAAGTTGACTTGTCGTGGTGCAGTGGTAAGTCGGCAGATTTTGAGCCACTAGTCAACCGTTATAAAGACCGAATTTATGCAGTGGTGTACCGTGTACTGGGCAATCATGAAGATGCTCAGGAAGTGGCACAGGATGTATTTGTGCGGGCATACCGAAGTATGGAGACGTTTCAAGGGCATGCCCAGGTGTATACCTGGTTGTTCAGCATTGCAATGAATTTGTGCCGAAACGAATTACGGAATCGTGGACGCAAAGGCCGTAATAAGGGTGTTTCACTCGAAACATTACAAAACATGGCCCCGGCAGTAGCGAACAAAGCAACACGAAACTATGAAACGCCACGAAATACTCTGGAGCGTCGTGAGCTTGATGATGCTATTTCCAATTGCCTCAATGCTTTACCAGAGCATTATAAATTGCCCTTTGTTCTTCGTATTGTGGATGGACAACGCTACCAGGAAATAGCCAAGGCAGTTGGGTGCCCGGAAGGTACTGTGAAATCCCGGTTGAACCAGGCACGCAGTCGTTTAAGAGACTGTTTGCGAGAACGGGGAGTCATATGACGATGCGTATTATATATAAAGTATACGTTGGTGTCAGTTGTGTTTTGAGTAACGGGACATGAGTGAAAACGAAGTGCATACTCCAAGTTGTTGTGAGGCCGTGAGAGAAAACTTTTCTGCGTTTCTGGACGCAGAACTGGATATAGAAGACCGTACTGTTGTTGAGAAACATTTACACGAGTGCTCAGATTGTCTGCGAGAGTTGCATGGATATAAGCAGGTCAATGATCTTTACACAACACTTTCGACGGTGAATGCTCCGGAAGATTTTGAAAAAAAAGTTATGGCTGCGCTTAAACCACGGGTGCTACCGTTTCGTAATTTGTATCAACATTGGAAGCTTGTCGCAACTTCTGCCGCATTATTTTTGTTTGTAATCAGTCTTGGCTTAACATGGGTTCAATGGAAATCTGAATACAGGCTGATTTCTTCCCGAGACCATATGGCACGAGAAATACCCGCACCAGATGCGCTGTCTACGCCTATGGCTTCACCTCCTGTAGCAGATTTTGTGTCTACACAGGAATCAATTGCCCAAATGCCCGCGGAGAAAGTAAATGATAGAGGTGATCACACTCCCGCCATGGGTTTTATGACGATGGGAGCGCCAGAACTGTCTGATTCTGGGGAATTTATAGATGATTATGAACTGGAGCAACAAGAATCATTCTATCAAACAGGTGAGACCATGCTTTCACAGCCCATTGGCATAGAAACGATTACAGACAATGATGATGCAGCAGCACTTGGGGGTAGTTTTAGTATATCAGTTCCTCACCGCCAGGAAACGGGTGGTTTTGGTGGAGGGATAGGTTCTACTGAAAAGATGAATGATTTGTCCGAAGAAGGCACTATGGGTGGATATGGTGGATACGGTGGAATGGAAGATGTTGCCAGGGATACAGATCAACCTGTTGTCCAAGAATCCAATGTGACCAGAGAAGCAAAGCGTACCCGTCGCACCCTTGCTAATCGTGTTTTACACTTAGAGAACGACCGATGGATAGAACAACGGGACGTTGTGCCAGAAACCTATAATGAAATCAACTTTGGCGATGATATCCATGTAAAACTTTTACAATCTGATGCCGGATTGGCAGAACTGGCACGTCTCAATGGCGAGGTATTGTTTTACCATGATGGTGAATGGTACTTGCTTCGCTTGCCACCTGACCAAATCGTGCCCTCATCAGAATGACATATCACAGATACTCGAGTTTAATGGTGTCTGTGGTAGTCAATCAATACCGGTTCCAAGTGTGCGTAGGCATTATGCTGTCGTGAAGTTGGTTGCTTGATAGCAACAAAGTCTATGCGGGTGGTGCGCCGTCCTGGTTGGCGCCAGTTGTTGACATCAACTACCGCGAAAGTTGTAAATCCGGCTTGTTGCAACCCATCTTCAAATAATCGGGTGGGGAATATGCGTTCTTTGATGATGGCAGCTTTCATTGAATTGACACGAACCGTCGTTGCTGCAATGGCGGAGCTGCGATCAAATGAACTGGTCCAGCGTGTGGAGAATCCGTCATTCTGCTCAGTCCAATCTTGTCCCGCAAAGTGTCGTGTAACCATACGCTCGGTAACGATATCAAAATAAAGCATCCCACCTGGTTTCAGTGCAGAATAAAACGAATCAATTGTGGCTAACACGCCATCTTCATCCAAGATAAAATTAACGCTGTCAAACAGACAGGTAATGCAGTCGAAGGTTTCATGAAACGGTAACGCACGCAAGTCCCCCTGATACAATGGGACTTCTGGATATAATCTTTTTGCTGTTTTCAGCATTGCAGGAGATAAATCAAATCCGTAGGACTCCCATTGCAATTCTTTGAACATGTGCAACAAGGTGCCTGTGCCACAGGCGGCATCCAGGCTACGGACTTTTTGGGGCAGTAATTTCTCTGCAAGCAGGGTGGTTATGTCAAACCAACGGGCATAATCTACATGTTCCATGATGGGATCATAAAACAATGCCAGTTCTTCAAATGGGTCGTAAACCGTCATCACCCCAGTTCCTGCTTGACCCACAATTGAAATGCATAGGAGTCTGGGTGCATGGCACCGATACGTTCTTGAATATAGTTATTTCTAGTTTCAATAACATACTGTAGTGCGGCGTCAAATCCTTGTTTACGCAGTAATTCCCGTGCTTGTGCTGCTTCAGGATATTTGCGCTTTGGTTCTGAGAAGTCTGCCAGGTAGAGCGCTTGACCCAGGCGGCAAAATTTTGGACGACCGGTGGTGTGCCAATAAATTGCTTCATACACATCCTCATCATCAATATTCAGTTCATTGCGGCAAACTACAGCGGCCACAGGCCCGTGTAATAAAACCGGGTTTTCGCGTTGCTCAGTTGAGATGGGAATCTGATAACGATCAGCAATTTCAAACAATTCTTCCGGGACGGTGATACGGTGCAGATCATGCAGTAAACCAGCAGTCACCGCGGCATCATGATCTATGTTTATTTTATCTGCGAATGAAGCCAGGTATTCCGCGACAAATACGCAATGACTGACTTTGTTGTCGGGAAGTCGTTTGCGCAACAATTGCAAGAATTCTTTATAGCGTGCGGTTTTTATGACAGGCATTATACAAACCTTTTTTATGAATAAGTGCGGATACAGTGTCGGGTATCAATGCGTTAACGGGTTTTCCCTCCGATAAATTTTGTCGGATTTCTGTTGAAGATAAAGAACTCACCTTGAATGGAAGTATGTCATAGTGACCCTCCACCATAGCAGGAATTGGCTCAGGTGTACCTGGGCGTGGTACCACAAGCAGGTGCGCTGCATCCAGTATTTGTCGGGGGTTATACCACTTGGGCAAATCAACCAATGAATCACTGCCAATTATCAAATACAATGCTGCATTGGGATAATGTTGACCCAGCTCTTTTATTGTATCGGCTGTGTAAGAAGGACCTTCACGCTCCACTTCCAATCGGCACGCTTGCATAGTTGGCTCATCACGGAGTGCTGCATCAACCAGTAAATACCGCTCTTCCGCACTGATTGCCACCTCTCCGGATTTATGAGGCGGACTTGCTGAAACAACGAACAATACTTTATCCAGATGTGCGTATTGCAATGCCGTTCGAGCAATTTCCAAGTGCGTGTTATGCACTGGATCGAAAGTACCACCAAAAACTCCGATGCGTTGCTGCCTATTCACGGATTTGTCCCGTACCCCGTATGATATATTTCAGGCTGGTCAACCCTTGCAGTGCCATTGGGCCACGACAGTGAAGCTTGTTGGTGCTGATTCCAATTTCAGCTCCCAGGCCAAACTCAAATCCATCGGTAAAGCGTGTGGACGCATTCACATAGACAGTGGCACTGTCCACATCATTGAGAAATTTCTCCGCCGCGCTGTATCCTTCTGTTACTATGGCATCTGAATGATGGGAGCCATACGTGTTTATATGTTCAATGGCTTCATCCAGGCTTGCAACTACCTTGATCGAAAGTATTTTATCCAGATATTCGGTAATCCAGTCTTCCTCTACCGCTTCATCGCATTCAATCAATTGTCTGGTTCTGGTACAGCCTCGCAAAACACACTTGCCTGCAACCAGGGCTTGGGCAATATCAGGTAGCATCATGGGGGCGGCATTCTCGTGTATCAACAGTGTTTCCATGGCATTACAAACACCCGGACGTTGCAGTTTGGCATTTACAACAATATTCCGTGCCATTTCCAGGTCTGCGTCTTCATGAATGTACGTGTGGCAAACTCCATCCAGATGTGCAATAACCGGAATTCGTGACTCATCATATATGCGTGCAATAAGTCCCTTACCACCGCGTGGTATGATGACATCAATATAACTATCCAGTTTCAGCATTTCACCCACGGCAGCTCGGTCTGTAGTACGTATTATTTGTACCGCATTTTCTGGTACACCTGCTGCTACTGCGCCTTCGATAAAGATATCTGCAATGGCTAAGTTGGAATGTATTGCCTCGGAACCACCCCGCAAGACACATGCATTGCCCGATTTCAGGCACAATGCTGCAGCATCCGCAGTTACATTGGGACGACTTTCATATATAATGCCGACCACCCCCAAGGGTTGGCGAATTTGTGCGATACATAACCCGTTGGGGTGTACATACTGTTCGACAATATCGCCGACAGGATCAGGCAATGTTGCTACAGTGTCTAATCCCTCTGCCATGGCTTCAATACGTTTATCCGTCAATTCAAGTCTGTCAAGCATCGCAGTGGAGAGACCTTTTGCTTTACCGGCTTCAAGGTCTTTTACATTGGCAGTCTGCAAGGGAACTCTGGCAGCACGTAACCGGTCTGCAATTTCTCGCAACGCTTTGTCTTTTACAGAACGCGATAATGATCGTAACTGGTCTGAGGCTTTACGTGCCTGACGGCCAGTTTGTTCCAACTGTATCTGCAATTCTGAATTGCCAGCTTCCATAATAATGCACCTGTTCCATACTTTTTTATTCGGATTCAATAAATTGTATTACATGATGAGGCGAACGCTAAAGTTTAAAGCAACACCAGGTTATTACGGTGAACGACTACATCGTAATCTTTATGCCCCAGAATTGACTCTATTTCCTGACTGCGTCGGCCTTTTATCCTTCTTAAATCCAGACTGTTATAATTTACAAGCGCCCTGGCAACAGGTATGCCTTTCGAGTCAGAGATTTCAACAGCATCCCCTGCTTCAAAATTTCCACGCACATCGGTAACGCCAGCAGACAACAGGCTGGTTCCCAGATTACACAGCGCATTCTTTGCCCCGTCATCTACGATGAGTGTGCCATGAATGGTTCGGCCAAATGCGATCCAGCGCTTTCGATGTGACAACACCTGTCTGCTGCTGGTAAAAATGGTTTTGGGCGCCTTGTTGTTTAACACATCATTGATTATGTTTTTGCGGTGTCCGTTTGCTATTACGACCGGGACACCGGCAGCAAATGCAATTTTTACCGCTTCCAATTTGGTCCGCATCCCTCCTGTGGAGCAAATAGTCCCGGCACCACCAGCATTTGTCAACAGTTCTGAAGTAATGTCATGTACCTCAGTAATCAGCTTTGCATCAGGGAATTCTTGCGGGTTCTTGTCATAAAGGCCATCGACATCGCTCAAAATGATCAAGAGGTCTGCATTGTTTTTTGCGGCAATCTTGGCTGCCAGTGTGTCATTATCACCAAATCGGAGTTGCTCTGTGGCAGTGGAATCGTTTTCATTAATGATGGGTATGATACAGCGCATGTTGAAGAGTGTGTTCAATGTGTTGCGAACATTCAAGTAACTCTGACGATTATCAAGGTCCGCAGCATTCAATAAGACTTGTGCGGTGTGGAGGTTCTGTTTTTCGCCATACAACA
This sequence comes from uncultured Nitrospirales bacterium, assembly GCA_964537975.1. GTDB lineage: Bacteria > Hydrogenedentota > Hydrogenedentia > Hydrogenedentales > SCBR16-9 > SCBR16-9. The sequence continues at coordinate 59,156 of CAZIDP010000007.1, read as the reverse complement.
GGAACAAGGTTTCATAATAATGCATCAACGTGGCTTGTCCAACAGCCGCTACTGCTTGCTTCGCAGGCAATGAAGTTGGTCTGGTAGACATCTCAAGGGTGTTCATGCCACACCCTACGGCTCCAGAAGTTACAATGAGGATGTTGATATCGTGTTCGGATTTAAGGCGGCACAGCTCTTTCACCATCGCCTCCATAACCTGGCCTTCGAATGCACGTTGACCACTCAGGAGGGAGGTGCCGATTTTGATAACAAGTGTTTTTATGTTTTCTTTAACAATGTGACTCATATCACTTGATTTCGTGAAAGTTTATTGTAATACTGGGTTTGTTTTGTGCGTTAAAATACCATCTGGTAAAGAAAAAATCCAATAGATATCAATATCGACAAGATTTATGCACTATAAAGAAACATTACAGCTTGTCCGGTTGATATTCAAGTTCAATATCATCAATATGTATGGTTGTACCCGATTCAGCCCCAATCCGTTTCAACGCCCGAAAGACCCCCATTTTCCCCAGAACATCTTCAAGATGTCGCACCGCTTCCGGGTTTTCAAAATCTGTCATGCGTACAGCCCGCACTACGCGCTTGCCAATGATCTCATAACCGTCTGATGTGGCATTTACGGTGAAGGGAGATTCATATGTGTAGGTACGTTCACTGACTGTGATGTCTTGCTCATCGGCTGCTTCCAGGCGACGGGCTTCTTCAACCAGAATCCACAGTGCCTCTAACAATTCCTGGATACCAAAACCTGTTACAGCCGATATAAAAAGTGCATTGGGGAATTGTGAAGACAGCGTTTCTTTATGGTCCTGATTTTCTGTTATGTCCATCTTGTTGAAAACATAACAGTGCAGGCGCTCCGGCAAATCAACGCTGTATTGGCGCAACTCAGCTTCGAGTACGTTCAAAGTTTCACCAGGATTCGGGTCTCCGGCGTCGATCAAGTACAACAAAACCTTTGTGCGCTCAATATGTCGGAGGAAATCCAGTCCTAAACCTTTGCCTTCTGATGCCCCTTCAATAATGCCCGGGATATCGGCAACAGTCATGGTCCGAAATCCGCTGAGTTCTACAACGCCGAGGTTTGGGGTAAGCGTAGTAAAAGGATAATCGGCGATTTTTGGTTCGGCCATACTGATGGAGGAAAGTAAGGTGGATTTGCCAGCATTGGGCAAGCCTACCATGCCGATTTCAGCAATCAGTTTAAGCTCGAGGAGATACTCACGCTCCTCGCCTGGCTCACCTTTTTCCGCAAATTTTGGTGCACGGTTGGTGGAAGTCGTAAAACGTGCATTGCCCTTACCGCCTTTGCCGCCGGCTGCCGCACAGAAGGTTTGTTCCTCTTTAGTAAGGTCAGCAAGAATTTCCCCGGTCTCAAAATCACGGACCAGTGTACCGCAAGGTACTTGTATCTCTTTGGGAATGCCATTCTTGCCATGACGGTCACTGCCCATACCATGCTGACCACGGTTACCCACCCAATGGCTATGGTAACGCATGTCAAGCAGGGAGCTTAAACGAGACGAGGCGACGATAATTAAATCGCCGCCATTACCGCCGTCCCCTCCATTGGGGCCACCGAAGGGGACGTGTGCTTCGCGACGGAAACTGCAACACCCGTTGCCGCCAGCACCGCCGGTTGTTTTGATTCGTGCACGATCAATAAACATGGCAACAGGTTCACTTTAATTCTATCGTTCAGGATAATGGTATGCCGCACTTATACGCCGACAGGAACAACATCCACACACTTACGGTCTTTTTTAAAATACCGGAATTGAACCACACCATCTGTCAACGCAAACAAGGTGTGATCATTCCCCAATCCAACATTTTCACCCGGGTAAAACTTGGTGCCGCGTTGCCGGACAATAATGTTGCCTGCAATCACTTTTTGACCACCATATTTTTTCACACCAAGGCGTTGTCCCTGGCTGTCACGGCCATTGCGTGAACTACCGCCTGCTTTCTTGTGTGCCATTTAATCAACTCCTTTTTAGGACTGAATGTCCTGAATCTTCAATTCAGTATAATGCTGACGGTGACCTTGGGTACGGTGATAATTTTTCCGCCTTTTCATCTTGAAAACACGGATTTTCTTGTGGCGACTCTGGCGAGTGACCTCAGCAATGACTTTTACCGATGTCAAGGACTCGGGATTCAGCACAACACCGTCTTCACCAGACAACATGGTAACGTGGTCCAATGTCACGGTATCACCAACCGGAAAATCCAGCTTTTCTACTCGAAGCCGATCGCCCGGGGTTACCTTGTACTGCTTGCCACCTGTTTTAACGACTGCATACATGGATCACAATCTCCATCCATTTTCGTTCGTGTGCCTTTCCATAGAAAAGCACCGAAGTATTGGCAATAACCCAAATTAACGAAATAAAACAAATTAATAACACTAAATCAGTTGATGACTTTACAGCCATCATGCATGCCTGTCGGTCATGACGAAGTGAGATACGCTTGCTGCTTTAAAATGTACTGCTCGGCTGCAATTCGTAACTCGGCACATGCCGACAAGGATGCCAAATAACTCGACTTGGGATTACGTGGTGAAGGCAAATTCCACGTTGTCGCCTGTAAGCGTCCAAATGCGCCTTCAGCCACTATTTCATGGCTGTTTTCCAATGCATGGGGGTCTGCAATGATTCGAACCATTGTTTCTTTTGGGCCGATACCAATCAGACTTAGCGCCCCTGCAACATTAACATTGGCGGGAAACGCCTTCACTGCTTCAAGCGCATTGCCTTCGAACACGACCATGGCTTCTGTCAGATGCTCCAGGTCTATGTTCTTCTCTGCCAAATAAGGCGCACCTGCAAGACCCTTGGGAGGTTTGCGGGTCGTGAGTGTAACACTATGCAAACCAGCTTCCATCGCGGCCCGGATTCCATCCAAACCACATAAAGCACCAGAAGGTATCCGAACCTGGATACGATTTTCACGAGCCTGCTCAAGAAGTTCCGGTTGCCCCATCAAGGAACCCACGGACATTATCAAGCAATCTCTCTGATGTTGAATTGCGGCTGCCATAACATCTTTAACAGCACCAGCACCTGCACACTCAATCAAAAAGTCGGCCACGGCGGCTGCTTCGTCAAGCGTAGCAATCTTTGCCGTTAAATGAAAGGATCGTTTCAGAAGTTGTGCGCGGTCTTCATCGATGTCGGTTAACGTGATGATTTCTGCCGGAATAACGCCTTTTTGCAGCGCTATGCAGAGGTCAGCACCAATGTTACCACACCCGACCAGTGCGACTTTCATCTTGGTCATGGCGTAATCCAGAATCTATTTAATATAATTCCAATTGTAAAGATTGCCGTGAAGCACACAAAACACCTCCTGATTTGTCTCTTGGGATTCGGTGACAAAACAGAAATGGCGTTAACTTCGGGCAATGACTTCAATTAGCTTAGCATATGAATCGCTTACAAGTCAAAAATACTTGTTTAATATTTCTGAGTATTAGGGCAACTCAAGACCGAAGTTAACACTTATTCTACGGTATCAGGCATTTCTTATGGTACAAGACCATCTGGCAATATGTCTGTTCCGTTGTTAGGTTCATTTTTCAAAGCAATGAATTTGTTTACTGCATTAACATAGGCTTGCACAGCAGCTTCAATGATATCGGTACTGGCGCCATTTCCCTTAAAGGATTTGCCATCAAACTTCACTGTTACATATGCTTCACCCAATGCGTCTTTACCCGGAGTGGTTGCACGGACTTCGAAGTGCTCCAACATACCACTTATCCCTGCAATGCGGTCCACTGCCATGAATGCTGCATGCACAGGGCCATCACCTACCGAAGTGTCCATCATGGTCTCATTGCCTTGAGAAAGCTCTACCAATGCCATTGCGGGGTCATGGCCCGAAGTACGTATTTGTTTCAAATGATAAATTTCGAACGTCTGGTTATGCAGAGATACAATCAACATTCGCAGATCGTCTTCAAACACTTCCTTCTTCTTGTCGGCCAGATCGATGAACTTTTCATACAACAGTTTTAATTCCTCGTCACTCAGCGCATAGCCCAGTTCTTCGGCACGATTGGCCAGACCATGTTTTCCAGAATGCTTACCCAGCACCAACTCACCCCGATTCCTGCCAACCGATTCAGGTGTCATGATCTCATATGTCAATGCATTGGCAATCATTCCATGTTGGTGAATTC
>CAZIDP010000007.1:0-54858 GCA_964537975.1 uncultured Nitrospirales bacterium | reverse complement strand
GGTGTCATGATCTCATATGTCAATGCATTGGCAATCATTCCATGTTGGTGAATTCCAGCTTCATGTGCAAATGCGTTTCGGCCGACAACCGGTTTGTTGTAAGGTACTGCCAACCCCGTAACCTTGCTCAACAAGGTGCTCGAGGGGACAATCTCACGTGTATTGATATTAGAAATATAGGGATAAATTTCACTTCGTGTGTTTATGGCCATGACTACTTCTTCCAATGAAGTATTACCTGCTCGCTCGCCAATGCCATTAATCGTACACTCAATTTGACGTGCACCACCGGTTACCGCCGCCAAAGCATTGGATACTGCCATTCCCAGATCATTGTGGTTATGGCATGAAAAAATTACTTTGTCTGCACCAGGTGTATTCGCAATAACATATTTGAACATATCACGAATTTCGTCAGGTGTCGTATAGCCAACTGTATCCGGCAGGTTGATGACATCGGCTCCAGCTTCAATGGCTGTTTTGGTAATCTGAACCAAGTAGTCCCAATCGGAGCGCGTGGAATCTTCTGCGGAAAACTCTACCCTGCCTGTCAGGCTTTTTGCCAGACGTACCGCTTCCCCTGCTGCATTCAGAACTTGCTCACGAGTCATACGCAATTTGTGTTCCAGATGAATGTCTGAAGTAGCAATAAAGGTATGCAATACCGGGTCTTCAGCCGGACTCAGAGCAGAAGCTGCACGTTCAATATCTTCTTTCCGCGACCTGGCCAACGCTGCAATTCGACATTTCCGAATTTTTTCTGCAATCTGGCGAACCGCGTCAAATTCCTGGACAGAGGCAATCGGGAATCCTGCTTCAATCACATCAACCCCGAGGCGCTCGAGTTGCATGGCAATCTGTAATTTTTCATGCTGGTCCATGCTGGCGCCTGGCGACTGCTCGCCATCACGCAAAGTCGTATCAAAAATGTAAACACGCTCTGCCATGAGGGGTGATCTCCTTTGTTTCTAGTTGAAGCTAATACAATTTCAGTGGCAACATACAAGTGCCCTGAATAGATAACAGTATATGAAGTTTTACGTTCTTGACGCAAAAGCACAGGCAACCTACCGGTTAAATTTGACGCCGGTATAGAAATTCCGTAACCTCTGTGAAAAGGCAGAGACCGAAAAATGTAGTGTGCCCTGTATACTTTTTACTCCTATATGCATACAAAAGGAAATACATCATGAAAGCTATTCAACATATCGCATTCAATTGTCGTGACATGTACGCACAAGAAAAGTTCTATACACAGCATTTCGGGTTTAGCCGGGCACGCGTATTTAATCCCGGTACTCCTAATGAATTCTTGATGTTGCGCCTGGGTAGTGCCTGCCTTGAATTGTTTCAGGCACCAGCAGATGCACCCGAAAAATCATCCGGTGAGCAACCGGTTGGTTTCAAACACCTGGCATTTGAAGTAGAAGACATTTATGCAGCCCGAAATGTGTTGATAGACTCGGGAATAGATATTGATGATGTCATCGACTGCGACATACACTGCCCCGGGCTACTTGTCTGTTTCTTCCGAGACCCAGAAGGCAACATCATTGAGTTGATGCAGGACTGGCAAGATGAATAGTATGAAATTAAAGAGGGGATAGGTCCATTTTACTATGTTTTTTGCGCAAAACAACTAAAAAGTATCGTTTTGTTTTAAAGTCCGACTAACGGTTGCATCATTTATCATTCTCGATGAAAGATTTTTGGGTAATCTATCAATTTGTTGTTTGATACTATCTCTTATTAACGATTGAATACGTTGAGCTAGTTCATCGTGAGGTTTACTTGATTCACAAGAATTCGAAAGAATCGATTTTGTCACTGATGAAGCAATTTCATCAATTACCACTTGATACGAAGATTTTAAACTTTGTAATAAATTTGTATTTATCTGTTCCTGAGTATATTCTACATTAGATAATTGGAGTTCTTTTTGTACATTTTTTATACAATTACTTGCGATAGCATTTGGTAGTTTTCCTAATAGCTCTTCTAGTAATTTACTAGCCGCACTTGCAATCTGTATTTTTGGAGGGACTGGTTTGTGGTTTTCTAGTTCGGAAAGAACCTCTGAACGTGATAATTGAGATAGATTGACTCCTTTGGATTGAGCAGATTTTACAGATGCCTCGTCAACCCATGCGTATTTCTCGGAATTTAAAAAATCGTCAATAAGTATATCTAGTTGTTTTTCACCGTCTTTTTGATCACACCAGTCTGGTGTTCCAACCCTTGAGTATATGTTTCCAACAAGCCAACCAAGTTTACTTCTGAATTCAGACCCAAGTCTGCGACATCGAGCCCTCTGGATAGTTTCATAGTGATCTTTTGCGCGGAGTGAGACGGTAACTCTTAGAAGCGCAACAGCATTATCAGGTATCAGTTCTGCCCCCATTTCGGGATGTAGATAAAATAATCCTAGTGCATGTTCATTCTGGTTAAGAATGCGTGTTATTAAATCACGAGCAGTAGCTTTTGACTTTTGCGAGTAGACACCTTTAGATATGCTTTTGCACGTCTTATCGAGAAACTTTTCTAGTTGTGTCTCAAAGTCACGTACGACAGCAAGGCTTATATAATCTGCCTTGCAATGGCGGTGTCCCCGACGAACCAGATCGCAACAGTGTGTTATTACAACAAAACCAAGGTATTTGGGATCAGTAAAATGCTGATGTACCTCATTAAAAACACTAAGCAGTTCTTCTGAGGGATATATAATATCGCCTTGTCTTAAGTCACAATCTTCAGTTGGCAAGTCCTCGTAAGTCCAATGTGCTACCATTGTGTCTTTCATTACTACCTTGCAGTAGTGTCGTTTCCGCTAATTAACTTTGGGTCCTTATTGGCCATTAGTATTTTAACAGTTCCTGATGTCCTTAATGTGCTAAAAATACGAGGTGTTGTTTGTATTACTTTTGTGTTTGACAAAAATCGCTTTTCATCAGACAACTCACCTTTTATATAATCTTCTTTGTCTTCAGCATATACTGAAGTCTCCATGTTAGATTGATTTTGCATCGGATTCCTCCATAATAGTCACATGAAGTGCAGAAGTAATTTTGTTTACTTCTGCTTTAATATCTTCTTCAGAAATACTCAACCAGTTTTTTAAATCATCTTGTAATGTTGATTCTTTATGAAAATTCAATTCCAACTTAATCTCGCCTTCGTTAGTAATTGAAACGCCTAAGTTGATGACACCACTTCTAAAGATAATTTGTCGATTAATTCCGTAAGAATTTATTTCATAACCACAGTCTGATAATTCATGAAGTGGACATTGGATAAATTCAGATAATTCGCTATGAATTTGATCTCCTTTATAGCCAATATTGAAACCTGCTGCATAAACAGGTGTCTCTGGTAGAGAAGAAAGTGCAGTACAGGCAATTCCCATAGCTTTTTTTAGATTACAGAAATCATGTGTTTGTGTGTCAACAATGAGGCGGCTTGAGTTTGCAATTACACTCAACCCACCATACACGACTTTTGGTGGCTCTAGCCCTTCAATTGGTACTAATACTTCCACTCTAGATCCTTTAGGAAGATTAAAGAGTTTTGTAGCAATACCCCCAGGTGTCAGAATTGCGGGATTCCATGAAGCATTGACAACAACATTCCAATTATATGGCTGGCAAGAAGACATATTAGCTCTCGGATTCTCTGTGTTAGCTGGATTGCGATCATTTTACTTAAGTGGTTAAAAAAACGTAACCTTTATGTAAAGTATTTTACATATCATGCTACACAGCATCAAATTAAAATCATATTTGCGATCTAGCAAGGTAACATTTGAAACAACCGATGAACATACACGCGCTGTTCTCTTCGCCCACCGCGAATTCAGAGATATGGATAAAGTTGATCGTATTCGTGCTACCTATTTGCATGCCTGCCTACGCTATGTGCAACGAGACTACATGACCAACACCACTCTGAGAGAACGATTTGGAATTGAGGAGAAGAACAGCTCCATGGTCTCACGAATGATCAAGGATGCTATCGTGGCTAATTTGATTCGTTGCCACGACGAAACGGTCGGTAGCCGGGCCAGAAAATATTTACCAAGTTGGGCATGAAGAATAAGCTATTATTTTGCTTGACCGTTGCTTGACTGGAGGGCTGAATTCTGTGACATCTTGGCCTTATCTCTTTGCGCCACAGGGACTTACATGATTCATTTTGTTTGACTGTTGCTTGACTCGAACCTTTTTCAAGGGCTAAATTGAATTATGAGTTTCTTGTCGAAGCTCACCGTTTCCCGTAACTTGCCCGAAATAGTGTTAATCTTGTTTACAATTTCAGGTAGTTTACTGTAATGTAACGTAATAAAACCCTTATAAATAAAGGCTAAAATGAACATTTTAAGTACAGGACTGGCAAGATGAATAAGCTCCACCTGAAATCGGTTCGTCGAATGGTATTACTGCGGCTTTACCAGGAGTACTTGAATGATCCGTTGAATATGCTGGAACCGCAAGATTTTATTTCCAGGGGTGTTTCACAACAGGATTTGGTGCCGGCAGCGCATTATCTTAATGACCGTAAATTGATTGAAATGTTAATGGGATATACGCCCCCTTTGTTTTCGTCGGTTCGTATTACTGCGATGGGGATTGATCTTGTTGAAAATCATTATTTGTTTAATCTCCAATTTCCACCAGAACCGGAAAAACTTGAAGATGGTCTGGTGGCTTTGCCGCATTTGATTGAACGGTTGGTCGAAGAAGCAGACCTGTCACCAACGAATGGTATTGTGCGACGTCGTTTGCTCACCGATGTGCAATTTTTGCGGGATGAAATATCGCGCCCTGTGCCTTATTGGCGAAAAGAAACTATAATTTCTGTGCTAGGCTGGATTGAAAATGCCGTTCTGCAACCGCAGGATGCGCTGCCTTCATTGCAGAAAATCAGAGATTGTCTGGAGCCGTTGGACACATGAATGCAGGGGGGAAATACTATTTTTTGTGAATCCGCGTGACACGGAAACGTTCAAGCGGTGTTTGATTCTTGAAAAATACCGAGAAACTCGTCAATTCGGTCTTCATTTTCTACCAGGTATTCCCTGACATCTAAGACTTGGTCCACTTTGGTGTCCAGTAATTGTATGGCAAATTGGGGAAGTTCCGGTTCTCCGCCGTTGCCCGGGTCTCCAAGTTCTGCCTTGTAGCTCAGGTAATTGGCCAATGAAATCAGCGCTACCAGGTGTTCATTTGAGCTTGCCAGTTCGGGCTGGTGATGAAATCGAATGGCGGACACAACGGAGTTGGGTAAATTCCAGTGGTTTCCCAGCAACTCACCGACTTCTGCATGGTCCAGACCGAATATCTCACGCTCCACCAATCGTAATGACAAACCGGTGTCCATAGCCTGTCTGGCAACCACACCAAACAATTCCGGGTACAGCATGTCCAGGGTAACTTTACCGATATCATGTAATAATGCGGACTCGAAGACGCCTTCACGGTCCATATTGAGTGATTTGACGATTCTTTCAGCAGCCATGGCTGTAGCCAGCGAGTGACGCCATAGTTGCATGCGATCATAGGCGCCTTTTCCGTTGCCCATGGTACGAAAAACAGTAGCAGTCAATGTCAGATTACGTACTTCAACAAACCCCAATATAACGATTGCATGGGTGATACTCGTAATCTGCCTGAAAAAACCGTAATATGCGGAATTGACAAGTTTCAATAATGTCGCAGACAAACTTTGATCTGCGGCGATATGTTTTCCCAAATCCAGTGCTGAAGCATCTGGATCCGCGGCGGTTACCAATATTTTTCCCAGGACAGACGGCAAAGTTGGCAATTCATTGACGCGTGCTACTGCTTCTTGAACTTTTGGGGTTGTCAATTGGATTATCCTCAATCTGCTTCTTGTTAAAACAATAAACACATAATACTAAACAACACGATACATTATAAACAAAACTTTTTGGAAAGGAAATCCCCGAAGTGCCTTCAAATTTTTCAATCGTTCCTGAAATTGGTGACATAGCTCTGGACTTCTCATTGCAGGATCAATCTGGCAACTGGATTTCGCTAAAAGATTTTCTGGGCAGTCCAGTCGTGTTGTATTTCTACCCTAAAGACAGCACGCCGGGATGTACAACGGAAGCTATCGAGTTTCAGGATGCGTTACCCAGGTTTGAAGAAGCGGGTGTGGTTGTATTTGGAATCAGCCCTGATGACGCCCAATCGCATTGTAAATTTATTGGGAAGCTGAGTCTGGGTTTCAGCTTGTTATGTGATACGGAAAATGATGTGGCAAAGAAATATGGGGTCTGGGTCGAAAAGAATATGTTTGGGGAAAAATATTGGGGCATACAACGCAGTACATTTCTTATTGACAAGGCGGGTAAGTTTGCTTTTGTCTGGCCCAAGGTAAAGCCTCAAGGTCATGCTATAGAAGTACTTGATAAGGCTTGTAGCTTGTAGTACCATCCAAGTATATGTAAAGAACATATACCTGAATGGTACAGTAAAAATACAATGAGATCAAAAAGTTTATGGTAGCAGTGTCACGTCTATTTCTTCGTAGTTCGCGTTGGGTGGCAGGTACATAATGCGTGCCTGATGAAATAGCGTCTGGACGGCAGACAAATTGCGAGGAGCGAAGTTGTTGACTTTTAGAATGTCTTCGTAAAGCGTCCAACGATCGCGGTTTTCACTCATAACTACCATGGCATGACGGTCGCGTTCCTGCCGGGAAGTGTTTTGTGTATACGTGCGGCTTCTCTGAATGGAAATTAGACCACCCTTTTCTTCTATGATATACCCCGATTCCAACATGTCCCGTACCAAATCGTAGCGGGCTGCGCGTGTACGGATCGCCTGCTTTAATTGAGGTGTGTCTACGGTAACATTGCCCTGGTTTGGAATAGTGGCATTGCGATCTCCGCTTGATACTGCCTTTTCGATACTTTGGGCGATAGCAGACAAATCTTCAACTGGCAAAGCCGCATAGTCAGGTTTCATTCGGCTGAAAGGATTGGCTGTAGTGCATCCTGGAGTTACACTGAGCACCATTGTAGCCAGCAGGATTATTATACTGGGGTATAGTATGCCGCTTGTCCGCTGCAGTAAACAGGTGCTGTTAAAACAAGCTTTTGTGGTATTATTATTCATGACGATGATAAATCTCCCGGGCCGCATACCCGATTTTTTCCGGCTGCCTTGGCTTTATACAATGCCTCGTCTGCCAGTCGTATTAAAGTTTCACTGTTATGTGTGGTTTCCTTATCAAAGGAGCTTACCCCTACGCTGATTGTGACTTCATAGGTTTCTCCATCGAATTTGAATGGATGCTCGGCTACTATTTTGCGTAATCTTTCTGCTTCTACAAGTGCACCTTCCATACCTGTCTGTGGCAAAATAATGACAAATTCTTCTCCTCCGTAGCGTGCTACTATATCGCTTTGCCGCACAATATTCAATGCCCTGTGTGCCAACTCACGAAGCACATTATCTCCCATTAAATGCCCATAGGTGTCGTTAAACTGCTTGAAATTATCGACATCAAACAGCAGGCAGGACAAGGGTAAGTGGTAGCGTTTTGCGCGTTGAAACTCAGACTCCAATTTGTCCAGAAAATACCGGTGATTGTAAAGGTCTGTCAATCCGTCAGTTATCGCCAGGTGTTCCAGACGTTGGTTTGCTAATTGGATGTTCTCAAAAAGTTGGGCACGTTCCAGCGCGTTGGCAGCAGCTTCGGACACGATTTCAAAAAAACTGACTTCACGCCGTCCAAAGGAGCCTTCACTTCGTGCTGCACGTAACAACAGTGAACCGACATTTTCATCGAATAGAACGATGGGAATGACTAGTAAAGCATTGATGCAAGCACCAGTTAATTTTTTTGCATGCACCTTTGTCAGTGGATGATGTTTAACATTGTCAATAACAACTTTGCTTCGCACATTCATGGCATGAATCAATTCGGGATAATTGTCCAATTCAATCTGGTGCCCATTGATATGAATGTCTTCGTGTGAAGCCAGGACATAGCCATGGGTGTCATTACCCCACACACGAACGATAGAACAACGGTTTGCGCTTATCACTCGGGCTATTTGCTCTACAAATACGTATAAAATGTCATGGGCACGCCGCTTGGCAGAGATGGCCTTCAATATATTTAACACCGAGAAAATGTCATCTTTTTCTTTCACAATGTGACGTTGTCTGGATGCAAGAGTATCAGCCTGGTGTCGCATCATGCGAAGTGCCAATCCCGCCATTATCTCATTTCGTAAGGATTTTTCATGTTGCGGAATCCATGCTGCATGTAATGGGCCCAGGAGTTCTGTTGCAACCTGGATAACATATTCGAATTGAACGGACCACCCCCCATGATATGTATACCCGTCTTCTTCCTGGGCTTCATTGAAAGAGCCCAGAACAACCACAGCGGTGTCTTTAGAAATCATCAGGAGCAACCGGTCACTGGTGCGGAAATGGTCTCCACGTGGAATTATGTGTATTGAACCCGTTTGCTCGCTTGCAATTGTATTTATATCGTTGTTAATAGCACCAAAGCAGCCTGCGTGTCTGGCTTTGGGGATGTATCCTATTGAACGGTAAATATGATCCAGTGTTAACCCGTCAAACAGCAGTAAATCAAGCTCAATGGACTTTTCTAAAATTTCACGAACTGCTTCGCTTGCCAGATTTAAAAATAAATCATGTTCAATTATAGGAACAACAACTGTAGAATTTTCTTCTATGCCAATATTAAATCGGTTAATCAATTGTTGATGAGGCTCTTCGCGGTGCAATAGACATCTACCTTTTTTGTGTCATGAAGACAGGGAAAATTTTGACCATAGTTAAATTTCAAATATGAGCTGTCGGACAAGAAAAAAGAACTATAACATAACAATACTTTAATTTGTTTGTCATGCGGCATGTTGAGAATGCTTGGTTATGCCGATTTTCTCCAATATATAATCGGGTAGGTGTTGAGCGGACTAAAGAGTTTGCGCTGCAAATTAAAGTTAGCGTTGAATAGCGGCTGCTTGCTGGCTGCCGACCGGTGAAGCAGGAGCAATCAGACCTAACGCTACAGGATCGACAGTATCTACTATCTCAACAGGTGTAGAACGTACTACAAGATCATACAGCTCTTCAACTTCCGTGTTATGCATTCGTGGGCAACCACGTGAAGCGTATGTCCCGATCGTTTCAGGGGCAATTGTGCCGTGTATACCCAAATCTGTAGGCAAACCTTCCTGGGCAGGCACCAATGGCATCCAGCGTGTTCCCAACTCGTTGTCCGGGTGCCCTGGTGGGATAGGTTCTGAACCAGGCTTGTGCCAGGTGGGGTCCACTTCTTTATTGCCGATTGTATAGGAACCCAAGTTGGTTTCAAAGCCGGGTTTGCCCAGCCCAGTCTGGTAATATTTAAATAGCCCGTCCTTATCCAGTAAATAAATGCGGCAGGTTGAACGTTCTATAACAATTCGGAAATCTTTAGGAGTATGCTTCAAACGCTGATTTAAACGAATCATTGAAGGGTCGCTGATGTCGTTGGCTTGTATCAGCAATCCTTGTGTTGTATTTAATTTGATGCCAATGCTAGTGAGGGTGTCGCCACTTTCAATCGAATAAATCCTGCTTTCCGGTGTTTCAATGCTGGAAAAGATCATTTCTATGTTCAATGCACCTAAAGCTTGTGCGGCTTCATCCCAGCGATTGCTACCCCAAGGCGCATTCAACATGGCCTGCCGATATAAATCACGGGCTTCAATCAAGTTTCCATCCCGTTCTGACTGGCGTCCCAAGCCAACCAATGCGGTAACACCCATGTCTGGTGGTGCGTTGTCGCGCAATTGGGCGTATTTTTGTAGAGCCTCGTCGGTACGTCCCGAGTCCTCGAGAAGTCGCGCGTAGCGTGCCATTATTTCGGGATGCAATGGGCTGCGTTCAAAAAGGGTAAGCGCGTCTTCTAGACCCTGAAACGCCTCGTCCAGATTTCCAGCTGCGGCATGGATTTCGGATTGCAGTAAATAAGCTTCTGGTCCCAGTAACGGATCATCCAGACGCCCAATCAGAGGCTGAATCTCCTGTGCTGCCGCCTCTAAATCACCTGCTTCAAATAGCGTTTTCGCGCTTTGGATGCGATCAATCGCAATAGCTTCACGGTCTTTGCCCAATCCAATGCTATTATTGCTGAAGGCAGAAAATATTTGCATTGTGGCAATCAGCACGACGAACACCACAACAAGGGCAATGATGATTTTAGTGAGGCTGGGTTCACTCTTTTTTGACTTTTTTGTAAAATAGAATTTTGACATAATTACTGGATTCCAACAGATTAGATACGTGATTCGCCCAACCTGGAGAGGTCCAGGAGCATTTCAGTACACGATTGATAACGGCGGTCGATCTTGCGTCGTAACGCTTTCAATATAATTTTGTCCAGTTGTGGAGGTACTTCAGGATTATGTTTTGATGGTGGAGAAAATTTATAGTTGGGGTTCATGATTTGACGAACGGTTGATTTTGGATCAGGACCTTCGCAGGGATGTCGGCTCGAATAAAGTTGATATAGTGTAATTCCGAATGAAAAGATGTCGGAGCGTGCATCCAGGTTTTTCTTGCTTAGTTGTTCAGGTGACATATAGATTCTGGTGCCACCGCTTTCTTTCATCATCCAGCGTGTTCGCCAACTGGCATTCGATTTGGAAAGGCCGAAGTCTACAATTTTTACTTTTGAACCATCTCGGGAAAAGAGGAAGTTAGAAGGTTTTACATCACGGTGTACAATACCATGCTGGTGTAAAAAATCGAGTCCTTCACATAATTTTATACTTAAATCGATCATCTGCTTTAAGGTTAAATCGCGATCATCAATATGTTTTTTCAGATCATAACCGTCAATGTATTCCATGAGTAGACAGCGGCGCTTGTGGCCGTTGATGTCTTCCTGCACGACAATATCTTTGTGCATTTTAATAATACATGGATGGTTCAGGGAAGCAGCAATCAATATTTCACGACCCAGATAGTCGCGCTTGCGGCGCTTCCAATCGATGTCGTAACGGCGGTCCAACACCTTGATGGCTATTGTGCGGTCATTGGCGCGATCCAATGCTTTATATACTGTACCCATACCACCGCTGCCAATGGGGGCGATTATTTCATAGGGCCCAACTTTGGTAAGCTCGAAAAGCTGATCGCCATCATCATCACCATTGTCGATATGACGCATGTCATTTGTTCCATTAATTACTTTTTTTTGTCCGGGAAGATAATTTTTAAAATTGCTTATTGCACCAAATATGCCCATTGATGTATCCCCGTGTTCAACCGGTTGTATGATAGGCGAACTGTGTTAAAATTGCAACCTTTAAGACGGAACGAAGTTCGGCTTACGAAGCGTCGCGCCATTCCTGTGCTCCAGTGGGAACAGGCACTTCTTTTATTATATCACGAAGCACATGTTCGACTGTTACCCGGCGCAAACGACTCTCAGGATTGAGTATAAGGCGATGTGCCAGTACAGGGTGTGCCAAGCGTTTAATGTCATCTGGCATGACAAAGTTGCGACCTTGAACTGCCGCCATGGATTGCGCAGCTCTGAACAGCATCATGGATGCTCGTGGACTGGCACCCAATGTCAGATGTACAGAGTCGCGTGTACGATGTACTAACCGCAATAAGTAATCCCGAACCTTTTCGTGAATGAATACTTTGCGGATGGACTGTTGCATTCGGGTGATTATTTCAGGGCTTGCAACCGGTTGTATGGAATTTATGGGATGCATCAACCGGGTACTCTCCAAAATCCGTGCTTCTGCCATAATATTGGGATATCCTATTGAAAGTCGCACCATAAATCGATCAAGCTGCGCTTCTGGGAGTGGAAATGTACCTTCATGTTCCACTGGATTCTGTGTGGCAAATACGAGAAAAGGGTTGTCCATCGTATAGGTTTTGCCATCAACCGTAGTTTGCCCTTCAGCCATAGCTTCCAAAAGAGCTGATTGGGTACGTGGTGTGGCGCGGTTTATTTCATCGGCTAGTAGCACATTCGTAAACAGAGGCCCACGTCTGAATTCAAATTGTTGTGTTTGCTGATTCCAAATTGAAACACCAGTAACATCTGATGGCAATAAATCTGGTGTGCATTGTACCCGATTGTAATTACAACCCATACCGGCAGCAAAAGCCCGCACCATCATCGTTTTCGCAACGCCAGGAACATCTTCTATCAATACATGCCCCCCTGCGAGAATTGCCGCCAATCCTTGTCGTACTACATCGCTTTTATCAATTATTACAGACTCAACCGATTGCAGTAATGCTTTTACAATATCGCGAAATTCGCTCATAAGTACTCCTTGAACGGCTGAACGATTCCCAATTGTATGGATGTAGCCAGTGCCAGGTTGTGATAGATAATTTCATGAATTGATAACGCATGCAAGATAACACCCGGAGCTTTAATTAAACAAGTAATTTCTATTGACAATAGATACTCCTGCTTACAACTACCTTGAGTTTCAATCTGAGTAAGGAATAAATTACGTATTGAAAGGTGACTTGTTGCTTACCTGGACAATTCATGACCGTTGTGAGGTGAATATCGGGGTGAATATCGGGGATGTTCCGTAAATTTGGCTACCAATCAAAATAATTCAATCAAGACAGGGAAGTCTATTGATTTCAACAACTTATGGGAATATTTGCTTACGAAAGTATACATTTTATGGCGAGTATATGATATAGTATGTACAAGTAAATTATGATTAATTATGCAAGTTTTTTAACACCAGGTTTACAATGCAACATTTCGTTGGTTGTAAAACAAAGCAATGTCACTATATTGGATTGATGCTGTCGGAGATGACATTGTAAGAGGACCCTGATGATGCGCATGAAATTTACTCAATTTAGTTTATTTGTGGTTTTGTGGGTGGTTATGGGCAATACTGCATTTTCTGACCGGATAACGATTGACGGTACCATACTGGAAAATGTATTTGTACGTGAAGGTGAGCGCGTTTACTATGTGCTTGACCCAAGCGATGGCTCGATCCAAAGTGTTTCTAAAAACACAGAGGTTGTTCTTGAGCGAAATGAAGATGTTGCTGCCCGTGAAGCCCTCATTGAGCAGTGGCGTACTGTCAGACACGGAAGTTCAGAATCAGATGATGGGTATTCCAGATTACATCCAGGTCAAAGTGACCCGACAACTCGTATTCAGACAGGAATATCAAGGCGTGATAATACTGAAACACCAGTTACGCTCAGGGCTCGCTGGTTAAATTTGGAAAACAACCGTGTAGATGATGTACCAGACGGATATGTGCCGTATATACAATTGAAAGATGTTTCATTGGGCACTGCGTTGCGGGCCATGCTACGGTCCGTTGGAATGGATTATGTTGTTTTTGAAGATACCATTTACATAACACCGGCTGCTTTGAAAAACAGCCTGTCGCTGGAGGAAGTAGAAACCCGTATTTACCATTATAATAACAATGAAGCAACATTGCCTAAAATTGTAATACGTAATCCCGTTGGCATCCAATCTTATCAGCTTGGCGGGGGTGGACTTGCAGTGGGTGGTATGAGCGGATTGGGTGGTATGGGCGGCAGTGCATATGGAACCGCAATGGGCAGAACCATGGGAGGTGTGGGAGGAGGTGGCGGCCAATACGGCGGCGGTGGCCAATTTGGTGGCGGCGGTGGCCAATTTGGTGGTGCTGGTGGCCAATACGGTGGTGGTGGCCAATTTGGTGGTGGCGGCCAATTCGGCGGCGGTGGTGGCGGTGGTCAATTCGGCGGCGGTATGGCAGACGTGACAGCAATTACCAATATCTCTGACATGTTTTTTAATATTGATGATCGTATGGTAGGTGAGACTCCTGCAATCATCGGAATGGGATTCCAATTTTTGGCTCCCAATCCAATGCGTTGAAGGTATCTGAAAAAATTATTAAATATGACAATTATGATAAGTTATGTTTGACTTTAAGAGTGTGTTCCGTTATACTTTAAAGTACATGATTAGAGTACTCTTTTGTCTTTATGTTGTCCACTATGTATGAGGTGAATAACTATATATCAGGTATTTGGAGTATTCAAAAATAAAAAGCATTTAACATGGAGTAGTAACCAATGCGTAATGTAAAAAGAAGTTTTGGTATTGTTATCCTGGTTCTCGTTGCTGTTTTGAGTCTTTCTTTTAACGGCCCTGTTCATGGTGAGTCTATCGTTTTTAATTTTGAAGCTGACTTGGCTGTTCTGGTCTCCTTGGGGGGTAGCTCCTATGCACCAGAAGGCGATCGCAACAATGACGGCATGTTGAATGGTGAAGAGCTGGCTTTAATAGCCGCAATCCTGGCAGATGATACACTGCCAATTCATGATGAGGTATATAACGCATACCTTAACAACTTTAATGTCATACACGACGACATTATCGTAGCCGCTGGGAGTTTTGGAGCGGAGAATTTGGCTGCTATCGCGCGTGCTGGGGGAGCCTGGTTGCTCTGGGGCAGTTGGGAAGATGATGAAGTGAACCGTAGATTCCGTACTACTTTTTGGAACACTTCAAACGATGGCGCGTATAACCAGATATTTGGTGCAAATGCGACAGCAGTCTGGAATGCGGCAGCAGCACAAATACAAACCTTGGGACATCTGGTGGCGCAAGATGGTGACGCCAATGGTGATGGTACCACGAATCAGGAGCATTACGATGCAGTCAGCGGCGATCGTGCCGCATATGTGGCCGCAGCGCTTGATTTTCCACTCGAACCGATTATTATTGACTTTGATGCAGCACTGCAAATTATGAATCAGGCCAGTGGTGACAGCTCGTTGCTTCCCAGTACGGATCGAAACCAAGATGGAATACTCAATGGTGATGAACTGGCATTGATAGCTGCCATTTTGGCGGATACATCATTGCCGATTCATGATGAAGTTCGTGAAGCATTTGAAACAAATTACGCCCTTATTTTTGCTGATCTTGACCCGGCAACGCCCGTGTATGGGGCCGCAGTGATAGAGGCGTTTAGTCAGGTCGGAGCAGCCTGGATGCTTTGGGGTGACTGGCAAGATGGCGGTAGCAATGTATTACTGCGAACTGTGTACAAAAACAATTCCGGTGACGGTGCCTATGATTTAATATATGAAAACAATGCTGGAGCAGTATGGGATGCAACAGCCGCACAATTACAAACCATAGGAAACTTGGTATCACAAACAGGTGATGCAAATGACGATGGTACAAGTAATTTGGGGCATTACAACGCTTCTGCTGGAAATCGTGCCCAGTATATTGCCGCAGCACTGAATTTTGGCGGCACAATAATTGTACCACCGGTTGAAGGTCTTCCAGTAGGTAATCCATTGCTATTGGGTCTGCTGGCATTGGCATTCACAGGAATCGCCGCTTATCAATTACGCAGAAAAAGTGTGTGTTGAATTTAGAATTCGATAGTAGAATTTAATTCTAAACTTATAATATTACTCCACCAGGGTTGGATGGCAACAGATGTCATTAATATCCCTGGTGGCGTTTTTTTATTTATAGCTACGTCGGATAACACAAAGCCGCAATCAATGAGCTTAGATTAACTTCACAATAAACAGATACTGCTTTTGGTGGTAACAATTCAGTTCATCAGTAATCGTGCCATCAGATAAGAATGGTATTGAACATTATCACGCATGGTCACCAGTGAAATGGTGTCGCCTTCATCAGCACGCAATAAACGCGACAGAAACTGATACCCGCTGTCTGGCCAGTAGGCTGTGTTGGCTGGTTGCTCATTTATTCCAATCAGAAAATCACCGGTACGGATACCGGCTTCATACGCTGGAGACCCTGTCGCTACTTGAAGTTGCCAGTAACCAAAAGCTACATGTGCCAGCGCGATGCCGTAACCTACCAGCGAAGCTTCTTCCAAAATGCGACTGCCGGTACGTTCCAAACGCAAAAGCCCGTATTCATAATTTAAAGTCACCCGAAAGTGCCGGAGGAAATCTAATCCGAGGCGTGGTGTACTTCCAGCAGTCATTACACGGCATACAGGTCTTCGTATCAATGCTCCAGCGGCTTGTACTGAGTCGAGACGCACCTGGGTTTCCCCTTGCCAGGCTGAAGCAACGGTCATTATTCGTGGTGTCATGTCGCTGATGACATTCAAGGACAGCAGGGTATCTTCCGGAATAGCGACGGTAACAGGTAGATTTATGTCAATGATCATGGGAATACTTTCTGTCCCGTTCACACGCACATTTACCCTGGGGGCACCACTGGCATCAATGGCAGTAAGTGCGGTCTGTGTGTCGGGGGCGTCAAGTCGTGCGACAGCCAATGATCGCCAAGTCACGCTGGGACCATCAAAATCGATACTGACCTCAAACCCAGGTTGGTATGCGGGAAGTATGCCGGCGATTCGGGTACCCAAGCGTGCCGATAATGCTGTCAAGTCCATTATGGCTACGGTTTCAGGTTGTTCGGGCATTCCGGCAAATGAAAAAGATTCGAGTAATGCTGCGGTGACCTCAAATGGATTTCCGGCATGGTCTTCGGTAGGC
Source organism: uncultured Nitrospirales bacterium (assembly GCA_964537975.1). Classification (GTDB taxonomy): domain Bacteria; phylum Hydrogenedentota; class Hydrogenedentia; order Hydrogenedentales; family SCBR16-9; genus SCBR16-9. The sequence continues at coordinate 38,290 of CAZIDP010000007.1, read as the reverse complement.
ATACTGCGCGCTGAGCCAGAAAGCTCCAAATATTCAGCGACCTCAACTGCAACAACAGGACGCCGGATTGCTGTGTCCAGAAGAAACGGATACGGCCCTATGCCATTCAGCATGACCGATACCACAATGCGGTTACGGAATTCAGATGCCGAAGTAGTGAAAACGTGATTTACACTATCTGTGTTGTCTGTCACGTCAAATATAGAAAGTGGATATGTTGGTACATTTGCATTGTCGGTATCGTCGGATTCATCGGTGGCGTCTTGATCCGTCAGCGTGCTTTCGTCCGGTACATCTTCGTCATCATCAACGGCTGTACCATTGTGCTCAAGAGGCGACGCATCCGTTGACACACCCGTATTGCTGGATATTTCATCGGAGCTGGTTGAATCCAAGTCAGATGATTCTCCTGATTGCTCGTATGAATCAGCGTTGTCTGTTGGTAATTGTGCCTGATCATTGGTTGCCGCAAAAAGAGCCGTACACAGGATGATGGCTTGGATGCATACCAGGTATTTAATAATTTTCATGAGTACATGAATCTTTTGTTGCTGTGTTAAGAATGAAATAACTTTTTTCGGGAGTATCAGTAAAAGCAACTGCTTTTCGACGATAAAAATCACCCAAAGTCATCAGAGATTCTGGCACGAAATGTAAGGCAGGGTAGATATTTCGAAACGAATGGGGACCGCACCCTATAAATCCAGCTTTGATTTCGGCACTATCGGAAACACTGCCGTTAAATCTAATTCGCATACCCTTGCACCTCATTGTAAAAATAATTAGGATTACCGGTTATGGGAAAAATCTATTCTGGTCAGCATGCGGATCAAGATTGAATGCGTGTATTTATTACCACCGAATGACTGTAGAAGACCAGGTTAACCCCGCGCCAAATGCGGCGAGTAATACGATATCTCCAGACTGAATACGTCCTTCCTGAAACGCCTGATCAAGGGCGATGGGGATCGATGCCGCGCTGGTATTGCCGACCTTGTCCATGTTCAGATAGATAATGTCATCGCGCATCCCCAACCGACTGGTTGCTGAGGCAATTATCCGCACGTTTGCCTGGTGTGGAATAAATATTGTCACCTCCTCCGGGGCTACATCAGCACGCTTCAATGCTTCGGCAATGGCTTCGCCAAAGGCGACAACAGCTCGCTTGTACAATTCACGGCCATTCATAATGATGCCGGGGTCGATTTCCAGTGCATTCTTGGGCGTTATGGGATAGCGTGACCCCCCGTAAGGAACATAAAGCAGATCACAGGCAGAACCATCTGCTGTGGAAAAAGTGGACAGAACACCCCTTTCGCCTGTTTCCCCTCGTACCACGACAGCACCGGCACCATCTCCAAAGAGTACCGCGGTGTCCCGTTTGTCCCACTCCAGCAGGTTGGACATTTTTTCTGCGCCTACGATGAGAATGGTCTTGTATAATCCACTTCCGATCAAGGCATTGGCCATTTCCATTGCGTAGGTGAACCCAGAACAGGCCGCGTTGATATCAACCGCTGCCGCACGATGTATACCCAAGTGTTTCTGTAGAAAACACGCTGTTGAAGGCATGCACATGTCAGGAGTTAATGTGGCGCAGATAATATAGTCAATCTCATTGGCGTCTATGCCTGCGTTTTCCATCGCCCGGCGTGCGGCAACTGCGGACATATCCGATACAGCTTCGTTCTCTGCCGCGATGTGTCGCTGATGTATGCCCGTGCGTTGCCGTATCCAGTCATCGGTTGTGTCGACAAATCCTTCCATTTCCAGATTCGTCAAGATGCGGTCAGGTAAATAATGTCCAGTGCCTAATATGCGGGCATGTGTCATGCGCCAAATCTTTCTTTTCTTTAACAGCATTTTCTTAAAATGACTGATCAAAATTGCATCAATTTTCTATACGATAAACGAGGTAGAATAGCATATTCCGGTATTAGATATCGACCTGTAAGGTGATCCGAATGGCACCTTGACAAGTGTGTAAAAACTGAAAAACGGGTGCGGTTCAACACGAAATAATGATTGTCATTGTATTATTTAAAGTACGGAACTTGATCCTTTCTTCAGGCATTATATATTGGGTGAACTATGCCAGATTTAACCCTGTGAACGGAGTCATGGCTTGCCAACCTTGTTGCTATTATTAGATTCATTATATGCAATGCAGCTTCAGTGAGGCCATTTGGATCAATAGAATGTGACGTGCTCTCCGAATTCATCATCAGTATGATTTCTGTGGATTGTTGAAGCTTGCATGATTGCGAGAAAAAGGTATATGGTTAATCACTACAATGTTTCCTGTTTGCTCATAAATTACATTAGTTTGTTTATGGGTGCAGGTGCTGTCCAAGAAAGCCAAATCGTATTTTCAACAAGTGAAATCAATACAAGTAATTAAATTTCTCTTTGTACATGTTGTGGTACAAGGAGTGATTATTTATTGAGCTTTAGCAGTACATTTAATCTGACGTATGATTGTGAGTACGTCAAAACAATCAAGCAGGATGGGGAATGCCCTGTCTCAGAGGTAAAAGGTAATGAATCGTAGAGACTTTTTAAAATCGACCGCTGTTGTTGCCCCAATGATACTCTCCCGCAAAACATTGGGAATGACTACGCCCGGCCCCAATGATCGGGTGCGTATTGGATTGATTGGACTGGGAGGGCGTTGTAACGGGCTGGCCCGTGATGTGCTCCGTATGGAAGGCGTGGAAATTGTCGCTGCCTGTGACTGCTTCCAGCCACGTCTGGACTCGGCAATGAGTTCGCTGGGTAATGAACACGGCTGGACGCCTTATCTGGACTTCCGGGAAATGATGGACAAGGAACAACTGGATGGTGTCATGGCGGTTACCACGACCCATGCCCGTGCCTATGTTGCCTGTCATGCCATGGCGGCTGGACTTGATGTGTATATTGAAAAACCTATGAGCCTGACGATTGCTGAAGGCCGTGAAATGGTCAATATCGCACGGAAATATGATCGGGTTACCCAGGTTGGTTCGCAGCAGCGCTCGATTCCGTTGAATACCTGGGCAAGTGATCTGGTGAAAAATGGAGCCCTGGGCAAAGTTCATACCGTCCTGGCGCCGAATTTTATGGGGCCTGCGTATTGGACTTCCAATGAAGAGCAGGAAATGCCTGAAGGCAGTAATGACGGCTGGTGGGATATCTGGACCAACCAGGCTGTAATGCGTCCCTATCATCAAAGCCTGCATCGTGGATGGGGCTTGTGGTGGGACTACGATGGCGGTGGACAAAGCTTTGGTGTGACAGGCTGGGGTACACACAGCTACGATCAGATCAACCGTGGTCTGGGTACCGATGATACAGGGCCTGTGGAAATTACCCTGGATGAAGCACTGGAAACACGGCCTTCCGGAACTTTTGAAGAGCGTGAATTTGGCCCGGAAGAAACCGGCGCGCCGTATTATCGCATGGTCTGGGGCTCGAGTGGTCCCCGGGCAGCAGTACGCATGCGCTATGAAAACGGCACAGAACTGCACCTGACTGAAGATGCCGACCGTGCTCCCGGTCTGGGATGTATCTTTGTCGGTGAAAAGGGCCGAATCGAAATCAACCGCGATGCCATCTCCTCCGATGTTCCGGAATTGATTCAAGGCGAAGATCATCCTGGCAATTTGAGCCTGCCCGAAAATCAGCCACACATCCAGAACTGGATTGACTGCATCAGATCTCGTGAACGGTGTAATGCCGATATAGAAATCGGGCAGCGCGGTACCACCTTGTGCTACCTGGTCAATATTGTGCGTGAAATCGGGCGCGTCGGCGAAACCCTGCATTGGGACCCTGTCGCGGAACGATTCACCGATTGCGACGAAGCCAATTTGCTGCTGTCTCGACCACGCCGTGCCGGATTTGAATTGCCTGCATAAGGCCGAAGCTTAACCTGAAATACTATGATGATACTTTGATGACAATAGGACGGAGAGGTGGCTATGAAGTTGTATCAATTTGCGGCCGGAATGCTTGTGTTGTTCCTCATCTGCATCACACCTGGGTTCGCTCATGCTGAAGAAGAAACCGGTTTCGTTTCCATCTTCAACGGCACAGACCTGAGTGGTTGGGATGGTCGTCCCGACGCCTGGCGAGTGGAAGACGGCGCCATTACCTCGGACTGTGATGAGGCCAATCCCTGCGCGGATACCCATTACATATTCTGGACAGTTGATGAGCCAGGCGATTTTATTCTGCGCCTGCGATACCGGCTGGTCGGTGGCAACTCCGGGATTCAATTCCGCAGTGAGCGCCGGGGTGACTACGATGTGTGGGGATATCAGGCGGATTTCGAAGACGCGACACAATGGAATGGCTGCCTCTTTCAACATGATCGCGGTGGCGTGGTCATGCGCGGTTACCGTGCCCTGTTGAATGAAGACGGATCACGCGAGGAAGTTCAATTCGCCGATCCGGATGCATTGCAGGCGGTAGTTAAAGAACAGGAATGGAATGAGTACGAGATCACCGCCATTGGTCAGTACATTCAGTTGAAGATCAATGATGTGCTCATGTGTGAAGTCATCGATCGGGACGAAACCATGTCCCGCGAAAAAGGGGTTATCGCGCTCCAGATGCATGTTGGCACGCCCATGAAGGTTCAATTCAAGGACATACGAATTAAAATTCTGGATTAAATTTCCGGTCAAAGCCAAAACAGAGGAAGGTAACGCGTTATGTTGATACTCCTACTGCTGAATGCAGTTCTTCAGGCAAACGACGCCGAAATCCCCCGCTTCGAGCAGGACCGCTTTGTCATCAGTTTCTGGGTAGACCCGCCCCTGGACGACAAGGCCGATGAACGCTACAAGGAAATTGCGGACGCGGGCTTTAACCTGGTGATGGGCGGTTTTGGGGCGACCACGGTAGAAAGCATCACGCAACAGTTGGAACTTTGCGAAAAGTATGGCATGAAAGCCCTGGTGACCTACCATGGAATCGATCTGGATGCCCTGCCCGACAGCCCGGCCTTGTGGGGGTTCAAGATTCGCGATGAACCCAGCGCGACCGAATTCCCGGAACTGGCCAAAGTTGTCCAGTCCTTACGCGAATCGCACCCGGGCAAACTGGCCTATATCAATCTCTTTCCCAATTACGCCAGTCCCTGGGGGCAGTTGGGCACGGAAAATTATGACGAATATGTCCGGCGCTTTGTTGATGAAACCGATATCGACGTACTCTGCATGGACCACTACCCCATCTTCAAACCCGATGGCGATACCCGGGACAATTATTGCAAAGACCTCGAAACGATGCGGCAGTATTCATTGAAAGCCGATATTCCGTTCTGGAACTTCTTCAACATCATGCCCTATGGGCCGCATACAGACCCCACCGAAGCACAGGTACGCTGGCAGGTGTTTGCGTCGCTCACCTACGGCGCGAAAGGCGTGCTCTATTTCTGTTACTACACCCCCGGGCCCGGTGGCGAATTCCCCAAGGGCGGTGCCATCATCTCCCGTGATGACCGCCGGACACGCCACTACTACCAGGCACGCCGCCTCAATGAGCAGTTGAACAACCTCGGCCCCACGCTCATGCAACTTACCAGTACCGGTGTCTATCGCGTATCCCCGGATGACACTCCCGCGGAAGTCCTAAAAGGCTCCCCCGTCCTTGATCTGCTGAAAGACGATGTCGATCCACCCCTCGACCTGCTGGTGGGCACCTTTGATCATGCCGATGGCCGTCGTGCAGTCATGCTCACCAACTACCGCTTTGCCTTCAGCGCCTGGCCACAAGTGGTCTTTGATGTACCCGTCGATGAAATTCGCGAGATCGACAAGTGGTCCGGCGAAGAAATACCCGTATACGACGACTCCCCTGACCTGGAAGGACTCCACATTTCTTTGGAAGACGGCGAAGGACGCCTGTTCCTCCTGCCACCCAAAGCTTCAGAATAACAACGGCCACCCGCTGATAACATAACAACGAATCCAAAGTCCCGGTCACCTTTATCAACACGTGATCGGGACTTTTTTGTGTTTGCCCGCCTGCCCTTGCTGCCTCACCTATCCAGAACACCGCCACGTCGCGATGTATGCATTACAGTCTCCCCTGCGCTCACAATTATGTTAATTAAACATCATCTAATCTATTTGATTAATCTGTGCAATCTGTGCTAAACTATGTCATAGGTATTTACCTTTGCAGTAAAGATTAAAGGAGGAGGGGGAGGGGGTTGAATTGTTATTTTGCGATTATTGATATTATAGAGCGCGCATTTCAATGTACTTAAATAGTGTATCTGTAGATTTCTATTTGTAGTAATGATTGTATTTCAAATTTGTTTTCTTGTGTTATAACTTTTGAAAGGTTAGTAATATGGCTTCACTTAATTTGAAAGGCCCTTGGGAACTAAGTAATGAAAATATAAACAAAGAATTTCCTGACATAAAACCTGGAAACTATGCTCTTGGTAACAAGGTTAAGGATGGATTTAAAGTTCATTATGTTGGGCGGTCTGACGAAAACCTTAATCACCGACTTCATGACTGGATAGGCCAATACGAGTGGTTCAAGGCATCTTATGCTAATAGTGTAGATGAAGCCTATAAGAAAGAGTGCCAGAACTACCACGATTTTGGCGAATGCGAGAAACTCGCCAATAAAGATCATCCTGATAAACCGGATGGTAGTATGATTTGTTGTCCTGTATGTCGTAAATAGATAGAAAGATTTATATTGTTAATACATACAGTTTAACTAAGTAGGTGTTATATGATTTCCATGTATAGAGTTAACTTGATGAGCATAGGCCAATGAAATTGTATTCTCTCAAAATCGATGGATTCAGAAGACTCAAATCCGCGACAATTCTTTTTGGGGAAGCTACGTTTCTAATCGGTATGAATAACACTGGTAAAAGCTCTGTGTTCAAGGCAATCGAATACCTTTTATCAGCCAAGAAGACTATTCCCGGCACAGAATACTACTCCGTCATTGACACAGAAACATGCGAAACAAAACCAGCTGTCACTGAGATTAGGCTTGAAGCCGAGTTCCGCAATCTCCCCAAAGATGCATCAAGTTGGAGAGGTTTTAAAGGTCGTATTTTTAAGTATGAACCCGATGGAGATGATGATTCCGGACTGTCAATTACTTACAGGAAGACTTATTCCATTGGTACTGATGTCAAGATTGAGATTCGTTCATGTGTGCGCGAACTAGATAAAGCTTTTGAAAACTGCAAGAATGGCCAAGACTTCATCGACAATGGGATCGATAAAAGAGTTGTTGAGGAGCTATTTCCGGATTTGTCGAAAAATATTGGCAAGAGCAAAGAAGTACTCGAAAAGCTAGATGAAATATGGAATGTCAGAGATGAGGAGACTTGGTTCCAGAATCCGGGAGGTATCCCCGGAAATGTTCTTAAAATGCTACCTCGCTTCCTTCTCATTCCAGCTGATACATCGATAAATGAAATTGAAGGTTCCAGTGCCGGTGTTCTAGGCAAAACTCTATATGAATTATTCGAGGAAGTTCGGACACATTCTGAAAATTATCAGCAGGCACAGAACTATCTAAACAAACTCTCGAAAGAACTAGATCCTGAAGACGCTGAATCAGAATTTGGAAAGATGATCAATGAACTCAACAGTATTTTATCGAGTGTTTTCCCAGATTCTCAACTTCATGCTGTGACAGACCTGACCAATCCTGACACGGCTCTAAAACCAACATTTACAATTGAAATGTCTAGCAATGTGAGAACTCCTGTCACACATCAGGGCTCTGGGATGATTAGAGCTGCAGCATTCGGTATGCTTAGATTTCGCCAGAAGTGGTTATCAAGAAAAGAGGACGAACATAAACGAACACTCATCGTGTGTTTTGAAGAACCTGAGATTTATCTGCATCCAAGTGCTGCTAACCAGATGAGAGACACGATATATGATTTGAGTGAAGCTAGTTCACAGATTGTAGCAACTACACATTCACCATTCATCATTGATCTATCGCGCAAACCTAAGCAAGTGCTCAACAGCATGTCAATCGTTGACCATAGTGTTAATGTGAACCCGTTTAATGTGTCAGATGCCTACAAAAAACTCGAAGGTGAAGATAAGACTCATGTGAAGATGTTGCTTCGCATAGATGAACACATCGCGAGAATATTCTTCACCAATCACGTAATAATTGTAGAGGGCGATACCGAGGTAATCCTTATCTCCGAGACACTGAGAAAGTTACCAAGAGAGAAGTATTTAAAGATTGTCTCCGATTTCGAAATTGTCAATGCAAGAGGTAAGGCTTCTATTATAGGACTTTCGAAATATCTAATTTCAATGAATATAGCCCCAATTGTAGTTCACGATCGTGATCGAGGTATAAAAGGTGCAGAGAAGTTCAATCAACCAATAGCTGATGCACTTGCGGGCCAAGGTCGGATTATACAGATGCATGAAAATGTGGAAGATGAGGTTGGTTATCCTGTACCGTCAGTTGAAAAACCGTTGATGGCATTCATGCAAACCTCATGTTGGGATGACTGGGAATCTGTTCCGGTGGTCTGGAAGGACAAGATGATAGATATTTTTGAAGGCTACATATAAAGGCTAACAATCGTATAGTATTTGAAGGTACTGGTCTCTAAGCAATAATTCTGATACAGTAGATCTCCGTGGTGTGTCGTGTAGTGTGTGCTGCGGAGACGCGGTGGTGCTTTGGTCATGGATACATTGGCATGAGATATATTCGAAAGTGAGACGCCTGCACCATCAGCAGGCAGCAGGCGCCTACACGACATCGGCAGTTCAGGCTGACTTGATATTCAAGGCTATGAGATAATGTTCGGGTGCTAAAGCAGTTTTGATTCAGTCATGTGGTCTGCTTTATTGCCCAACTGCCTGTTTAATATGGTTTACTACTTTGCAGTGTTCAACTTGCGGGCTGAATAGAATTATTTCAGCATCTTTATCAACCTTCAGGGTATGTCCTGGTGGCCAATAAAAGAGGTCCCCTTCAGTAACGGTCTCTTGTGATCCATCTTTGTAGGTGATGGTAACTTCGCCTTTAGGCAGGAATCCCCAATGTGGAGATTGACACAGGTCTCCCTCTAATCCTTTAAGCAAGGGTGTCAGATCAGTTCCCGCATCCAGGGTAAAATACTCAGCGGCAAATGTTCCGTACCCCTTTGGATCGCCAAAATCAAGTTGCATTCTGGCTATAGCTCCTGGCGCATTCACTTTTGTCGGGATACTTGTCTTTGCAATTCGCATGATGCCCTCCTTTGGTTTCGATGAGTGTTATTTCTCATCCAGTTTGTAAGTTTACAATCTTTTGGAAGCAGTTCAATTTGAATTCAATATGTTGAAACTGGCTTACCAAAAGAGACTGCCCATGATGAATATAGCTGAATCTTAAAAGGAGTTTTTTTTTAAATACTTCGTTAACAAGGTTCCTGATTTTTATTTTTTTTATGAATACTGCATCAGTCGCAGGGATTATTATGCGTTATCGTAATAGTAAATCAGTAAAGAATATTGCAGTAAAAAATTTTCGTTTTGAAACTTGATGTCGTGTTGGGTTTATATCTCAATATTTCGCTTTCCATGAACTTTTTTTTAATTCATACTCGATTTTATTATTTACAATTATACCAATATTACTCATATTTGTAAACCCAACCGAAATTTAATTGCTCGCTGCCAACATAGTTGCGACTGCTATCTTTGTAAAATAAGTGGAGCGGTTTGATATAAAGTCCACTTGAAAACGCGCTTTGACAGCTTCCCCTTCACCGCATTTCCCCCCTATCCCAACCTCTGAAATTGCCCGCGGCACGGCATAATATGATAAAGTGATGGTAGATATAGGATGCTGAACAGGTTATTTTCGGATGCGGTATCGCCCTTAAGGTAAGGATATTCAATGATGCGTCTATTAACGATTGCAGGATGTGGTTTCGCGGTCATGGTTTTGATGCTGGGTTGCGCGACGCAACCACGGAGCAGCAGTCCGTTCTCGGAAAGCTGGTTACGGCAGCAACAGGCGACCAGTGAGATGGAGCGGCGGCGGGAGCATATTCGTGGGGGCGAGACGGAAGGCAGCGCGTTGCGTGTGGATGAACGGGGACGGCCCCGGTTGGGCGTGGGCAACCTGGATGGGCTGAGCGCGGAAATCGATTATGACCGGGGCACGAGCGCGGCGGTGAAATACAATTGGCGCTGGAATTTCGTGCGTCCGCCACACCGCGGCACAGCAACCAGTCCATGAACACGTCGTCTATCAGTGTTCACGTGGTTGCCATGCCACGATTACAGGCGTGTAAACTTGGGAAACGCGTAAATTAGGAAATGCAGGTTGGCTTATGAAACGCGATTTAATTTTGTGACGCGGCCATCGTGAATCCATTCCACCACATACAGGTTGCCCTGGCTGTCCCACCGGGCACTGTGCGGTGAAATAAACTTGCCGGGGATACGCTTGTCATGGGGCAGGTTGGGATATCCCTCCGTATTCTGCACGCCCGCGTTTTCTCCCAGGTGTGTGATCAGGGTGTTCTTTGCATCGAAGATGGTGACCCGGCCAAACAGGTCCGGGATCAGGAGATCCCCATCCCGCTGATCAAAATCACAGGGATGCAGGAGGTCATGTGCCTCAAAACGCAGGTGCTCCCCGTCGAGTGAGAAATACTGCAAACGCACATTGGCACGGTCGGCTACAACCAGCTCGGGGGCTTCACCCCGCGTATCCACCCACAGCCCATGCGGGCAATTGCATTGCCCTGGCTCGCTGCCGGGTCCACCAAAGGTACGGATATAGTCCGCGTTTTTATTGTACTGGTGGATGTAGCTTCGCCCATATCCGTCCGCGACGTAAAAATCGCCATTGGGCGCCACCGCCACATTGGTGGGCACAAATTCTTCCGCGCTCTGGTAGACCCCGGACTCCTCGAAAGGACATTCCAGCGTCCAAAGCTCTTCGCCGTCCAGCGTCGTTTTCACCACGATCTTGCGGGCTGTGTCTGCCAGGTAAAGGAATTCGCCATCCGCTTCCCGGCTGTATTGCAAGCCATGCGCACCACCGGCAAATGCCGCGCCCCACGAATCGATATACTTGCCCTCGGCATCAAAGCGGATTACCGCGTCCTTACTGGTGCTGTGAATGTATATACGGCCCTGGCTGTCTTCACAGACCCCGTGGGTGTATCCAAAAGTGACTCCATCTGGCAATTTGGCCCAATCCGTCACCCACGAATAGGTGTGCTTTCCTGTACCCAATACGATTTCCGACATAGTCTGCTCCTTCATGCAAATGAGTAAAATGTTTTGACGCTGGTTATGTATGATCTGAATTGCAGTAACCACCTCATTACTGATTAGTATAACAAACATTAAAAAGATGATAAATATTTTCATGTATGTTTTGTGCAAGATTTTGCTGTATGCGCATGTGGCCTGTATGCAATCAGGTCAAGGAGAATGCAGATTCCGGTAGGTTGGAGATGGTGAGGTGCATCCCGACTGATCACACGTGATATAGCGTGATCAGCAATTCAAGAGGTGCGATTACTCCGATTCCAGATTGTATTTTTGCAGACGGTATCGCAAAGATCGGGGCGTGAGACCCAGCATGCCAGCTGCCCGTTTCTGAGAGTAGCGACATTTGTCGAGGGCTTGCCGTATCAGAGAGATTTCATATTCTGCCACGGTGCTTTCCAGGTCCATGCCATTGGGCGGTAAGACTTGGGAAAAATCGGATGTTGATGCAGTACGTTCTATGTCAAATATATCAGCGGGCAAATCGTCTATTTCAATGTGGTCACCCGAGCACAGCGCGACGGCACGTTCGAGGACGTTTCCGAGCTGTCGCACATTGCCAGGCCAGGAATAATTAATCAGGGCCTGTTCCGCCTCCGGTGTAATATCCAGTATGTTTCGTTCCATCGCCTCGGAATGCTGTTGTAAAAAAAATCTGGCCAACAAGGGGATGTCATCTTCCCGATTGCGCAGTGGCGGAACATGCATAGGTATCACATTCAAACGGTAAAACAGGTCATTACGAAAAGTGCCGTCTTCCACCATTTTCCCCAGGTCGCGGTTGGTGGCAGAAATAACCCGAACATCCACTTTGATTGGTGTGGTACCACCGACCGGCGTTATGGTGTTGTTGTCGAGTACACGCAACAGCTTAACCTGTAACATGACAGGCATTTCGCCGATTTCGTCGAGGAAAAGTGTGCCGCCATTGGCTACTACGAAGAGTCCTTCCTTATTGTCAATAGCGCCTGTGAAGGCCCCTTTCTTGTGGCCGAACAATTCACTTTCGAGCAGATTCTCCGGGATGCCACCGCAGTTAATTGCGACAAAAGGTTTATGGGCACGCTTGCTCAAGGTATGCAGGCCGCGTGCGACCAGTTCTTTACCAACACCACTTTCCCCATAGATGGCGACAGAACTGGGCAGGTTGGCAACTTTCCGGATCATGTCCAGGACTTGAACAAAAGCCGGACTTTTCCCAATCATGTTTTCCAGCTTACCCTGCCGGGCCTGGTCCAGCCGCAACGCTTCGTTCTCTCGCAACAGATTCCGCTGAATTATGGCACGCTCTACCCGAAGCCGTATTTCATCATTGCTCTTGAAAGGTTTCTGGATATAATCAAGCGCGCCACGTTGCATGGCTTCCACGGCTGTTTCTACAGAGCCATGCGCTGTCATCATAATCGCAGGTGTGGCGGGGGCATTGTCCTGAAGCCAGGTCAATAAACGTAAACCTGCTTCCCGGTCAATGCCGATGCGCAGGTCGGTCAGGACGGCATCAAAATTCTGCTTTTCCAGCAATGCTATGGCTTCTTCGATGTCGGCTGCACTGGAAATTTTGTATCCGGCATTCTCCAGTACAATTTCCAATACTTCACGCATGCTGAACTCATCGTCCACCACCAGAATATGATATTGTTGCGTCACGATTGTGGCTCCCCTTGTGGCTCCCCTTGCGGCTTATCTTGTAGTGCATCTTGTGGGTGATATACGGGCAAACGCACCAGAAAGGAGGTTCCCTTAACTGGGCGCGATGCCACCTGAATGGTACCGTCATGTGCCGTAATCATGCGTTGGCAAATGGACAGCCCCATCCCAACGCCCCGTTCTTTTTCAGTATAAAAAGGTTCAAAGATACGTGCAACTTTGTCCGGTGCGATACCGGGGCCTTCATCATTGAATCGAATATCCAGCGGCCCGTGGGGGGCATTGCGATTCAATATAATTTCCAGATTACCCTCATAATTCATGGCTTCTATGGCATTCTGTCCCAGGTTGATGAAAACCTGACGCAGTTGCGTGGCATCTCCCATGACCGGGGCCGGAACTTCATCCCACTGCAAAGTTATGGAAGCATTTTCGTAGTCTTCATATTTAATGGACAATTGCTCTGCGACTTCCGACAAGATAGCACCTACCTCCAGCACTTTGTGCCTGCGGCTGGGGTCCCGGGCAAAATCCAAGAAACCACTCACGATTTCATTGAGGTGGTCCGACTCCCGTACAGCTATTTTGGCCAGTCGTTCAACCAGTTGCGGGGTGTCCATGCTGCGGTTAATCTCTTCCATCGCGCTTCGTATGGAAGCCACCGGATTCCTGATTTCATGGGCGAGGCCCGCTGTCAGCTCTCCAATCACTGCCATACGGTCTTGTTGTTGCAGCTCACGGCGCATCCGGGCCATTTCCGTGAGGTCTGTAAATGCGACAATCAGACCGGTCTGCCGACCATTGTTGTCTTTCAGTCGGTTGGTGGTCAGGCCCAGCAATTTTACTTCATTCCGTCCTGTAAGCGTATAAAATTCATAGCTGCTGAAATCTTTGTGTAATCGAAGGGCAGTAGTAATGGGGCATTCTGCGCCAGATTCTTGCCGCATGATACTTTCTACATGCAAGCCCGTTATGTTGCCTTCCACCAGGTCCAGGATTTGACAGGCGGCCTTGTTAATAACAATAACCAATCCTCTGGTGTCGGTGATTAAGAAACCACTGTTCATGTTGTCCAGAATTTCATGCTGGAATTGTTTCATGCGGCTGACACGTTGATTCCAATAACCACTTATGAACGCAGTAAAGAAAAAGGCGATGCATTGAATGAGGAAGTTGTACCAGTGGGTAATGGGATCGGTGGTCAGTGGTGCTGCATGAACAAACCAGGTCAGCATGAATCCGGACGACAGGCTGGCGAAAACAAACCCCTGGGTCAAGCCAAGTAGTATGCCAGCTTCCAGAATTACAATTACCAATAAAAACGTAAAAAAACTTTCCTGGCCTTGTGTAAGGCTGATTGTGGCAGACACAACTCCAAAATCAACCAGCATTTGGGTCCAGGTAAGCACAGGGGATACAGTGCGCTCGCGAAGCAGTACCACCAGATACCATACACTGCTTACAAAGGCAGCGAGATAGATAAGCAATAAAAAGCGATTGAAATCAACAGGTGGAGCAATGAGATAGACACCAGCAACAAGCACCAGAAACATGCCGATGCGCGCACTGCCCACAAACCACAGCCACGAAGTCGGGCCATCGTAGGTAGGACGCAATGAATAGAAAAATCGATTCAGACTGTTGTACAAATAATGATTTGAAATTATGCTTTTTGCCCCAAATCGGTGTTTCATGTGCTTCGGCGAGATTACGCGCCACCCCGTTCAATAAGATTTTGAAGGCCATTGGGATCAGAGCTGCGCTTGAATGCCATGTCTGCTGAGATGATTCCGCGTCGCATGAGCCGGTAGAGTGACTGGTTCATGGTCATCATACCTTCCCCTTTGCTGATTTCAATGATCGATGGTATTTGCTCCAATTTTTCAGAGCGGATCAAGGCACGTATTGCAGGATTTGCCAACATGATTTCCATCGCGCATACCCTGCCCATCCCATCGGCTCGGGGAACCAGTTGCTGTACGACAACACCCTCCAGCACAAAAGACAGTTGGGTGCGCACCTGGTCTTGTTGTGAAGCGGGAAATACATCAATAATGCGGTTCATTGTTTGCAGTGCATCGTTGGTATGCAACGTGGCAAAGGCAAGGTGCCCAGTTTCAGCAACAGTAAGTGCTGCCTGAATGGTTTCGGTGTCTCGCATTTCACCGATCAAAATGACATCGGGGTCCTGTCGCAGCACACGCTTCAGGGCGTTGGCAAAAGAATGGGTGTCAGAGTGCAATTCCCGTTGGTTAATTACCGCTCGGTTGTGGCTGTGCAGGTATTCGATTGGGTCTTCAATGGTGATGATATGTACATTACGTTCCTGGTTTATCTTGTCGATCACGGCGGCCAGCGTTGTGGATTTACCGCTACCTGTAGGGCCACATATCAAGACCAGCCCGAAAGGCTTGTAAGAAAAATCGCCAACAATTCGCGGGAGTCCAAGCTGTTCAATGGACATGATTTCGAAGGGGATAGCTCTGAATGCGGCAACAACCGAGCCGCGATCGCGATATATATTCAAGCGAAATCGACTTAGTCCTTCAATTCCGAAAGACAGATCGCACTCCTTGTCCGTTTCAAATTCGGAAATCTGGTCTTCATTCATAACACTGTAAATCAGTTCTTGACAGTGTTCAGAGGTCATGCGATCGTAACCGGGGAGTGGTTCCAAACCACCATGAAGTCGTATAGTGGGGGGGGCACCTACCACAATGTGTAAATCGCTTGCACCCAATCCTATCATCTTGGTCAGTAATTCTTTTATTGCCGGAGTCGCCATAATCTGTTATCCCCTTCCGCTACACTACCCTGCTGCTGCTCGGAAAAATAATTAATGCCAGAATCAAAATGGAATTGATTCCAGGGAACCAATGAAACCAAATTTTTAAAACACGTTAATCCGCAATGGTATGCTCCAACACTTGTTCTATCGTCGTCCAGCCCTTGGCTGCCTTTGCCAATGAATTTTGACGCAATGTTTTCATGCCACAGGCGACGGCTTGTGCTTTAATTTCATGGCCGGTTGCCTGATGCAACACCAATGGGTGTATTTCAGGCCAGTTCAAAAGTACTTCTACGGCAGCCACACGGCCCCGATAGCCGGTTTCTTTGCATTTACTGCAACCGCGTCCACGTACAAATTTAGCTGAATCGATATAATCAAATGGCTGATACTGAATACGTTCCAGTACTTCTTCTGGTACATTAATTGGTTCTTTACATTCAGGACAAACCCGTTTCAAGAGGCGCTGTGCAGCAGCCAGGGCAACTGATGATTGCACCAGAAACGGCTCGATACCCATATCTATAAGTCGTGGGAAGACACCAGCGGCATCGTTGGTGTGTAATGTACTCAACACTATATGACCTGTCAATGCAGCTTTAACAGCAACATCTGCTGTTTCGCCGTCGCGAATTTCACCGACCATAACCACATCGGGGTCTTGTCGCAAAATTTGGCGTAATGCCTCAGCGAATGTAAAACCAATATGGGATTTGACCTGTACCTGATTAATTCCAAACAATTCATATTCAATAGGGTCTTCGACGGTTACCAGATTCTTCTCAGGCACATTCAGCTTGCTGAGCGCGCTGTATAGTGTTGTTGTTTTACCACTACCCGTCGGTCCAGTAAGCAATATCATGCCATGAGGTAATTTTAACGCATGCCTGAACGCTTCCATGGGTTGTGGCTCGAAGCCCAGGGTGTCCAAATCAAGCGTGAGATTGCCTTGGTCCAATACACGAAGCACGATCTTTTCACCGAATTTACACGGCAGGAAGGCTACACGGAAATCGATCTCGCGTCCATTGTATTTGATACGAAACCGTCCATCCTGGGGTAACCGGTGTTCATCAATTCGGCAACCGGCCAGAATCTTGAATCGCGCAATCATATTATGTTGCAGACTCTTTGGTGGACTTTTGGACTCTTCAAGTGTACCGTCAACCCGGTAACGGATGCGGATGAGTTTTTCAAAAGGTTCGATGTGGATATCACTGGCACCACGTTCAAGTGCGTTAAAAAGAATTAGCCGAGCCAGTTTTTTTACCGGTTCATCTTCCGCGCCGCTTTCCAGTTTGGAGACATCTTCAATATCATCGTCTTTGCTTTTGATCTCTTCCAAGCTGTCAGAATCACGCTGGCGCCCCATCAGTGATTCATACAGGTTGTCCGCTCTGTCCCCGCCATAATTTCTGTTGATGGCATCCACCAATTCGGAGGAGACCGCGACAACCGGCTCGATCTCATAACTGGTCAACATACGGAGATCATCTAACGCCATAATATTAAGCGGGTCTGCCATGGCCAGCGTCAACACATCACCCGTGACCGATACCGGCAGCATCAAATATTGCCGGGCCAGAGTTTCTGGCACTTCCGCCAGTACTTCCTTAGAGATGGAATAATGCGCGACACGGATATGGGGTATGCCAAGTTGCTCACTCAGGGTGATCACCAAGTCTTCTTCGCTTAAATATCCCTTCTCAACCAATAATGTGGGCAGACTCTGCCCGGTTGAACGGTGCATGTTAATGCACTCACGAAGTTGTGCTTCTGTGACCAGACTCTGTTCGAGCAACATGTCCGGGAGTCGTTTTTTTTCTGTTTTAGCTGCCAGAGTTATATCCTCCTGAAATCATGGTCTATAATGAATGATTCCAATTTTACCGATGCCGAGATTTAATTATAACAGGCAAGTCCGACTTGGAAACATAAAAATCATTTCCAGGTATTTTATGCAGCTTCCACTGTGCTCAAGTGACTTAATATATCACTTGCCATTTCACATGTGATGTCCTGGCCTACCAGATCAGCATATGCCAGCACCTTTCTAAGGGAACCGGACATTTTGCGAATATCATAGGACACACGCATGGCAATCAAGGATAAAATTTCATCCGGTACTGTTGCTCCTGCCTGCTTGGCGTGCATGCGTAAAATGGCCATGCGGGTTTCCCATTCTGGCGCTTTTAATTCTGCCACAATGCCACTCGCAAAGCGCGACACAAGCCGTTTCTCTAGCAACCCCAGATGATCGGGAGCTTTGTCACTAGCGATGATGATTTGTCGTGCTTGCTGATGTAAAACGTTGAAGATGTGGAA
Organism: uncultured Nitrospirales bacterium; assembly: GCA_964537975.1. Classification (GTDB taxonomy): domain Bacteria; phylum Hydrogenedentota; class Hydrogenedentia; order Hydrogenedentales; family SCBR16-9; genus SCBR16-9. Next base: position 20,245 of record CAZIDP010000007.1, on the reverse strand, counting down.
AAACTCTTCTTGCGTTTCAACGCGGCCACCCATAAACTGAATATCATCCAGAATTAATACATCCCAATGACAGTAGCCTTCTCTAAAAGCGTCTACGGCTTCATCTTTCATGGCATCGGCCAAGCGTTTACAGAAATGACTTGCGGATACATACCCCACACGCATATTGGGGTGATCATGCAATATGGCATTGCCAATTGCACTAATCAGGTGTGTTTTGCCAATACCAACATTTCCAAACAGGAAAAAGGGATTGTAGTCACTGCCTGGATGCGCGGATACTGCCTGGCTGACCTTGAATGTGAAGGTATTGACAGTGCCGGGCAGGAAGGAATCAAAAGTAAGAGATACCTGCGGTTGTTCAGACTCCAATGCTTCTCGTACCTGGGCGTCAGCTTCTTCAAGTTCTTCCGGGTTTGTAAGTTTTTCGGGGATTCGCGCTTTTGTTTGCACAATCGTAAATGGTGTAACAGAAGCATGTCGAACGCGTCTTCCTCGATATAAGTCGGACTGGGTATTTTGAGCAACAACCGATGTTTCAATTAAATGACTGGTTTGTTGCGCGGACAATAAAGTCGCCTCTGCCAATTCCGCCAATCGGGATTCTTGCTGCATATGGGCTTCACGGGTTGCTGCCACAACATCTTGCATACCAGCTTGTAAGGAAGACACCAGTTGTTCTCTGGTTTCGGCCAAACTATCTTCGTGCTGCTCCCGTTTTCCCATCATCGCGCGCATTTGAACTACCATAGCCGCTACTGCTTCCTGCATGGCACCACCAACACTATCACGCATAATTTCGGACATCAGCTCAGGTGTTAAGTTCAATGAGGATTCTTGTGGTTGCTTGCTTTCCTGTGTTGGCAGATGTGTTGTTGTGCTCAATACTTCCTGCATTCCTTCACGAATGCTTTCTTTCAGAATCATTGCTATTTGTTCTGGATCAAAGGAAGTGCCTGAAGCAGGGTTTGATGCTTGCGTGGTATGTAACTGTGTGCTGAGTATTGACATCGCTTCCTGCATGACACCACCGACACTGTCCCGCATAATTTCTGCCAATGATTCAGGTGTGATAACAGAGAATGCATCTGATGAAGCGGCTTGTTCTTTATGTGCTTCTTGTGACATACGCTGAACATCCTGCATGCCCTCGCGAATACTATCTTTTAATATTGAAGCTATTTGCTCTGGATCAATAGAAGGCGCTGCATTCGATTTTGAATTTTGTGCAGCATGCATCTGAGCACTGAATACAGCCATGACTTCTTGCATGGTGTCGTTCAAGCTTTCTTTAATGCTATTGCCAATATTTTCTGCTGTAATGTTGTTGTTGTTTGTTGAAGCTCTGAGCTGAACCACCATTGTGGCCATAGCATCCTGCAGGGTGTCGCCTACCCCTTCACGAATGATGTGAGCGATGTCTTCACTTGATAGCGATGGAGTAGTGGTTGGTGGAGTTGCTTTGTTGGCACGAATTTCTTCTGCCAAAGCAGTCAATGGTTCATATAGAGCAGAGCCAATACTTTCACGCAGGAGCGTAGCAAGATCATTAGGTGTGATGCCACCCATACTGTCCACAGGTTCAGCAGGGGTAGTTTTCAAAGTTCGTATCAATTCACCCATACTGTCTTGCATGGTCTCACGCAATGCCTGAACCATTGCTTCCTGGGTCAGTCCCTGGGTGGTATCGGGCTTGCTGTCATGATGAAAGGTGTCTCCAAAAGTTTCCCGTAGACTTTGGGAAAGTGCGCTTGCCAGCTCTTGTGCATTAATTCCGGAAACTGGGTTTGATACCGTTGATGTGGATTTTGTTTCTGAAGTTGGTGAAACCGCAGGCGGAGTTACAGGCTCGACCTTTTTGACTGGCGCACTGCTCATGGACAGCCCAAAGCTTTGCATGGTGACCGGTTTACCACCGTCATTTCTCTGAAATACTTTTTCTGCGACCTGTTCAAAATGCCGCCAATCACATAATATCGGCTTGATTCTCAGATCGGGACACGCCTTTTTCACTTCATCAAGTGCTTCAGCATGGAGCGGATCAACCATGGCGACTGTAAGAATCCGCCCCAGTTTATCTATGGGTAACAGGCGGTATTTTTCGCAAATTTCCTGGGGTACCAGACTTAATACATCTGTTCCAATGTCATAATCTTGTAAGCTGAGGTGGGGGATTTTGCACTGTTTTACAAGGAAAGAAGTGAGGGCATCCTGGGTTATAACATTCATATTTACCAGGACTTGTCCCAGGTACGTGTCTTCTTTTTCCTGCTCTGCCAGCGCCTGATTCAACTGCTCTTGATCGATCAATCCTTCATAAAGCAGCATTTCTCCCAGATGGCGTGGGGGTGCCGAACCCGTACTTTTGTCAGAAGAAGCACTGGTTGGTGTGTTCGATTCGGATTTTTCTCTGCGAAAACCGAGCATTGATGCCGCCTTTGTAAACAGATTATCGACTATATTTTACAATGTTTACGGAAAATAGTCCAACTTAGATTGTAGCACTCTCTTGTGGAGGCGTCAAATGTTAAATTTTATAAAATAAATTGTTTAATCGGTGTTAAAAGCAAAATTGAGTGGGGTGCCTGGCAATACACATGGGTGAATGATCCAAATGGATGGTCGAGCTGCTTATATAACAGGACTGCCTATTCGCGCCACTCCCGGGCAGCCCACAACAATCCCTTAAGGTTGGCTGCGGGTGTCATTGGGGCTAACGGCCCCGAAGAACCAATTACAAAACGACGTCTACCCGTTTCATCAATCAAGGCCAACACATCCTGTACTACATTCCGTACTTGCCTTGCACTCCCTTTCAGCATTACTTTGTAGGGATCAATACCACCCCAGAGTCCAATGGTCTCAGGGATGCGATCGCATGCTACCCCAAGCGGTACTTCATAGCCGAGTTCCAGGACATCGACAGGGACCGTAGCCAAGTCACCCAATAATTCCATTGATGGGCCAGGTAAGCGCAGTGATATCGGAAGCGTTGTTAATGATCGCAATGCCAGTATGGTATCGGTAAGTAATGGCAAGACGGTACTTCGAAATCGTAACATGGATAGCTCACTTACCGAGGGCTCTTCGATAACCAGCAAGTCGATATCATTGCTGAATAATGCTTGTGCGTATGTCATGATATGTGTTTTGCAAAAGTTGAATATCTCCTGTGCAAAAGCGGGATCGGATTTTAACCAACCATTGATACGTTGTACACCAGCCAACGCGCACGCCAACGAATAGGGCATCATGCCGGTCCCAGCAGCTATAAATACAGAGTCACCAAGTTGTTCGCGTATTTTAGAAGCCACATCCAGGATGACAGGTTGGCGGGAGCGGGGCATATCAGAAGACATAGGTAATCGTTCAAGGTCTTCCGGGTATTGAATCAGGTTGTTATGTTCAGGATATGGTGGATTTTCCATGTTTTTATATTTCATGGGAATCCCGATTGCCTCAGCGATTATCCAGGCATCCAACTCCAACCAGATGACATCTGGTTTGTATTGTTCGTAATACCGTAGGAGACAATCCATCATGACATCGGCCCGGGTAGAATAATCTTTTAAACTTACACCGGCATCGGCTGCACAAAAGTAAGTCGCTAATGGGCCTGCAGGAGGACGTTCTGCGGAAGTGCCTGCTATGGATTTTTGAACTGAAAGTCTTGTATTCATAATGAAAACTCGCTATAGAAAAAGTAATGTCAATAAAAGCAACCGGCAAACAATGAGCAAATGCTTATCTGAATATGAAAAATCCCTTTTCTTTGAAGTTCAATTATATACTTAGACAACACAAAAAACAGATAATTTTGTACCTGAGAATAAGCAATCCTGAGAATCTATTTCATTCCCCTGTTATCTATTTGTATTAACCATGCCATATTTTTGAGCTGTCTCCTTTATGTGCTATAAAGTATACGCAATTTTACTGAGCACATGTTATGGAAAAATCACAGTAAAGCATAGACAAGGGGGAAACCTGGATATGTTAAGTCGCTTATTAACTACGCGCGAGCAGATTATATTGTCGGGGTTGGCAATCTCAATTCTATTGGGGGCTGTCACACTGTTTTATATTGAGAAACAAAAGCAAAACGATCACGCATTTGTACCAGCAACTTTTACCTCTGAGCAGGCGGGTGTAGATACCGATGCAGCAGTGAAAGTTGCCTCCGTTGCTGAAGCCGCTGAAGTCATGGCTGTCCATGAGAATACAACACAACAAGCAAGCGAAGTGACTACAGCAATGATGTCTCAAGAGACGCGTACAGCAGTATCACCGAATGAACATGATGTAGAGAAAATCGGGGTGGCTGTTATGGGAGCAGTCCGTAAACCTGGATTCTATTGGATGCCCCCGGTTTCCCGCGTTGACGACTTGATAAATGTGAGTGGTGGTCTAACTGATCAGGCAGACCTGCGCGACATAAATCCCGCTGCATGGATAATCGATGGAACAACGCTGACAATCCCGGTAGCACCACAGCGTGAAGTTGATTCTGGTGTAATGCGATTACGTCGTACCGAAGGTAAAGTACCGTTGAACCCTGCCGCATATACTATGAGCGGTGCAGGGGTTGATACCCTGGCAAGTGTCATTCAGGAGTCACAGAACCAGGTGAATTCACCTGTGAATTCTCCTATAGTGCAGCCAGTTAGTGTCGAGAGGAGCAGTAGTGCTGGCGTGAATCAACCAGGATATGTTGCTATAAACCGGGCAACGCAGGCTGAATTGGAAACATTACCAGGTATTGGCCCTGCACTGGCGGGTAGAATAATACAATTCAGAAATCAAAGACCGTTTCAAACTGTAGAAGACTTGTTGCAAGTCAGTGGAATTGGACCCCAGCGTTTTGAAGCAATTCGAGACCAGGTAACGCTGTATTAAGCGTAGCGTTATTTGTGCAATGGCAACGTATTTACCAAACGATCATTCAACTGATTGGGTTCCATTAACATGTCGGCAAGGGTGTAAACATCCAACGCTTGTAAGAATGCGCTGTTGGCTTGCGAAAGTGCGTTGCGCAGACGGCACACATCAGCAATGGCACACGTATTGGATTGCATATCAAAACATTCGACAATATCAAAGCCGGGCTCCATGGCACGTACTACCTGGCCCAAAGATATTTCATCTGCCGGATGTGCCAATGCCAGACCACCTGATCTGCCCCGGGTTGTGGTGATGAAACCGAGCTTACCCAGACGATGGGCTACTTTGACGAGATGATTCTTGGATATCCCGAAACTGGTGGCGATATGAGAGATCGTTACAGGTGTTTTCATGCTCCCCAGATACAACAGTATGCGCAGGGAATAATCCGTATGTCGTGTAAGCTGCACTGTTTTGAATCTCAATGCGTCAGTAGCGGTTTCTATTATTTAGAAGGCAAGCATACCATATTCACCAAGGGGACTGACAGTGAATCATTCATGCAGTTTTTAAATAAGTTGAAAGCAAATGTTATGCCGTAGGTTTCGCTGGATGAATCCGATCCTCAGGCATCACTTGGGATTCGCGAGTTCGGTTCGGTCTGGAGGTGGTGTTTAACTTTAGGCAGACCTATTTCTGCAAAAACTACGGCACCTGCAGTTAGCATGAATGAAAGCATAGCCAGAATAAGTACGCGACCTTTCCTGCCCAATAAGCCTCTGTCTTCGATAGCATGCGCATTGTTGGTGATTTGATTCAAGCCGATGGTATTGTTGGAAAACTGGTCTTGTGCAGAAGCAAGTGCAGTTGCTGCCATGGAAAATGAATCAGAACGTCGGATGTCGCTATATAACAACATGGCTACTTCTTCCTGCTTTTTCAGACGTTTCTGAATGATATCATGCTTGGCTAATGTAGCCTGTAAGTTTTCCAGTTCTACACCTAACAAATTGATATGCAATTCTGTAGCATCCAGCTCTGCTTCCAACCCGGCCAATTCAATCATTGTCTCGCGTTCCTGACTTCGTAGCGCCAAAATCTCTCCCTGGCCAAGTTTGCTGTAACGGTTTTCTTCCATATTTATCTGCAGGCGCAACGTATCCTGGGTGTTTTTATGTTGTGCAAGCATCAATGTCAGCTTGTCACGGGTTTTGTACAGATCATTATATTGTAACTCTATAGATTCGATTTCGGCAGCAAGTCCTGCCAGCTCAGCCAGAATAATCTGCTCTTCTCTTCTGGAAGTCCAATAAACATCATTGAGTTGCTGTGATACCATGACCTGGCCGCTGATGTCACGCGGTGTGATCTCATCTGAATTGGTTTCAGAAATGATCCAGTATGCGGCTTCATCTGGAGCACGGGCCAACAACAGGTAAGGTTCTTCAGAAGCAATATTTTCACGAATGCTTTCCAGGCGCTGTTCTTGCGCAGCTTGCTTTTTAACAGCATCGGTCAACTTGGTTCGCAAGTCATTCATAAGCGTGAGTAGTGCAGTCATCTCACGCTCCATGATATCTGTATTCCATTCCCCAGCTTCTTGTTCCAGTTCTGTTGACAGCTTTTTAGCGTTGTTAATATATAGTTCCAGTTCACCCAGGGCTTCTTTGGCTACATCATCACGAATAAAAAGCAGCTTTTGTTGGGCTATGGCTACGTTGCGAGTGATGCTCAGTCGTTTCTCTTCCAGCGTATTTAATAAAGAAACGCGAACATCGATTTTACGTTCCAGGACATCCAGGTTCCATTCTGATTTTTCTTTTTCAATATCTACCCATATTTGCTCTAATTTAAGTTCATACTGGTTGCTTTGGTTTTGCAATGCTTCGCCTACAGCAATCAAACCGGTCTTTGCTACATCCCCTGCAACTATTTTGGCTATATTGGCCCATTCATCTACAGCTTTAACTGCAATGTCTTTGGTTACACCAGATGCTGTAAGTTGAATTAATGGCGAATAATTTACTGGACGGGCGGTTTTGTCTACTTCTGCAATATTAATTTCAAATTGCTTTCGAAAGCGTTCCAGTGATGGTGCATCCAGTCTTTTATAAACACCATTGGCGATCAGAGCAGAAAGAACTTCTCCCAAAACATTGTCAGACATTAACAGATTTTCATACGCTTTGGGATTTAAGTTGGCTGGAAGCAATTCGCCTGTGTCACCCCCAATATTTGGGGAAGTTACCAGCAGAAAGCTGGAGGCAACATACCCGCTTGGGATGAGTATTTCACGCGCTACACCAATAGCTGTTGCCAAGAACACAATGATCAGGATGAAGTATCTTTGTTTCCATAACACCTTTGCTGCCTGCAGCACGAGGGGGTTTATTGCAGGAACTTCGGGCATAATTATTTCCTTGTATCTGTGAACAAAAATACTGAGCGATAATTATAAAAATACTATATCGCAAACCTGAACGATTGCGATAATGTTAAGAGTTCGATTTCAATATATAAAAGTAAATATAATTTATCATAATAACTAATACGAAGTAAAATGAAAAATTCAAGTTGCTGAATTTTGAATTCTCCTTGTGGCCTTGTGTGCTTCTCAAAAAACAAATTTTGTGATAAAATTTAGTATAGTGCATTTTAACATATGAAAGATTCTAAATATGAAGCAAAACAAATTGGCTGTATGGCGCTTGAGAATGCTGGTCGGCTTGTTGTTGTTTGTGCTGGTAGGAGGTTCAGCGCATAGCTTACGGGTCCGGCACCATGAGAAACTGCTTGTTGAATTGGGAAAGACATTGGTTAATCAGACCAACGAACGCGATGAGCGGCCCATACCGGAAGAGGGCCCAGAAGCAGACGTAGCGATTGAAGTTCACTTTGCGCAAGAGTACCTGGTGTTTGGCGAAAAAAGTGGCAAAATTCGCTTATTGGTAACTCCGCGTGAACATGCCAAGGTCAAGGACCCGTTTGTTATCGCGTATTTATGTACTTTCGAAAAAGGAAAATGGAAAGAAGTAGAAAGCCATCACGAGCATTGATGTAGCCGTTAAGATGTGGCTGTTTCTTCGGGTGCTTCCTCATCGGAATTTTCATCCAAGTCCTGTTTTTCTTCAATAACACGAAAAACAAAACAACGGGTGTCCAGGGTGGTATATCCATCCAGTGCGCCCCAATGAACAGCATATATGCCTGGCTGCAAAGGGTTAAGGATATCAATTTCCAGCAATAGGCGTTCTGGTTCATCAATACCTACAGGAAATACCGATATATTTTCGACAGGTCCCCAGACCGTTTCTTCGATTGCTCCGGACATAGGTTTCTTGACTTTTAATTCCGACAAACGGTGGACACGGATGTCAAATGGCGGCATATCATAACAAAGCAGTCGAACAGTTTGTTGTGTTGTTTCGGTGTCTGGTTCACGCGGCAACGCCAATACAGGGGAGCCATTGTTACGCTGATACGTTTCTGGTTCCATTCGGTCAACATCGTGATACTGGAAGTTGACAAAGAGGTAAACACCTTTTTCAATCGGCAGGGGCCACAGTAAAGCGTTATTCACATCAACTGAACGGGTATCTTGCAAGTTAAGTTCCATGCGTCCCGGTGTGTAGCCAGTTTTATGGTATTCAATGGACACCGTCCCCAAAGGTACGCGTAACCTGTAAGTACCTTGCCCATTGGTGATGGTTTGACTTCCTGATTCAGAATTAATTACCGCAACACCGGGTAGAGCCTCACCTTTGAAGTCCACAACCATGCCTTGCAAAAGCACCCCACTTTCGCAACCTGCCAGTAACAAGACAAACAAAATGCAGCATGATCGGGTCTGCTTATGTCGTAAAATCAAACTCAAGTTGTAAGGAGTCCTTTTAGTAAAAAACAATGTACAGGATATCTTCATAAGATCAGGATGTATTTAACATCAGGGGAATATAGTTAGCACAAGCTCATGCTGTTACTACCCGCAAGTTGGAATCAACCCATTATTTACTTAATGATAAATGAAGTTGTAATCAATCCAAAATGCCAAAAATCAAATAAAATATTCTTGCATGAATGAGATATTGATGTGCGCACTTTCCAATGAATCCGATTCTGAGTTGTCAAGTTCCGCAATGTACCAGATTACACCGGCATTTTGGGCTGCTTCCAGAATTGGTCCCCATTTAATAATACCGTGGCCCAGTTCTGTCAATACAGGTTCACCATTGGAATCCAAACGGTAATCTTTAAGATGCAATAAGGGCAATCGTCCCTTAAAGCGATCAATCAATGCTGGAACATTTGAGTTGCCGATGGCGGCCCACGCGGTATCTAATTCAAGACCAAGGTTGGTGGATTCAGAATGGTCAAAAATGTGGTCAAATGCAGTTTTGCCGTCATATTCAGCAAATTCGTGTGCATGGTTATGATAACATAGTTTAATGCCAGCGGAGCGTAAGATGGCTCCAGCAGAATTCATTTGTGAAGCTGCTGATTGCCATGCATGTGCATCACCAAATGCATCCCCTCCCAGCCAGGGCACGACGACAAATTCCAAATCAAAAAGTCGTGCTTCCTCGATAATGCTTTCAGTTTGTTCGACAATTTTTTCGTAGGGTAGATGGCTGCTGACGGCGGTGAGCCCATGCTTGTTCAGCAACACTTTAAATGCTTCATGCTCTAAACCAGCCGTGCCTGCCATTTCAACATGGGCATACCCCATATCGCTCAGGGATTTAAGCGTATGATCGGGGTCTTTATCCAGATGGTCTCGTACAGAATACAATTGAATAACGGGCTTTATGATACTCATGATGTGAATCTCCCCCATATACTAATTGGCAAATTCATTGGCTATAATTTTTTGATGCTATGTAGCAACACCTTACAGTATTCATGCATGTGTGCTCAAGAAATCATAACTGATCCGGACATCTTCAAAGGGATTCTCAGAAACAGTATCTTGTTCATAAACGTACCACTCAACACCAGCTTCTTCGCCCGCATCAAACACCGATTCCCAGTCCATAATGCCATGACCCAATGGAACGAATTCCGGGTTGTTCTCAGTGGCATTTGCTGTCAAATCTTTTACATGGATAACGGGACAACGTCCAGCATATTTCCGGAGCATGTCGGCAGGATTGGCTCCACCGATTTGGAGCCAGGCGATATCCAGTTCTGCATGAACATGGGCAGGACGGGTGTGAATGAAAATTCGGTCCAGCTTGGTTTTGCTTGAACCGTCAAAGCAGGCCAATTCAAAGGCATGGTTATGGTAGGAAAATCGTAGACCATGAGAACGAAGTCGTGCGCCAACAGATTCCAGACGCTGGGCGCCGAGGTCCCAAAGTCGTATATCGCTTTGATTTTCTTTTGGCATGCTACCCACTGCGACATCTGGCGCACCAATGATGTGCCAATACGCGATAGAATCTTCAATGTCTTTTTCAAATGCTTCCAGAGGATAATGCCCAGCGATAGCTTTTAATCCTGATTTGTCTAGCATCTCACGTATAATTTCTGGAGCAATATCTGGCATACCGCTCCATTGAACATATTCAAAGCCTGTGTCATGCACTTTTTTCAGTGTGTCTTCCAGGTTTTCAGCCGCTTCTTTACGAAGTGTATATAGTTGCAGCGCCAGTCCAATATTGCTCACGGTCATCTCCTTTAAATTGCTGTAAAACCTCAGGTGCATTCGCAACATGTGTTGACAGGCATAGTAATAAACTTGAGTAACCTGCAAATCAATGTTGAATCATTCACCGTACACAATGCGTTTAAAATGTGGATCATCTCGTATCGGTTCGAAGTCTGTATCACGTAGCGCATCATCTCGCAATACATCCGCACGATTAACTGCTTCTTCCAGGTAATGCAACGCTTTATTTGTTTCGCCTTGCAGGCTGTAGAGGCAGGCGAGATTATAGTATGGTTTTGCGTGGTCCAACCCCAGTTCTATTGCCAGACGATAATGAATTTCTGCTTCTTCATACCGTTTCATGGCCAATAGCAAATTGGCGTAATTGTTGTGTAATGCGATGTTATCCGGATCGAGTTCCAGTGCGATTAAAGCTTCTTTTTCTGCTTCTTCATACCGGTCTTCAACCCGGAGCAATACAAGTAAACTGACATGCGGTTTACTCCATCGTGGGTCTAGTGCAATCGCCTTGCGCAATGCGGCTTCCGCTTCTTCAACACGTCCCAGTGTATGCCGACCCAGCAATGTTCCCAGTCCAGCATAGGGCCAACTCCATTCCGGGTTCAGGTTGATGGCTCTTTTGAAGAGTGCTTCTGCGCCATTCAGGTTGCGCTCACGTTGAAATTGGATTGCCAGTACATAGGCAGCTTCGGCAGTGCGCACCATGTTTTTTTCTGCAGGTACAGAGGCAGCCCGTACAGCGAGTTGTGTTTCAGGGTTAAGCAAGTTTTCATCTGATTCCAGTAATTCTATGGCATGCTCAACCAATCGTTCGGGAAGTTCGAGGATCACTTGTTCGGGGTGCCACCAGCTATTGCGCGCACCGGCCACAAACAAACTGCCCAGCACGACGACTGTGGCAATTCCCCATATAGTTCCATGTGATTTGTATTTCATCGGCATACCCATAAGTACAATTTGGTGATAATAAAGGTCTTTTATAAACTACCAAGCATGCTCATTCTTAACAATAATATAGTATCGTAGTGGTCAATTGTAATTACAGGAATTAATCAAGTCCCAGAAAATGACGGATGTTTGAATTATAAATCTTGATTAGAATTTCTTCTGGGAGCTTCAAACCCCGCAGCACACCATAAGGATGTGATTGTTTCCCAGCACTGTGTGGGCTGCCTTTTGCCGCCATCCAAAAACTGTAGTATTCTTTCTCATGCATTTCACGGCAAGCCCGAATTACGGACTCGATCCATTCCCTGGTTTTTTCACGATTTCCTGTGACTACCATATCGGTGCCCCAAACTATACGGTCCTGGTATTTTTCGTAAAAGGCCTGAAAGATTTCTGGCTCGCGACTTACGCGTTCCATGCCATTCACGAGGATGTTTCGTGTACCAAAACTGGTGTCCGTATATAAATTGGGGTAGGTATCGAGTAGTGATTCCAAGCGTCGCATAGCACTTCCGCTTGGTGCATAAAAGGTAACTCCAAAGTGTGGTAATAACACTTTCAAATTGGGAAATTGAGCCAAAACGGCTTCAAATTCATTGGCGTATCGTGTCAGGTTAACGTGCCAGCAGACAGGGAACTCATTGGCTTCACACCAGGCATACACCGGCAACATTATCGATGCATCCAGTGGATGTTCATAGAAATTTCCATGACCGGTATACAGTTTAAGGCCCAATGCCCCTTCTTCCCGGTAGTGCTCCAGCGTGGAAATTTTGTCCTCATCTTCGGGGTGTAAAGTAACAAAAGGCAGAATTTGCCCAGGATAACGGCGGGCTGCTTCCAGCAGTACCTCTGAATTCCACAAATTTCCATCGTTTTGTTCATGGTTTTCACCCATCAACGTATAATAGGAACTGGCAACAAACAAGGTTTGGGTTATTCCCATGTCGCTTGCTGCTTCCAGATATTTCGGAAGGTCCTGCATACGGTACAGGTGGTCATGACTGTTTATAACCGATACCTGAAGTAACTCCTGTCCCGATTTATCCAGAGGTTCATAATCCTGGGGCAAGAATCCCGGATTAACGGAAATAACAGGAGCTCCTTCTGCCTGCTCCAATTCTACAGCTATCTTCTCTTCTATGGACTCCATTTCAGCACAAGCATTTAATAACAACATGTTTATTACAATGCATATGAAAAAACAATTGGTGTATAAACGAATCATCTGTCATGGCTCCTGCAGTTAATGTATAAGGCATCTGAGCATATAAAAACCAGTGCAATTCTTAATAATATTGTAAGGCTTCATAAATCCATTGGCAGTAACTCTGTTGATGCTTCTGTACGTTGAAACATCTTACGGTATTCTCGTGGTTCCTTACCCATGTATTTACGAAATTGGCGACTAAAATGAGAAGTATCGCAAAAACCGAGTTCATGCGCAATATCGGTTACACTGGTCTCGGGTGACAACAGCCTGCGTGCACCTTGCTGAATTCTACGGTATTGATAATATTCCATGGGTGGACGTCCCGTGGCTGTTTTGAAAAGTCGGCATACATATTCTTGCGATAAGGACAACCGGCTGGCCACATCCTGCATATCAAATTTTCGGTTACCGTCAATACACTCTTCCACTTCGCGCAACACATAGGTAACTTCTTTGCGTACAATACCATATCCATCATTCCAATCAGGATACATTTGGGTATAAGCCTGACTCATTCGCACCAATACTTTTAAGAATGCCGCTTGCAAGTAGACGAGAGATGGGCTATTACTATCCAGTTCATCTTGAATCGCTTGTAATTCATTGACTATTTCCAGAAAAAGCATTTCTTCACATTCGAATGAATAGGTAGGTTGGTGGAGGTGTTGCTGAAACAGGATATGCCCGAGAAAAAGGGGTACCAAGGCTTCCTGGCGCCAGAGCAACTGAAGATCATCTGCCAACCACTCTGAAATATAGTAAAGATTTATTTTTGTCAAGCCCTTTAATTCGTTGAAGCCATGGCATTCCCCAGGGGGTATGACCAAAACAGTGCCCCGGTGTACGTATTCTTTCTTGTCATTCGTATAATGTTCAGCAGAACCCCCTAAAATGACCGCTATTTCGTAAAAATCATGATTATGAGGAACTACTTCACCATGATCACAGATTTGGCAACGCTTCATCCAATAAGTGAAATTACGCACCGTATAATCCGGTTGCATGCCCAGAATACCTTGATTAAAGAAAAAGCTTTTCATGGCAATGGGACGATTATTACGTAAACCCACGAAAGTATTGGTATAGGTAATTTTTGGAATTAATGTCATATCAAAAATGTTCCATTTACGGTTTTTAGTATTCTAGCATTTTTGTGCATTGTATTGTACATTATAATAGAGATAGGTTTTGTTTCATTATAAACCATTACAATGGAGGACTCTTAAATGTATCGGAATCGTAAGCTTGGTTTTACGCTGATCGAACTGCTGGTGGTTATTGCAATCATTGGCATTCTGGCAGCCATTCTGCTCCCTGCGCTTGCACGGGCACGTGAAGCAGCACGAAGGGCGTCTTGCGCGAATAACCTCAAGCAATGGGGCCTGGTACTCAAGATGTATTCAGGTGAAAACCGTGGTGGTATGTTCCCACCAGGTAATACGACATTTGCCCACAATGGTTCCTGGGTGTACTCGTGGATGAATGGTATGGGTGGCGACGCACTCTATCCTGATTACTGGAATGACCCCAGTATTGCCATTTGCCCTTCTGATTCCCGGGCAGATTGGGACCCCTGGGGTATTGGTGGTTTCGGCGTGGAAGAGGATTTTACCGGGCAAATCCAGGAACTGTCTCGTATGGCTTCTGAGACCGGCGTGCAGGATTGTCTGAATTTCTACCTTTCTTTCCCCGTATCCTATTTCTACAATCCATATGCCGCAAGTACGCAGTCACAGTATCTGGACAGCGTCTGGACACGGGCAAACTGGTGGACAACAGAGCAAGCAGGAACGGTCAGGGGTGTTGGTTCAATGGCAAACATCGGGTGCCCTGACTTCGGTACCTGGGTTTCGCTTACGGTAAACATCAATGATATCAGTGGATCAATACTTGACCAACATCGTCCCGCAGGATTCTTGGATGATGACGGCAGTGCACTTCCCAGTAGTTATACCCGGCTCAGGGAAGGTGTAGAACGCTTCTTCATAACAGATATCAACAATCCAGGTGCAGCCGCCATTGCTCAAAGCGAAATTTTTGTCATGTTTGATACCTGGGCCAATACGGACAATATTGCAATGGACGCCGGTCTGCCTGTACCACCTGCTGTTGCTTTCTATAACCATGTACCTGGTGGTTCGAATGTACTGTTCATGGATGGTCACGTGGAATTTGTGCGATATAATTCCAAGCCCCCCATGCTCTCGGAAGGACAGCATCCCGACGCATTGGCAAACAGAACCAGTTTCGTTACTTTCTTGATGGGCGGCTTTGGATGATATTGTTACCTATAATTATGACTCGCATGTAATCTGGCCAAAATCAAGATTAAAAAATAAGTTTCCCGAAGTCGAATAATTGAGCAAGTTTGACTTCGGGTTTTTTATTTTATTGTCAGGTAATTAAAAATTGGAGTTCTCCATCTTACTGTGTTAATATGCAGAAAATGCATACGCGGATTGCGGTATTTAATGAATTTACTTATTGATTAAATATCCTTTCCATCCAGGAAACCAGCCATGCACATATCGGACATGTCATCGAATATTTTGCCCCATAACCTTGTGGCAAGCAAACCGATCATGCCCATTTTGTCGAAGAAAATCATCTTGGGCACAGTGATTTTGTTATTGACGTTGTCTCTTCTCATGGCCGGTTCAATACGAATGCTATACACCTACCGCGAAAGTACCGAATCCTTAAAAAATCGTTATGAAGCCTACAATGATCTTGTATCATTGCTTTCACTCATCAAAGATATTGAAACTGCCCGGCGTGGGTACTTTTTAATGGGTGATCCCGCATACCTCGGCCCATATTACAGTGCTCTACCTAAAATTGAACCATTAATAAATAGTATTAATCTCAATGCGATGACAACACCAGAACTGCGACCAGCACTGGATGAACTTGTTCCCTTGATCAATATGAAAATTGAGTTGGCACGTGAATCGATTGATACCATGTCTGAACATGAACGCGGCAGTATTCGACTAGAAGAATTGTCCAGCGAGGGCAAGGCGATAATGGACCAACTACGGGAAAAGTTTGATGAACTACTGCGACTTGAAGGAAATAATATTGTAGTGCTGGCTCAGGAAAATCGCCGTATTATTACATCAACCTTTTTAGTATTAGTTGGTGGTTGTACGCTTGGTGTTATATTGCTGGTGTCGTTGATAGTTTTCTTGCTGCGTGAACAACTGAAGCGAGAACGTTTTCAATTGTTAAGTGAGCATTCACGCGAGGAACTCGCTTTGCGGGTTCAGGAATTGGCTGAACGAAATGAACGAGTACAGCAATTGGGTATCATGACCGATATGCTTCAAACCAGTATGGATATGGACGAAGCATTCGCAGTAATGCGGCAATATCTACCCCGTTTGTTTCCAAAAACATCAGGTGCGTTATGTCTCACCAGTGAATCACGTAATCTTGTCGAGGCAAAAGTACTTTGGGGACCGGATGAAACAACGGAATCCATGTTTGCTCCAGTAGACTGCTGGGCATTGCGCAGGGGGCAAGTCTATCTGAGTAACCTGAGTAATGAAGATGAAGTCACCTGCAAGCATTTGAAATTGGGATTAAGCGCCAGCAGTATGTGTATCCCGATGATGGCACAGGGTGAATCATGTGGCTTATTGAATCTGCATTTTCATGAAGTACGCGAAATCAGTAATGTGGAACAGCAATTTGTCGAAGCATGTTCAGAACAGATAGCGCTTGCCGTATCCAACCTCAAATTACAGCAAACCTTGCGTAACCAGGCTACCCGAGACCCATTAACCGGGTTGTATAATCGACGATTCATGGAAGAATCACTTGATCGTGAATTATTGCGTGCTGCCCGAAATCCCAGTCACAGTCTGGGTTTAATGATACTTGATATTGACCACTTCAAAAAATTTAATGATACCCATGGCCATGCGGCTGGCGATGCTGTTATCCGCGATTTGGGCCATTTTTTACACGGGATTATACGAGGCAGTGATATTGCCTGTCGATACGGTGGGGAAGAACTGGTGGTCATACTACCTGAGGCATCCAAGTCAGATACGATGCATCGGGCGGAATGGATTCGCGAAAAAATTCATGGCCTCGAAATTCGCCACCAAAATCTTACTTTAAAAAATTTGACCTTGTCCATTGGCGTGGCTTCATATCCGGATGATGGAGAAACTGTAGAGAATTTGCTGAAAGCGGCAGACGATGCTCTGTACAGAGCCAAAAAGGCAGGCCGTGACAGGGTGATGGCTGCCGAAGCAGTCTAGCCGTGTATTATTCTTATGCGTGCAGTATAGGCTGGTGAAAAATAACAAGATTCTCATGTCTGGCAAGTTCTATTTGCATCTGAAAGATATATCATGCAGACTTCTATTTCTTCCTTGAATTGAATCAGGGGTACTGTGTGATTTATTGTTGTTTCTGCATTAGTTTCGCTATAACTGGCAGTTTCTATCTTCAATGTTAATGAAAGGATATTTGTATGAGGAGTATATTACTCATGGCAATACTGGCATCAAATTTGGCCTGGGCTTACGCGCCGGTACCAAATCAGGCAAAGGTAAATGTGAAATGGCCAGATGCCGCCCGTGAAGTGCTGGTAATTGAAGGCTTGACGTATCGTGCAGAGCTGGATGTAGCCAATGTGGGACTGGAGGTCTTCAACCTGGCCGGCGAATCGTTGTTCAATATTGCCCCGGGTTCATTGCGGCTCGATGATGTCGCTGTTTCGGGTCCTGGTCGTATTAATATTTACAACTTCGGAGCCGAGATGTATGAAATTCATCTCCGTGATTTAAAAGCGATGGAAATGGACGGAGAAGTCGAACTGGCATTGTATTGTTATGGCGAGCGTATATTCTTTAATCTGAATGTACGACGGTATGATGAAGGCCCGGCACCTGCCCCGCGAATTGATATTTCGATGTCTGAAGCCAACCGGCAACCAGGCAGTGGTGAATCGTCGCATGTGGTCTATGTTCCCAATGTATCTCTCAGTGAGGAAGGCGCGTCACGCCGCGGTTCTGCACTGGGTATTCTATTGGCAGCCGATGGTGAGCAAGTGGAACAAATGTTGCACCAGGAATTGCACGCCAACCGCGTGTCATTCGAATTGCAGCGGGGCTCCCTCGAAGGTTATCAGCCTGAGCGTGGATTCTATGAAATCACGGTTGATTATGCAGGCCCCCGCAGCTTTGAAGAGGGACTAATTAATCCCAATCAGCGTTATGATGTTGGCCTGGAAATCACCAGCCCGTTCCTTGCAAATATTGTATGCAATGTGCGACACCGGTATGGTGTTCTGGAAGCAGCTGTCCTGACCGATGAACATGGCTTCCCGTTACCGGTGCAGGTGCAGGTATGCAAAAACTTTGGTGGTGAATTTGAAGAAGGTCGTAAAGAAGGCGATGCTTCATATGGGGAGTCCTATGTGCCAATTGCCTTGGAACCGGAAACACCTTTCAAAGGCCGGGTCTACCATCTGTTTGGAAACTGGGGAACCCACCCGCTGATTCAGATATCTTCCATACGATTTTTCCATCATTACTTTCATGCCTCAATTGGCCCAACAGAAACCTTCTGTTATGTACCATTCGAGTACCCCCGTGAAGATGGCCGGAATTATTACTGGGCAGATGTTCGTGGCCAGTCAAATTTCTACTGGCCGGGACAACCGCAACACCACCACGTTTCAGTATTAGGCCTCTTGCGTTACAAGTCCGGGGGAGAATGGGTGAATAATCTGCATCAAGACACCCGAATCTACCTGACTTCACCCAACCTGGCCAGTTTCGGTAATGACTACCTGAGTGAAGATGGCAAGATTGCCACGACACTGGAAGTTTTTGAAACACCGGAGTTGGATGAAACCCGCAGTTATGTGGAACTCACCCTGAATGTGCTGGATACCGTGGAAATTGACGGGGACAGCGCCCATAACCTACGTTTCCTCAATGCTGGTGCTTATATCGTACGTACTGTCTGGCCGCAAGTCGCGTATACCGATACTGAAGGGGAAACGCAGATAGTTGATGTAGCTGCGGATGATTCCTGGGCTTTAGAAGCCATTCCTTTGGGTAAAGATACTCCTTTTGCTGCCGCTTACAGCCATGAAAACGGCAATATGGCATTTGTTATCCAGTCCTTCGAAGGTGTATTGGGTGGCAAGCCTGTTGAACAATTCGGTTTAAGTGTATACGGGGATACACGCTGGACAGAAATGTTTTTGACTGCCCCAGAATCTATTAATCGTCTGGAAAAAGGAGACTGGATTAAGGCCCGCTATTTTGTTATGCCGTATGGGCATGCTGCCGTGGACCATGCCCCAGCAGTACGCCAACGCTATCTGTACGGTGAAAAACCCGTAAAAATGAATGTAGCCGCTGGCACGGCGATGGATGGATACCCACATCGGGTGCGTATAAATGATCAAGGGTATGCGCGATTCACCATTGAAGATGGCAACGACTGGACTCCCATACTGATAGAGGGTTTTGATACCCATAAGGCACCTATGCTGTGGCAGAACCGTGGCGGTTGGCTCTTTCATGACCAGCAAATTCATGGCAATGACTGGTACCAGAGCTATATTGCGGAAGACGGCACCTATGGTTTCGTTTTTCTCGTCTGGTTACGGCCTGATATGTCTCACGATTATCTGGTGACCCTGGCGCCGAATGCCGAAAGCATTACGCAAGAAAATGGCTATGTCACGATCAAAGGCGGTCCAATGGATTTCGTCAGCCCTGTTCGGTTTGAGGGGTTGGATTGTACGCCTATAGAAGGAACTGGGCTGTATCATTGTGTTGGAGATAGCGATAGTGCTACTGCCATAGAATAACAAGTGGTAAAATTGATGCCTTCGACCCTGCAATATTTGTTGTCAATAGACTTTATTGCAGGGTCGTTTTGATCCTAAAATCATTATAGATATGTCGGCTATGTACGTTTACTGACCATACAACATCCAATGATTGAAATAGTGCCTGCCAGCAATACAAATGGAATCAGGTGTCCAGCCGGGACTGCAGGTTCATCGGGCACGACCAGCTCGTAAGGCTCAGTGACATGATGCAGTTGGTGTGTATCTTCGAACGAACATGTATAAGCACCGCTATCTGCCGGGTATAAATTCTGGATACGTAACGTATCCGATGCAGTGCCCGACATTCTTTCACCTTCATCAAGCAGCAGGCCATCATGTGACCAGGTGTACATCTGCATGCCGTTTGGCACAGATAACTCGGCATACCCCCCTGATACCAGCAACGCTGCTGGAGAGCGCAATTCGATGTGATATGCATTCGGCTCAGGTTCTTCATCTATCAACGCTACTATAACTGTGCGAACCAGTACCGCTTCATTGCCGGAGGAGTCAATTATTCGGTAATTTAGTTCATAGGAACCGACTGTGTTGGCATCGACGGTTCCGGTAACTTCAATGTGGTCGGTGATGTCACCATCGTAGTTGTCATTGGCTGTGGCACCCGGGTCCTGGAACGTGTCAAAGACTTCGAGTTGGAACGGATTGT
>CAZIDP010000006.1:0-134434 GCA_964537975.1 uncultured Nitrospirales bacterium | reverse complement strand
GCCCAACGAGCTACCAGACTGCTCCACCCCGCGTCGCTTTGATTTAGTAAGTATAACAAACAAACACAGGGATGTGCAAGTTAAAGTTGGCCTTTGGTATTGCTGGCGATTAGATTTAAGAAATTACTGCTATATCGCATATTTATTATGCTGTATTTCTGCATTTCTCCTACTTCCATCGCCCTCACAATAATTCTTTTGATGAAAACCTGAGTCACAATCTGGCATCATGTAGTATCTGGATATTCTGATTATTACGGGATATACAGAATAAACGGTAAATATCTGAAGTTCGATGAAGTTTTATAAAAATACGTTTTACGATAAAAATACCCGTATTCAGCATAATACAACTATAAAAGCTATCTGGCATGATAAAAAACTATTCCGAATATTATACGGTAGTGTGTGGGGATAAACATGAAACATAAAATTCTCTTGGTTGATGATCAACGTGTGAACCTGCTCACCCTGGAGAAGTTATTAGAGCCTTTGGCGTTGGAATCTTTTATGACCACACGCACTGAGGAAGTGCTGCCACTGCTCCAAAAACACGATTTCACCCTTGCGCTGATCGATGTGCGTATGCCCGGCATGAATGGTTTTGAGCTGGTAAAAAAAATTCGGAGTGATTCAAAATTTAATGGTTTGCCCGTGTTATTCATAAGTGGTGAAAATGTGGACCAGCATTTTATCCGGGAAGGTTATCTGGCGGGGGCAGTCGATTATTTATGTAAACCCTTGGAACCAGAGATTTTGCGTAGTAAAGTAAACAGCTTTTGTGCTATCAAGGAAAAAGAACTCCTGATTCGGATACAAAGCGAAGAAATTCAACGTCAAAAAGAACGCCTTGAACATGTCATCGCTGAACGCTCTCAAATTGAAGAAGCGCAACAAGAAAGTGAAATGCGTTATCGTACACTGGTTGAATTATCCCCTGAAGCACTAGCAGTACAAGTTCAGAATAAACTGGTATTTTTCAATAATGCGACCTTGCGCGTACTTGGAGAGGTTGATGTCAGTTCTCTGACGGGCAAGTCCATGGTAGCATTTTTACATCAAGATGATCGTGATATAGTGGGCACGTATCTGGAAAATGTAGAGCGACGTGGTGGACGGGCTGAGCCGATTGAAGCACGTATTCAACGTAACAATAGTGTAGTGTATGTTGTGCTTCGTGCAGGTTGTGTATTGTATGAGGGCAAAATAGGCGTACAGATTGCTCTGCAGGATATAACCCAACGTAAAGCATTGGAAGATGATCTGCGTAAGCTATCGCAACTAGACGGATTGACCGGTCTGGCAAATCGTCGTGCATTTAATGAACGCATTGAAAATGAATGGTACCGTGCAATACGCAACAAATCCAAGCTTTCTATCATTTTGCTAGACATTGATGCATTCAAATCTTACAACGATCATTATGGTCACCAACAAGGTGATTTGTGCATATGTGCAGTAGCCAATGTATTTAAACAAACTATAAGACGCCCGGATGATCTGGCCGCCCGGTATGGTGGTGAAGAATTTATCATTATATTACCTGAGACCGAAGAAGCCGGTGCTTTACTTATAGCGGAACAAATGCGACGTCAAGTTGAAGAGCTCGCATTGGAACACAAGTACTCACCAGTAGGTGATCATGTAACCGTGAGTCTCGGAGTTTCAACGACCACTCCTGACATCAATAGAAAACTCCACGATTTAATATTGACAGCAGACCAGGCGCTGTACCAAGCCAAAGAATCAGGTCGGAATCGTTTGGTGACAACGATGTTACAATAAGTTGCCGCTTGATATTTGTTTTTTAAAAGGATTTGACACATGCATAGAAAAATTCACCGTAGTCTGTTTACTGTATCCATAATATTTGTTGCTACTATATTGCCGGGCTGTTTGAATACTGGTCCTGAGCCAGAAGTGGTTCCATTTGTTGACGTAGAACGCTATGTCGGCTTGTGGCACGAAATCGCCAGCAACCCTTCATTTTTTAATATGAATCTGGTCGCGGTAACCGCTGAATATGACATTATCGGACCAGGACGCATCAGTGTCCTGAATCGTGGTCGGGTTGGCACACCAGATGGTCGTGAGCGCAGTATTGAAGGGAGTGCCCGTATTGTTGACACGACGACCAATGCCAAATTAAAGGTACAGTTTGACACGTTCTGGGGACGTTTTTTTGAAGGTAATTATTGGATCGTGTTGCTGGACGACGCAGAGTACGAATATACTGTTGTAAGTGATAATCAACAACGGACACTGTTTGTACTGTATCGGGAACCGGTAATGCCACAAGCACTGTATAATGCCATTGTGCTGCAACTGGATGCCAACGGCATTGACTCGAGTCGATTACGAATAACTGGAGTGGTAACAGACGCTACTTGAAGCGACTTCCTGGCTTTTAAATATCAAATTGCCCCCAAGATAAACAGTAAGTTCATGCTGCTATATTTTGTTACTTGTTTGAGAAACATATTATTAATGTTAAGATAATATTTAATTTGCCTTTATCTTAGAACATTGGCAGAATATAGGCTAGTAATTTATATATAAAGGAGGAAATAATTTATGAATCAAGCAGGTGGTATTACACGCAGAACTGCCTTGACATCAATGGCAGCTTCGGGAGGCATGATGTTCATGGGTTCCAGCAAGGCACAAGAAGAAAACCCGGAAGTCATAAATGAAGTATGCTCGGGTCGTTTAAAACAATCCGTGTGTCGATGGTGCTTTCGCGGTTTGACGCTGGAGGAGTTGGCAGAGGTTGCTGTTGACCTGGGACTTGTTGCCATTGATTTGTTGAATCTGGAAGAAGCCGCTGTCGTTAAAAAGTACGGGCTGACCTGTTCGATGGTCAATGGTCCCGGCACTATTGAAGATGGCTGGAACGCGCCGCATAATCATGATCGTCTGGTCGCGCGCTCAGAAGAGCTCCTCCCAAAAATCGCTGAGGCAGGTCTGAAAAACATGATTGTTTTTTCCGGAAACCGCCAAGGACTGCCAGATGATCAGGGTATCCTTTATTGCGTACGCGGATTATCTCGAATTATGCCAATGGCCGAATCGTTAGGGATTAATGTCTGTATGGAATTACTCAACAGTAAACGTAACCACCCGGACTATCAATGCGACTACACCCTTTGGGGTGTCGAGTTGGCCAAATCACTTGGTTCAAAGAATTTCAGCTTGCTCTACGACATCTTTCACATGCAAATCATGGAAGGCGATATCATCGACACAATTCAGGAGCATATAGAGTATATTGGCCATTTCCACACGGGTGGTGTTCCGGGACGCAATGAGATCGACGACTCCCAGGAGTTAAATTATCGTCGTATCAGTCAAGCTATTGCCGATACTGGTTTTGAAGGCTATTTTGCCCATGAATTTGTCCCGACACATGAACCGATCGCGTCACTGCGCCAGGCTGTAAAAATCTGCACCGTTTGAACTGGTAACAAAATAAATGTCTCGATTGATTTACGGCATTGTATGACAGGTAATTTCTGGTATAAAAGGCACCATCACAGCATGGTGCCTTGTTTTGTTAAGTAAACAATCCCAGTATCTGCCTGATATTGTTGAGAATGATTCCAAGCAGCATAAGATAGCCGACAACCGCGATAACCTGAACCCAGCCGCGGGTTGCATACTTGCCCATGATTTTTTTGTCACGTGACAACGCGAAAATCAGAAATCCGAGTATTGGAAATGCGACAACAGAAAGCGCTTGCGCTACCCTGAGTACCTGGATGGGCGTGCTCCCGAAGATGAGAACTATGATCAGTCCAGCGGTCATCGCAACTGTGGTCCAAATCTTCACCGGTTTACCATCCATCGAGGTATTTTGATCCAGCCCGTCAACCAACAAGGTCGCCCCGATAAGCGGATTAACCACAGTAGAAGAAAAAGCCGCAAAGAAAAAGCCAAACATAAAGAGATAAAACGCTGCTGGCCCCGCAAAAGGTTCGAGGATGTTTGCCATTCCTGCGACACTGAATCCACTTTCACCTTCCGCATGCATGATACCGGCACTGGTCAGTAACACGACGATTGATACCAGGCCGAGGATACCAATGCCAAGCAAGGTATCAAGACTGGCCGTATTGATGTCTTCTTCTCCCCAGTCTTTTTCTCGCATCAGATGCGACTGGTAGGCGGCCGCGGCAACGGAAAAGGTGGTTGCTGCCATCCCCAGTGCCAGAAACACAGCACCGCCATCGGGGAAAGATGGCACAAAACCAGAAACCATCAATCGGACATCCAGACCGACCGATATCAAAGTACCTACAAACGCCAGTACCATGGCACCGACTACTAATTTTACCAGGAACTCCAGCTTGCGATACAGGTTGGGCATGAATATCAAACCCATCGTCGGGAAATAGAGAATTAACGCGCTCAATCGGGGGTCCAAGCCTAAAAGGAGTTCACCTGTCATCCCCAACGCAGCACTGTTGCTTGCCTGGAATGCCAGTATCGCCAGGAATCCCGTAATACCTCCCAGGATAGAGAGTACCTTGCCATACCGCTTCCGGGTAACCTGAAACAGTGTTTGCCGGGTAACCAATCCGATGCGTGCAGACATCCAGGTGTAGGTAATCATGAAAATGGTAGTCATCACAAGCACCCACAATAGCCTGTAACCATATGAACTGCCCGCGTTTGTGCTGAGCGTTATGCTCCCCGGCCCCAAGACTACTGCCGCCAATACCAGGGCAGGACCAATTTTCTTCAGTCGATTCCAAAAAATATTCATATGTTCTCCCCTCTTTGCAAAAGTCTGACTATTATTGCGCCAGCCATTCTTCCAGATGTTCACGAACAAATTCGTTGTCTGTTAAATGCGGGTATGCGTTTTCCACACGGTCTATTTCATCCATTTGCCCCGGCGACAATTCTTCATTTGGATCAAGACACCAGCGCCCTGGCAGCAAGCCTTGTCGCCGTAAAATTTCATGTATACCGGGAATACAGCCCGCGAATTTGTGCTTAGGATCAAAAAACGCGGCGTTACAGTCGGTAACTTCAGCAGCCCGGGTCAACATTTCAACCGGCACAGGATTGTTCCTGATTATAATAGATTGTATATCATGCAACAGCTTGACTGCCCCGGCGGTCCATACTGCCCAGTGGCCAAGCAGTCCTCCTGCAATACGAACCCCGGAAAACGGAAAGCGCGCCAGTAAGTCGTTCACAATCGTGTCATCATTTCCGGTATACAAGGCAACGCTCTCTGAACAACCTGCATCCACCACGCCACGTACCACATCCAAGGTTTGGTAGCGGTTGAAAGGCGCAATCTTGACTGCGACCACATTGGGAATCGTTGCGAATGCTCGCCAGAATGCGTAATCCAGTACTGGACCACCCAGCGTTGGCTGCAAGTAGAACCCAAATACAGGAAGAATTTCGGCCACCTTGCGTGCATGGGACAGCAGGACTTCATTGCTTTTACCCGCCATCGTCTTCAGGCTCAACAAGACACACTCATACCCCAAATCACGGGCAATTTCGGCTTCACGTGTGGCCTGATCGGTATCTCCCACAACACCAGCTATCATTACCGGTCGTGAACCGTGCTTGTCAGAGAAACGGACAGCTTCCTCCGACGCGATTTCCAACACAGGACGATACAACCCGATTTCCGGGTTATGTATGGCAAACTGGGTCGTGTGTACTCCTACTGCCAACCCACCGGCTCCAGCAGCCAGGTAATACCGCGCTAACGCTCGCTGATGCCGCTCATCCAGTTTTCGTGAAACATTCAGCGCGAGCGGATGTGCTGGAATTACCACCCCTTGAAAAAGTTTTTCCCGAAGTTCCTCAGGACTTCTGCGTGGCAATGTTTCAGAACTGGCCATTTCGCACCTCGAATTTCGTTGGTTTCCCCAACATCACTCCCCCACTTTTTATCCAGGCCGCCACACCGGCCAGCATAGTCTCCAGAGAAACACGAGGAATTCCGAACCGCTCATGACAACGGGCCGCATTGTTTAATAATGCGCTGTCCCCTTCCTCACCTTCGAATTGCGGCGCAACACCCAACTTATCACCAAGTCGTTCCGCAAGTGATCGCACAGACAACACCTCTGGCCCGGTCAGGTTCAAAATATCGGCAGGTGTCTGGCAATGTTCCAGACTCCGGAAACATACAGAATTGGCATCGCCTTGCCAGATGAGATTGACCCAGCCCATGCTGAGGTTAACAGGTTGGCTATTTAGAATACGGGTTGCTATATCGCACAACACGCCGTAGCGCAATTCGACCGCGTAATTCAACCGCAGAATACAAACTGGAATGCTATGATTACGGGAAAAATATTGGAGCACGCGCTCACGTCCCAGGCAGGATTGTGCGTATTCTCCCACTGGCCCGACCGGGTCTACTTCTCGACAGCCACCTGTTTCTGGCGATACAAAGGGGTATACATTACCGGTGGAGAAAGCAACAATACGTGAATTTCGGAAGCGGTCCGCCACACGGCCAGGGACATACGCATTCATCGCCCAGGTAAAGTCCTGGTTATCAGAAGCGCCGAATTTGGTACCTGCCATATAGATGACATTGGGGCAATCCGGCAATGTTTCCAGACTGGACTCATCCAGCAAGTCTGTAGTGATTGTATTGGCACCGATTTTTTCAAGATATTCACGCTGCGCATTATCGCTGAAGCGTGAAACCGCATGGACATGGTACTGCTTACCCGCTGCCTCCCTGGCACGTACGATGCGCGCTACAAGACTTGGCCCCATCTTGCCTCCCGCGCCCAAGACCAAAATCGACCCCTCAATCTTTTTTGCATAAGCCACATCTTCCGGGTAAGGCCGTGCAAGTATTTCTTCCAGCGCAATTACAGACGTGACAGATTCAAGATTAATCTGAACCATCGAGTTGCTCATTACTGACATCCTCCTCACTGGGGGGCAGTTTACAATATGCAATACCTGGATGCATAATTCATGAGTTTAGATTATAATCGAAACCTAATGGTCGCGCTTCGCGCACATCGGGGTACACATTATTTGGGCATGAAGGTGTGGGTGGAAATGATGGCATAGGTGGAATCGGAGGAGCGTAGCCTGGTGTACGTCCCACCACCTGTCCCTATCGCGGAGCGATTAAAGCGCCGTAGCGCGGGGTAAGGCTAACGAGCCGCCACCCCGGGACAATACCGCCCCCATCACCGCACCCCGGAAGGCGTGCCAACAAAAATCCAGCTCATAACCTGTCTCTATCGCGGAGCGATTACAGCACCGTAGCGCAGGGTAAGGCTAACGAGCCGTCACCCCGGGACAATACCGCCCCCAACACCGCACCCCGGAGGGCGTGCCAGCAACAACAGACACCCCCGGCGTGATTGTGCTTAATTCACAGAATGCTGTGATTGCACTCAAGAACAAAATGGTGTACTTAGGTATGAACCTGAGAGAATTTTGATGTCCTGGAAGGTTTGCAACATTCTGTATTAAATTGGTATAATGTGCCTTCTGGATGTATAGGGATGGTGTGTATTGACCACAGGTCAATAAAAAAGCACTTATTGCGTGTTTATTTGCCTTACCTCTCTTGTAATTCCACAGAAAATCTATACACTAATTGAGCAAAACGACATCTGGGGCAGTCAGGTCATGTAGATACAGGCTGCCATTGAGATGAAAGGATTGTGTCTACGTGAGTGAACGTACTTTTGTAATGATCAAGCCGGATGGTGTTGGTCGCAGGTTGATCGGAGAATGTATTCGTCGATTTGAACAACGCGGCTTAAAGCTGGTCGGGCTGAAGATTCAAACCTTGTCAACTGAAATTGCCGGTAAACACTATGAGGAACATATTGAGAAACCCTTTTTCCAGGAGTTGGTAAACTTTATCACTTCAGGGCCGACCGTTCAGATGGTGTGGGAAGGTTCAGACGCAGTAGCACAGGTACGCAAAATGAATGGGGCAACCAATTGTCTCAAAGCCGATGTGGGTACCATTCGTGGTGATCTAGGTCTGAGTATGCAAAACAACATTATTCATGCTTCGGACTCACTCGACACAGCCAGTCGGGAAATAGCCCTGTATTTTAATGAACAGGAATTACTGGATTATAGTATGCTGGACGATCACTGGCTTCAATAGCCAGCGTAAATAGTGATACGTATGATCATACATACGGAATTCAAATATTAATTAGCATAGAAAACAGTGCAAAACACAACAGAATAAGGAGATAACGGACGTGGCAGGTGGAAGAAAAGTCCGTAAAGCAAAGATTAACAAGCATAAACGGAAGAAAAAGAGGAGGCAGAATCGCCATAAGAACAAATAGATTCAGGTGAACTATTACCGGTAAGAATCATTTGTCCTCAATGACTTTCTGCTCATGCTACTGTTTCTGTTGCATGTTATAACATACTGATATTTCCCCCGGTCCCAACACCTGGGCCCGGGGGTCTGGTTATTTAACAGCAGCTTCAATCCCGCGATTGCGATACTAATACATGCCTGCATGCACTTAATTGCAGTATGTACAGAACATCGCTATGGGACAAGCCAATCGAAGAGAATGGTATATGTCGAACAACGATGAAAAAAGAGTCTTCATCGACGAAGATTGGAAAGAACAGGTCAGACGCGAGAAAGAAGAGGCCTTGCTGAAGAATCAGCAGGATGCAGAACAACGCAATACGCAGTCTGTTGCTGAATCTTTAAATGTGGATAGCGCTGATAAGACTTCGCTTGATGAAAATGTCGAAATAGATGCTTCTTTTGCCAACTTGGTAGCTAGCCTGGCCGCACAAGCCATGTTTGCACTTGGTGTGATTGCTCCACAAGGTGCCCAGCAGGTTACCGTCAATCTGGATCAGGCTAAATTTTTTCTGGACACGCTTACTATGTTGAAAAGCAAAACCAAGGGCAATCTGAACAAAGATGAAGAGCATCATCTGGCAGAAGCCCTGTCGGAAATGGAGCAAGTCTACGAAGCGCGACTTTATCAGATTCAAGAACAAACGTTGCTCAACAATGGTATTGACGTAGAAAATATAAAAAATCCG
Source organism: uncultured Nitrospirales bacterium (assembly GCA_964537975.1). GTDB lineage: Bacteria > Hydrogenedentota > Hydrogenedentia > Hydrogenedentales > SCBR16-9 > SCBR16-9. Next base: position 125,386 of record CAZIDP010000006.1, on the reverse strand, counting down.
CTATCAAAATAAGTTTGCTGTTCCATCCTACTGATTGTATTCTTGTTCAATGTATTATAAAAGCTGACATCAAATCATGATTCAGGGTACTAATTCCACTCCTGTTGATTCCGGAGCAACAACGTAATAACTGAGTCATTACAGCATTTTATTGCGTAAAGAAGATGGCAAATGAAGCTTCTGTTGTACTATGAGATTATTTAGTATTATAAAATACCAGATACTGCATGTGTTTCCGGAAATATTTTGGTATAATCTTTTATGCAGGGGTTGGCATCACGCAGGGGTAAACGACAGCTTCCTTCCATTGATTGCCGGCAAAACTGGAGTTTGAGTCATGCAACGAGATACAGCGCAACGCCGCGCAATCCGCGATGTCCTTCTGGACGCCAATCGCCCTATGAGCCCGCAAGAACTGCTTGATGATGCGCGTGGACGGGTACCCAACATGGGGATTGCTACTGTATACCGCACACTTAAAGGTCTCACGGAGCAAGGTTGGCTGGTTCCGGTAGAACTTCCAGGAGAACCGCAGCGCTACGAGGTATCCGGCAAGGGACATCACCATCATTTCAGTTGTCAACAGTGTGGTCGTGTATTTGAAATTCGGGGATGCCCCAGTGAACTGGAAAAAATGGTACCCAAAGGTTTTTTGATGGAAAGCCATGAAGTGTTCCTGTATGGACTGTGCAGGGACTGCAATTCAGATAACAATCATAAATCTACCAATTAAAGTACACATCTGTTTCTATTACTGAACGGTGCTGTCACCACACTTGTTATTCATTTAAAAATACCAGTGACTGACGGGAGATAATCACCATGCGTTTTTTTGAAACGACGCAAGAACTTTTGGGCAAGGTTGCACAATCGCAACAAGGGCCAATTGCAGAAGCAGTAGAGCGCATCGGTAAAAGCCTCATTGGTGGTGGCGTCTGGCACGTTTTCGGTACCGGACACTCGCATATGACTTCTGAGGAGTTGTATTATCGGGCAGGTGGACTGGCACCGGTCAATGCCATCCTTTTCCCCGCACTGATGCAACATGAAGGTCCAGCTACCAGCACACAACTTGAGCGACTACCCGGGCTGGCAAAAATCGTACTGGATAAGGCTGGAATACTTCCAGGTGAAGTTCTTACCATCGTATCTAACAGTGGCAAAAACGCGGTACCCGTTGAAATGGCGCTGCTTGCGCAAGAACGTGGAATTCAGACCATTGCCATCACCTGCCTTGCGCAATCTAAAGCGGCGGATTATGGCAAAAACATGTCACACAAACTATACGAAATATGTGATGTTGTTATTGATAACGGTGGTACACCTGGTGACGCGGCACTGCCCATTCCCGGATACGAGGTGATGACTGGCCCCACTTCCAGTGTTGTAAACCTTTGCATTGTAGAAGAAATTGTCTATGGCATATGCTGCAATTTTGCAGATGCTGGCCTGGAACCACCTGTGTTCAAAACGGCAAATCTGCCCGGTGGTGACGAATGGAACCAACGTCTGTTGGAACGATATGGCGTCCGCGTCAATCTCTCATGAGCACAGCAGCAGACAAGCACGCTATACGTGTTAAGTCTCACGCACAAGCTTTGGGATGGGATGCCTGTGCCATCGCTGATGCAGAAACGACAGACCCGACGAACAGATTGCAAAACTGGCTGGACCGTGGTTTTCACGCAGACATGGATTGGATAGAACGCACAAAATCCCTCCGCGTCGATGTTCAAAAAAAATTGCCGGGAACACATTCGGTGGTGGTCGTTGCGCGAAGTTATTTTAATGGGGATCTCCCTGATCCACCCGACAATTCAGGCTTAATTGCCCGCTATGCACTGGGAAAAGATTATCACAAAGTATTAAAAAAGCCCCTGATTGAACTCGCGAAATTTATTGAATCCTTGGGAGATGAAGTTGATACTGAAGTGCAGACCTATGTGTGTGTAGACTCCGGGCATGTCCTGGAGCGCACTTGGGCAGAACGCGCCGGACTGGGCTGGACCGGTAAAAACAGCCTGATTCTTCGCCGTGACATGGGTTCTTGGTTCCTCCTTGGCACCGTCCTCACCACCCTGCTCCTGACTCCAGACACACCTATGGAAAATCATTGCGGTTCCTGCCGTGCCTGTATTGAAGCATGTCCGACCGACGCCATCGTGGAAGAAGCGGTCGTAGACTCTAATAAGTGCATCAGCTATCATACAATCGAAAATCGAGGTGATATCCCGCCCAGCATACAAAATGACATGGGTAATTGGGTTTTTGGTTGCGATATCTGCCAGGAAGTTTGTCCCTGGAATCGTTTTGCAAAAGAGGGAACCCATCCAGCCCTTAAACCAAGACCTGAAACGACTTACCCATCACTCATTGAATTGACAAAGATGGATGAAGCAACATTTGATCAACGGTTTGCGGGCACCCCTGTTCGCCGCACAAAACACCGTGGAATGCTCCGCAATGCAGGCATCGCACAGAAAAACACGCAACGCAAGCAAGTATTGTGCTGGTACCAAGAACAACATAAGGAACCGTAATAACTCATACTCATTGTATAATGACTGCAGTTCCTCTGCCATGCACCATGATCAGAGAACGGTCTTTTGAGCCGATGCTTTCGAAGTCCAGTGAGAAACCAATGACCGCGTTTCCACCAAGTACCTGCGTTTTCTCACGAATCTCCTGTAGCACTTCACTTTCCATTTCTGACATGATATTTTGATACGACCCGGACCTTCCTCCAAATACATCCCGAAAAGATGTCATAAAATCTTTGAAAATGTTCATGGCACGTACATTTCGAGAGGTTACCAGGCCAATATATTCTACGACAGATGCATTTTCTATGGTGGGTGTTGTCAGAATCGGAATATCTTTCATTATTCTTCTCTCCTTCAGACGTAGGTAAGTTTGGGTATTTCCTATTGGAATTACATTCAGCATGATAAAATATTCACAAAATTAAGGTATTATTGGCGAATTTTCTAAAAATATTATAAACTCCGTGAAATAGAGAAGACATCTGTTCCTGTTTTTTGCTACCATGTGCTTTCATGGCTGGGGGAAATCAGAAAATATTACGCCATGTTGCATGTTCATCATGGTAATCATTGTGGGAAAGAAAACAAGTATGTGTAAATCCGTTCTTTTATTTGTGTTGAGCAGTTTTTTTGCCCTGTGGACGGGCATCAATGCCGTACAGGCTGGGGAAATGGGGATGCAAGTCCAGAATTTACGTTGTGAATATCATGAAGTACCATTACACGTTGACACACACTATCCACGCTTAAGTTGGCAAGTTGAATCTACCCGCAGAGGAGCAGCACAAAGTGCCTTCCAGATACTGGTGGCTTCCTCCCCAGATATACTTGCCAGAGAAGAAGGTGACCTCTGGGATACCCGCAAAGTATATGCAGACACCAGTAATATGGTTCCCTATGACGGCGCACCATTGTCACCACGTACCGCATGCTACTGGATAGTTCGCGTATGGGATGAATTGGATCAGGTCACTGACTGGAGTGCACCGGCGAAGTGGGTCACGGGCATGATGGAGGAAGCGTGGCCAGGAGATTACATTGCCATGAATCCGGTTGATGGGAATCCGGAATACCCCTTGCTCCGTAAGGTGATTGATTTGCCCCGGGAACCTGTCGCAGCACGCGCATACATCAACGCCCTCGGATATTATGAGTTGTACCTGAACGGCGATAAAGTGGACGATCATGTGCTGATGCCCGGTCCTTCACAATTCAATGAACGTTCTCTCTATGTGGTGCATGACGTTACACAACATCTAAAGGCTGGCGACAATACTTTCGGATTGTGGCTGGGCCGCGGCTGGTACACAGAAGAGTTTCCTGGTGTTGTTCACCCCGGCCCGGTAGTTCGCGGATTTATCGAAGTCACTTATCACGACGGCGAAACGCAGCTATTCGCAACAGGAGCAGACTGGAAAGCGCATCCAAGTCATTACAGTCGAATAGATCGCTGGTTTTCCCATCAATATGGCGGTGAAGCGGTCGACGGACGGGCAATCTTGCCCGATTGGGCCGCGGTAGATCACGATGATTCCAGCTGGTATCCCGTCAGTCTGCCAGAGATACCACCACACACCGTGTCCGCTATGCTGGCAGAGCCAAACCGGGCTGTGCGGACAATGCAGCCACAGGAAGTGATAGCTGAAAATGATGGAGTCTGGCTGGTTGATTTTGGAACGAATCTCGCCGGTACCTTTCACATGCACTTTGATGATCTTATGCCGGATCAGGAGCTTAATTTTGAGTTTGGCGACCAGTATGACGGGCAGAAGCTGGAAAGCTTCAATCAGCGGGGCCAGTATATTGCGCGGGGTGAATCCGGAGAAACCTACGAGAATCGTTTTAATTATCATGGTTTTCGCTATGTCCGAATTTCTGGGATGGAAAATCCACCACAACCAGAAACCATTACGGCAAAACTGGTGCGCACCGATTATGAAGTGCTGAGTTCATTTTCTTGTTCCAATGACCTGCTGAACCGCATTCATGACATGGTGCACTACACCTTGGAATGCCTGACCTTGGGTGGCTATCAGGTGGACTGCCCACATGCCGAACGGCTGGGCTATGGGGGTGATGGACTGGCGAGCACACCGACAGCCATGAAAATGCATGGTATGGGTCCCCTGTACGCAAATTGGATGGCGCACTGGCGCGACTCCCAACGTCCGGATGGCGGTTTACCGCATATCGCACCCAATCCCCATTCTGCCGGAGGTGGACCCTACTGGTGTTCGTTTGTCATTGGCGCACCTTGGGAAGCCTATGTGCAATACGGTGATCAACGTATGCTTGATGAAAATTACTCAACCATGCAGAACTGGCTCGACGTGTATGTCGCAGAATATAAAGAAGACGATGGGCTGCTCATGGGCTGGCCGAATGAATATTACCGTAACTGGTATCTGGGAGATTGGGCACGGCCCCATCGGAACGAAGCGGAGGCAGAACGATCAGTACATCTGGTGAACAATTGTGTACTCGTGCAAAGTTTTGACTGGATGCATCATATCGCCCAAGTACTGGGAAATCCGGAAGATGCTGAACGTTATGCGAAAGAGCGAGACGCCTTGCGGCAACGGATTCAGGAAGTGTTCTATGACGCTGAACGCAACACCTATGCCGATGATACCCAACTGGACCTGGCATATCCCCTGCTCGTCGGAGTAACGCCGTCAGACCTGCGAGCAACGATTTTAGAACGCCTGGAACACAAAATCCTGGAAGAGCATGATGGTCATCTGGATGTTGGGCTGGTCGGTGTCCCGATACTGACGACGGCACTTCGCGAATCAGGGAGAAACGACCTGGTCTATGCGTATACCAGTAAAGAAACCTTTCCGGGGTGGGGATTCATGCTCGCGGAAGGCGCCACAACTACCTGGGAGCACTGGGGTGGGCATCGTTCTCATATCCACAACTGTTACAATAGTATTGGTGAGTGGTTTTACACCGGCATCGCGGGAATCCGTCCCAAGGAAACTGCTCCGGGCTACAAAGAATTCATTCTGTCACCCGATCATATGGGCAGACTCGACTGGGCACGTGCGCAACAAAAAACTGCCCATGGCACAATTGAAAGCCATTGGCGTATAGAAAACGATGTGTTTCACTGGGACATCCGTGTGCCAGCCAATACTGTCGCGGAAGTGCATCTGCCGACAGCCAAAGTATCCGAAATTCGAGAATCGGGAGAAAACCTGGAACAGATCGCCACCATCACGTACTTGCATGACACCCCCGACCGGGTCGTTCTGCGCGTGGCTGCCGGACAGTATCACTTTACCGTGGGAGTGCAAAAAAACAATTGATCCTTTGCTTCACAATTGGATTTACATCAATACCAAGGCTCTTTCTTCATCATCAGTGCCAGGACGAAATAAAGTACAACCAAGGGAAAGAAACCAGTGCAGAGAATGGCAACAACGGTAATGACACGAAACCAGAAAACAGAAAAATCGAAGTAGGATGCGATGCCTCGGCAAACACCAAACAGAAGACCATTGCGTGACCGGTACATGCCGTGGGAATAACTGCTCATGAATTTGCTCCTCCTTTTGTTATTTATGTAGAAGGAAGCAATTCTCTTGCCAATCAGGGGATACAGACGTAAGTAGTGTTATGGCAATACTTTAAGACTATCAGCTACATCTTTATGGGATGGCAGAAATGGCAAATCCCACCCGACTTGCATGAGATTACACCAGATTTTGGCGCAAAATACCAAGCAGGCAGTTTATTCCTCCGGTTCGATTTCATCAGCAGGCACCGGGGTGGTCTCATCAACATGGAAGTCTTCCGGGGTTGTTTCCTGAGACTGAATTGGTCGCAATTGTTGCCGGCCAGGCTCCCGGCCATCCACTTCAAACGATCCCTGCTGTTGTGGATCACCACTGCCACACCCGGCGAACAATTGCCCGGATAATAAAGTCAATGCGATTAGCATTCTGCGGAAAAACATGATGGGAAACTCCTAACTTCTCGTACTCGAATATCTTTTCAGCCAGTTCATGCAATCTTGCATAAGCATCATCGAGTCAACAAAAATTTTCGAATTATGGGGTGCTTCTGTTCCGACGATTGCGTCGCTGAGCACGTTGATCCGGTAGGACATACTGACCAGGAACTGTTGATCTTGATTCATCGCCCGGAGCTTGATCCGCAAATGCCACCCTTCGCGTAAAAGTGACCTTCGGCAGCCCCAGAAGTCCACCAACAGCCAGATAATAGATTGGGTTCGGCATGGAATTGAGCAGGTTATCCCACATCCAGAGTACCAGAATCAGTGCCAGAACAACCGCTGAAGACACAGAAGGAAGCGTCCAGAAACGTGGAGGGATTTTGCGATACAATATAATCGCTGGTAATAAAATCAACGCCATGTCGGCTGTCAAGCCAACAATACCACGCCCTGCAAATGCAATTACCCACATACTGTCGGTAACACCACCGCCTTCAATATCGGTCTCTAAATCACCATATGAACCCGGACGCATATATTGTCGAGCCCAACCAAAGATTGGGCGCTGATGTGTCCATCGCACCAGCGCGTCTTCCATTTCCACACGGTAACGGTAGGATCCTACACGTTGTTCAGAGAATACATGGGTCATCTGTTCTACTACCCACTGACGATCGAGCGTGTTCGAAGCATTCTGGTAGACATATATAATGGGTACCAGGCATAATCCAATTAGAATCCAGCGTGTTTTAAAGTATGAGAGCCCCGAAAGGGCTACCAATCCCAAAATATACAAGGCAATAGCGCCAGTAGACTTGGTGATAAATACCATCACCCCAAGACCAATCACAAAAAATATCATGGGAACATTGAAAAATTGTTTGAGTACTTTGGTGCGCCAAAGCAAGAAAGCCGACAACGCCGTTATCGTCATCCACATCCCCACTGCCAGGCCATGCTGCATGAACACCATCGGGCGATATCCACCACCTGGGCGTACTTGTTGTGCAAAACTGTGCTGTCGATAACCATAAATTTGTAAATGCAATTGTGGACTCACCCGATGTTCCCACAAGACAAATGGGGTATATAATAAACCACCAATAAACAGTCCTATTGTCAAGTCTTTAAGACCTTGTGGTGACATGAAGTACAAACGACCAAACAGGTAGGGTAATCCAATAGAAATGAATTGTTGACGTGCCCAGGAAAAGCCGTCATACGGCCCAAGACCTACAGAAATTGAGGTAATCACCGGACTGAATATCACAATAAAAATAGGGACATCATACCAGGTTGGCTTGAAACGCGTCAGAGAATTGGTATCAAAAAGAATTATTCCCAGCAGCACAGACAATGCTGTAATGTTCATTTTTGTTAAGCCAGGTAAAAGAGTAATCCTGTAAGATGCCTGTGGTAAAAACAACCAAGCTATGATAAAGGCTGCTAACACGGCACGACGCGGTGTTAACGTTGCAAACAGCATGAGCACAATGGGTACCCACACCAGCATGGCAATGGTTGTTTGCGTACTACCACGTACAACCTCAATCATACATCTTCTTCTCGTATACGATTTATAACTTTAGTACGTATTATATTGCTTTTTCCACTCCACCAAGTTGAATTATGTTGTACATGCTCGTTGTAATACCTACTTTCTTCAGAAAGATTATTACTGTCTTCATACCAAGGCATGTGATGCAGAAGGTAAGGGTAGCCAGTACGTACACAGTATCCTTGACCGTGTTTAATCATGGGTCGATACATTGCTAATGTGGTGTCCACGCCCGCCTCAAACAAATAACTGTTAATTGGTTTATTCCAAAATTTACTTTCCCATAGAACTACATCTTCCTTTCCATCATAAAACTCCGGCAAATCATCATATTTCAAGCCCATGCCAATTCGTTTTATTTTTGAATTATTCAATAAAGTCTGATACATAAAATCGATAACGTCCTTGGGACACTGCTGTACAGGTACAACATCAGAATCTGTATAAATATAAAAATTTTTTCGTATCTGTCGATAGACTGATGATTTCCATAATGCCTTATAACCTAAATTGTTATGCAAATATTTTATATTAACTTTTTCTAATGATTTATAATACTCGATCAATGGATGATATGTGGAATCATTATCAAGAATAATAATATTTTTCATGCCGGCGTCCAGAAGCCAGTTTACTAACAAATCTAGATAGGTTAAGCGATTTCGATTATTTATTATTACAGGAATCTGTTCCCAGGAAAATTGATTTCCTTTGTGTAAATTACGTCTCTCTACAATAGAACCTAATAAAAAATTTGTATTTTTACATATACCCTTAAATAATTGTTTGCTTTTATTATTTAACATACCAAATGTCTTAGCAATCATTATTTATTTATCCTAATAACCACGAACTGCGCAATATAGTACACGCCAAGACTCCTTGTTGAATGGTTGTATCTTTAAAGCGCTCATGGCATATTTCACTGCTGCTTTACGGTTTCGAACTTTCAAGCACATCCAAGCTATTGAGCTATAGGGATTTTCATCTGCTGATGTTTCTCCAGTTTGTTTTGAAAACATATCTATATATATTTGTTTGTCAACACCTCTTCTTTCACATGCTTGCAAAATACCTTCCTCTCCAGATTTCCTTTGAATATCACGTTTGGTATATTTTGTATTAACTGGATGGATACGGTACCTGAATAAAACTTCTATTATATTTGAAAGTTGACCTATCTCGGCCAATCGCAAAAATAAATCATTGTCTTCAGCATATGTAAATTCATTTCTATATCCATTTATCTGCAACATTGATAGTCTTCGCAATATTGCTGTAGGATGAAGTAGTCCAAACGATTTGTATTTAAGCATATATGAATCATCAATCAAATGATGCTCACTAGGTACAGTAAAAGTTGGCCCTAATTCACCATCCGGTAAAATATATTGAAATGAAGTCCCACAAGCAACACATTCAGGGTGTGCTTCCATGTATTCGTATTGTTTTTCAAACCGTTCAGGTAAGCTAATATCATCGGCATCCATGCGTGCAATATAAGGTGTGTGTGCCAATTCAATTCCTTCATTTAGCGTAGCTATTAGTCCTTTATTATCACGACTGACAAGGCGAATACGCTTGTCTTGTTCAGCATACTTCTTTAAAATCGTTAAAGAACCATCTGTCGAACCATCGTTGATAATGATGAACTCAAAATCCTTAAAGGTTTGATTCAGGATGCTCTCTACCGCTTCAGCCACATACTTTTCCGCATTGTATACAGGCATGAGCACGGAAATAACTGGACGTTTAATGCTCATACCATAATGTTTCCTTTTGCCAAACGCCAATGCCATTTCCATCGCTTATATTTATTTTCAAATAAGCGAATTTTATTTATTCCCATATAGTTTAGATATATATAAAATACACCTTGATAATAGACACGACGACCAATTAAATCATCCCTGTACGCTTGTCTCCAAATATTTAAAGCTTTTTTAATATCTCTTTTGCGTAGCCAGCACTCAGCGATTAATAAGTAAAAACCAGCAATATAGTGGGCTCTTTGCCATGTCAGCCAATCTTTAGCTTGTAATGCAGTAGACATAGATTTAAATAACTTTTCTGCAGCCCATAAATGTGTGTTTTCCAGAAATTGATTTATGCTGGTCTTTTCATAACTGTCTACATTTTGTATTTTACTACGAAAAAAAAAATCAGGTTCACATAATTTCTGGTACCAAATACCTGAAACGAGCATTCTAAAAAAATAATCCACATCCTGCCAGCTTGGCAAAGTTTCATCCCAATTACCAATAGAACTCAGTGCTGATTTACGCCATAATGGTGATGACGTCTGAAAAGGAAATCGCATCACAAGCAAAGAATCTAAATCTCCTGCGCCAATATTTTTACCAAAGATACCTGTTGTAATTGCTACATTGTCCTCAAAAATAAATGCAGGCGCAAATACAGCTCCGATATCGGGGTTTCTTTTTAGAATCTCTATGCGATTAGTAAGGCAACATGGTGCTAAGAGATCATCAGAATCCAGAAATAAAATTAAATCGCCTCTGGAAGCTTTCATTCCTTGGTTACGGCAGACATTAGCCCCCTTTATTTCACCCTGACGTTTAAAAAAGCGAATTCGTTCGTCCTTAGCGCTGTATGATGCATCAAGTTTTTCAGTATTGTCTGTTGAACCGTCATCTACAACGATGGCTTCCCAATTGGTATAGGTCTGCGCTTGAACTGAATGTAATGTTTCAGATAGTAAATCTGCACGATTATAAGTAGGTATGATGACACTTACCAGTGGTTGCTCGCTATTCATTTCTTCTGTCACCATATGGATACAGCGCCTTTGCCTTTAAGTAAATTTCTGAGGCACAACAATCCCGTTGCTTCTTTGATACAATGTCGAAAATATCTATCCTTTGCTAAAACAGGGAACTCTATTAACAAACTGCAAATTAATATGACATAGCGCAAGTTACGCTGTACTAATGGTAAACCAGGCATTAATTCACGCCGCCATATGGTAAGTAGTGAACCGGAAATTTGTATCACCCGGTCTTTGGTCCTGTATGGTGCAGGCAACCAGCGCAATAACTCACGACGCGCCAGATATTCATAACTTGAATGTACATTTTGATTAGGAATAATCCGGTTATCTCCATGTACTCTTCTTATCGCAACAGGATTATTCAGAGAGCTAAAAACTAAGTAATATGAAACACTACTACAATTAAAAATTTCAATTGTCTCATGCAAACTAAAACTATGAAAATCATTTATATGATATTGGAAAAAATATTTTCCTAACTGAATGCAAAAAATAAGGATTATTAAAGACTTGATTTTATTCTATTAGCGATTTTACAATCTCATTTATTTTATTCATAGTTTTGTCCATTGAGTAATATTGTTTCATATGTTCTCTACCAGCAATGCCTAACTTGCTAGCTAGTTCTATATCTTTTGAAAGAAGTACTATTTTTTCTGCCATAGTAGATATATCACGTTCCTCAACTAAAAATCCAGTTAAACCATCTAATACTAATTCTGGGATACCACTATGCTTCGTAGAGATTATTGGCAACCCTGAAGCTGATGCCTCCTTTATCGAATTTGGTGTTCCTTCAATATCACCATCAAACGAAGTAATAGAATGCTGAATTAAAGCTCTGCATTCTTTCATTTTTTGCAAAATAAAATCATGGCTTTTTTCACCAAGCATTTTTACATTATCATTTAATTTGTAAACATTTATCAAATCTTTGCATACACCATATAAAGGTCCATCACCGATAATTGTTAATTTAATATTAGGATCAATCAATGTTGCCATATAAAATGACATGATCAATAGATGAGGCGCCTTTTTTTCAACTAATCTACCAACATGCAAAAAGTGTGGATTTGATTTTAATATGTCACCTGGTAAAAATTTGTTACAATCGACTCCAGAAGGTATAGTATCTATTTTTTCAGGCGATGCTCCTAGTGATAATAATATTTTTTTTATAGAATCTGAAACAGAAATTAATCGTGATGACTTGACAAATAAATCTTTATACTCATCTAAATAATCAGAAATGATATTTTTTTTCCCCACATCGTAACCTCTAAAAAAAACTACTAATGGGATTTTTAAAGTATCACATACATCCTTAACCGCTACACCATTTACACCAAATTGAGCAATTACAATGTCAATTTTATTTATTATTAGATATTTTGCAAGTAAACTCTGTGAATAATATTCATATTTTTTTTTAAACTTAATTATATTCTTTATTCGAAAAAAATATCGTGATAATAAATTATCTGGATTTTTTCCATTTTGGAATTGCGGCCTTGAATTTTTCCGATACATCCCGTAAACAATGTAGATATCACCAACCAAATTTTCAATTTGTGCATTTACAAATGTTTCTGAAATTGGTGATTTAGAATTTTTTACAATTAAAATTCTACTCATCTCAATTTAATTCCATAGAACAAATAACTTTAAATGAATCAATTAAACTTGAATTAGCTTTTTCTTTTAAAGACTGTAGGATAATTTCATCATTCGAATTCCAATCTGAATTTTCAACATTAATTCCAAAACTACCGATAGTATTTTCATCTACATGCTCAAAAGGGACACATCTATCAGTGTGACCGATTTGTTTATAGAAACGTAAAGTCTTTTCATTTACATAAAATGAATAGGTTGGAACCTTCGCTGCATAAGCAGCTATTGCCATATGCAAATGAGTAGAAATTAAACAATTTAAAATTGAAAATATAGGCAAAAAGTCTATTAAATTTTTATAATTCAAAATCTTTATTGGACCTGGAATAAGCTCAGTTATGTATGAATTGTTTTTATTATTAGACAAAAATACTATATTTTCTTTATTGACTGTAATGAAATTTATTAGTTGTTTTATGAATAAATTATATTTTTTGGGGTCCATTTTTTTCATGAGCAGCTGTGGGTCAAATTGTATTCCAATATATTTTTTGTCCAGTGTTGGCTTGCTCATCATATTAATGTATTCTGGCCATAATAATGCTAAGTCTGCACCTATATTTATTTTATTGGAATTGATATGTAATTTTTCATGAAGAAATGTAAATGATTCGATGTCACGAACGTAAATTTGCTTAGTAGCTTTTGATGTATATTTAACTAGAATACTTCCCATTTTAGTATTAATAGGTCCAGCACCAACTCCCAATATAACACAAGGTATTTTTTTATAAAATGAATATAATGCAGCTTTAAAACTGCGTAAAAAATATAAATTATGTGATTTATTTCCAGAGTTACCAAGTATACCACCACCACCAATTATCACTCCATCAATTTTATGTGATTTTAGTAATTTTTTGATGGTAGAATAATGTGTTATCCCCAGCCACTCACAATTAGATTTGCCTAAATTTGGAATGTATACACTACAATTATTCTGCAAATAAAACTTTGCTATAATAGCACCAATTAAATCATCTCCGAAATTGTGAATAAGATAAGGTCCGATTATCACTATTGATCTATTCATCATTATGCAAAGTCCATTTAATAGAATTTAATATTACTGAAGATTTTGGTCTATCAGAATTCAACAATTTATATGTATCTGTCAATTCAACAACTTTAAATAGATATGCGCATTCACATTTATCAATTAATGATTCGGCAATAATTCCAATCTCGATATGATAAGAACCCGGCGGAAGTGGGTTTATAGGAAAATCAAGTAACACACTGAAATGATTGCTTTCAGGCCTTATAATCAACTCACAATCTCTATTTTGAGTATTTATAATCCTTGTTCCATCATCTGAAAAAATATTTACTCCAATTGTTAAAGGTGCTCCACTTTCCTCAACACTGAACTCAATTTTAAGTTGAAATGGAGAACCAAATTTTAATTCATTTATTATATTATTATTATAATCCAGCATTTGTGCATTTTTTACACGCACTCTTCCATTCCCTGGCCTTGTTGCAATATCGGTTATTAGAATTTGTCTGCTGTTTGCGACATAATCCGAAATAACCTTGTTTACCTCAGCCGAATTAATTAGTAAACCATTTTCAATTAGAATTCCTTTCATACATAATGCCCTTACAGCATTCATGTTGTGGCTCACAAACAGGACGGTGCGGCCTTCCCCACTGGCAACATCCTGCATTTTGCCGAGACACTTTTTCTGGAATTCGATATCGCCCACAGCAAGCACTTCGTCTACTATGAGTATTTCAGGTTCAAGATGGGCAGCGACGGCAAAGGCCAGGCGCACACGCATGCCAGAGGAATAACGTTTGACCGGGGTGTCCAGAAATTTTTCTACCCCGGAAAAATCGACGATTTCATCAAATTTTTTGCTTATTTCAGCCTTTTTCATGCCAAGGATCGTGCCATTGAGGTATACATTTTCTCGTCCCGTAAGCTCCGGATGAAAACCGGTGCCGACTTCGAGCAGGGCGGAAACCCTGCCCTTCATCACGATGCGTCCGCGGGTCGGTTCCGCAATACGAGACAGAATTTTGAGCAAGGTAGATTTACCTGCGCCATTGCGTCCGATAATGCCCAGACACTCCCCGCGCTTTACTTCAAAGGAGACATCTTTCAACGCCCAAAGGATGTCGTCAGTATCCACCGCTTCGGCTTCCTTGAGGTTAAATGTATTTAATCGGTGTAGTCGTTGCAAATTGCGCAGGGGCGCTTTTACCATGTTCGCCATGGTAGCAAAAAAGGTATCATTGCGTTCTTGTTTCCCAAGCTGATAAGCCTTACTCAAATTGTCAACGGTAATTATGGTATCGTTATTGCTCATATTGTTTTCTATGCTTAACTCCGAATACAATCAATCAAAAATTAAAAACTCAAATAGTGTCGATTATTTATGCGACATCCGCAAACACCCTTTCCTTACGTCGGAAATAGAGTCCGCCAATAAAGAACACAACAACAGAAACAATCATGCCCGGGATTATGAGGTCCCACGGCATGGGATTCGCTCCGGCCAGTGCCGAACGAAAGCCTTCTATCACACCAACCATCGGGTTGAGTCCATACCAGATTCGGTATTGATCGGGCACGAGACTAGCCGGGTATACCACCGGCGCGGCATACATGAGTAACCGCGTGGCAAAACTCATACCGTAGTTGATATCTCGGTATTGCACAGCCATTGCCCCAAGAAACATGCCCAAACCTGAGGCGGTCAGCATAATCATGAGGATCAACACGGGCAGCATTAAAATGCCGATATTGGGTACCATGCCATACCAGGCGAGCATGCCCGCGAGTAAAACACTGGCAATGAGAAAGTCGATAAACCGGGCCAATATACTGGTCAGGGGCAGTACCACTCGGGGGAAATATATCTTGGATACCATGTTCTGCTCTGAAATCAGGGACGATACCGATTGCGTGAGTGACTCCTGAAAATATGTCCAGGGCACCATCGCCATAAAGCTGAAAATGGCATAGGGAATGCCATCGGACTCCACCTTCACAAGGTAACCAAATATTATTGTAAACACGACCATCGTAAAAAATGGTTGAATGATTGCCCAAGACACACCGAGAGCTGACTGGGCGTAACGTGTGCGAATGGCTTTATAGACCAAAAACAGAAAGAGATCGCGGTACTCATATATCTCGCGAAAATCGAACATGCGCCAGCCACCGCTCGACTCAATGATAACGGTTGGTGGCCCGGCATCAATTCCAGTACCATTAAATAATTTTTTAAATCCCACCGGGATGTGGTCCTCCAGAAAAAATATAATTTGTATGCATAATACCCCAACGCACCCACCTGCACCAACACCTACATTCATGGACAATACTACCCAATATTGTACAAAATTGCAAATACTGGAAGTGATTAACCAATTATTACATGTAACAGGTGTGTAACATTTTGACGGATCAACAAAGTTAGCTTTACTTTATTCCCTTTATCAGGTGTTTGACTGATTTTGGTAATATCAAATAAAGATTTTTCCACATAGACTTGTGGTGAGGAGCCAAAAACAACCCTAATATGACATGACACCAAGCGGTAAATGGTTTATTCGTTGAATTGCAAAAAACTCCATAATTGCTGGCTCCAAAAGCTTTAGTGCAAAAGGAACTAAATTTTAAAAACTTTACAGGATTTGTATTATTTCCATTTACGTTCTCAGTATTCTTTTGATTATAATCATTTATTGCTGCTTCATACATAGAAGTCATATTCGAATACGTATCTTTCCACTGTCGATGCGTATAAACAAAATTTCTTGCGTTTAAAGCAATTGAATTACGCTTTTCTATCTCTGGAATTAAATTGTACGTAGTATCTGCAAAAGTATCTGAATCGTCAAAATCTACAACATATCCATTTTCACCCTCTTGTATGACTTCAGGCACTATGCCAACTGGTGTGGTAATACAGCATACGCCACAACTCATTGCCTCTAGTAAGGTCATAGGACCACCTTCAATCCGGGATGTTATCCAGTAAAAATCTAAACACTGGTAAATGGTTGCTACTTCCTTGGCTGTCAGTAAAAAACCAGTATAGACAACATTAATTCCTATGTTTTCCAGAGCATTGGCATAGACTTCCCAACCAGAGCCAGTAATAATCACATAGAAGTCAGGATAGAGATTTTTTAGCTTTATCAAAGCTTGCTGAAGCGTATCGACTCCTTTTCGTTGGCTTGTATTACTCGATTTTTTTGCAGAAAAACCGATTACTATAGCATTAACTGGAATTTTTAAATTTTGTCGAATTGAAAATTTGCCATTGATAGAAGTAGTTTTAAAAATGTTACAATCAACACCTAAATTATACAAGAAAATATGTGAATTTATAACACTTAATTGTTCTAATATCTTATGATAAGATATAGCACCTGTCATTATTGCATTACTGTTTGCAATAATATACTTAACTTCATCTATGTCATTTTCTAAATGAAAAATAGATGTTACAATAGGTTTGCCATTGAAATATTGTAACAACTCCAAAAACACATGATTCGTTGACATATGAATAATATCAAAATGATCAAAGCTATATCCATTTTTTATAAAGAATCTTACCTGTTCAAAATCTAAAACAGTTATAGACAGGCTTTTGTTATATTGTTTAATTTTGTATGAAATAGTACCAAGCACCCATAACTTGTTGTCAGGTATTATCAGAATTTTATACATTGCGATCCTTTTTTTACAATATAATTAATTATTGAACAACACTTAAATAAACTTTTCAGAATAGCCACAATTATTATAATGAATTAATTAGTTTTTGAGTTTTTTGACTCCACACTTCCCAATTTATTCTGGTTTCATATTCATTTCGTGAAGTACTACACAATGTAGAATATTGATTTTCATTGTTAATAATATTAATAATTTTATTTGCGTAAGCAGACCCATTTTGCTCTAATGGCAACAAAAAACCATTAATACCATCTCTAACATAGCTTGATAGTCCACCTGTATTTGTTGCAAGAACAGGTGTTGCAAGCGCATTTGATTCAACCATTGCCAAACCACTACATTCAGCTCGACTGGGATATATTAAGAAATGAGAATCATTATATAATTTGATAAGTTTTTCATAATCACGGGATTTATTTTTATCAATGTTTTTTATGATTGTAACATAATTTTTATTATACGAATAAGGCGGTTCCATTCCACAAATTGTTAAATGTGCGCTTTCGCCATTTTCTATTAATGAATATACTGTTTCAAGACCGATATCACCTCCTTTACGATGCCAAAAACGACCTACCATTAAAAGTTTAATAGACTTTTTTATATCCTCTTTATATAATTGCGAACGTAAAGGAATATCTAATAAGTTAGGACCTGATAAATTAAGATGAACTTTATTTTTATTTATACCATAGTGTTGAACTATTGATTTTACTGCCCAATCATTTGATGGTAATACTAATCGAGCATTTTGTAATGCTAAATATTCTATCGTTTCGAATTGCTCTATATCTTGTTGGCTAAAATAGTTTCTCGGGTGGTAATAGTCTATCATCAGATTGAATGTTGAATCGGTATAGTATACGATTGGTTGAATGATATCTAAGAAAGCAATTAATTGTGACCCTTGTGGAGCAAAAAGTATATCATAATCATATGTATCGAGTAATTTTTTTATTGTAATAGAATTTATTTTGGCTTTTTTAATAATATCTTTATTGGTAAATCTACTATATTTAAGATACTTTTTAATAAGTCGGTGAAATAATTGTGTCGATGGCTTTGGATATTGTATTGGAATAACATCACCAACATACATTTCTAATGCTTTTGCAATTGAGTAATGTTCAAGTGCATTTTGATTTGTTACATCACGTGAAGACAATAATGCTATTTTGGGACGTCTGCTCATATTTGAACACCTACCGGCTAGAATTTTAATGAAAAGTTGTGTAAAAACATCGCGTAACTTGGTTAATGTCAAGTATTATCCATGAAATGTTCAAAACATGCAAATGATTATCTGCAATACATGAAATGAACACAGGTAGAACAATTTTAAGCATGATTTTAGTCCGAGGTACGGCACTAAAAAAAGTAACGCCATTAGGTAGTTGCTACTGAATTACAATAGCCAGGCACAAAAATTGAAAAGGTCCTTTATCTCACGGATGACACTTTGCTGATAAAAAACGAATGGTATTTGCGTCGGATTCGTGTTGAAATGCGCAGTAAGCCACGCTGACTTCAGCAGCAAAAACTTCACATGAATGCAAATTGCTTATATAACTCATAAAGTTGTTAATGCTGAAAGCATGTTTACGTATGGACAGGAATTATTACTGGAAAGGAATGTGACTTGGCTTCTTTTCAGGTGCAAAGCAACAAATCACAAAACTTACTCAGCACGCCATTTTATTTAATGGAAAATATTCATATAGCGTGCTCATTTTTAATAGATGAAAATGTCATCTAAATAATAATTATGCTTATGCGATTTTAAAAATTTTACAGTATTGTTCTGTTTACAGCAATAGGACTTCTCATTTTTCATTTTATAAGTATCGGAATTAGAAATACATATATGTGGTTATATAGCTCTTATAAATATAGAGGTAATTTTCACAAATTGACATCTACTATCAGACATGCTATAAACCTGTCTTATTAATGTGTATGGTATTTCTGAACTGTTAAATTTCTATATATGCAACAAGTGGATATAGTAAGAAATTTTAGCAACCGTTCTGAATAAGAAGAAGCAACAGAGGAGTGAAACGAAAATGAATAGTAGTAATGTTAGTAAATTTTTTTTAGTTACTGTGCTCACACTGATCAGCAGCATGGTATCGGCACAAAACCTGGTAGTCAACGGTAGCTTCGAGTCTCCTGATATTGCTCAAGTTACCAATAATGTAGGATATATTCAGGATCAGGCAGATTTGAGTATTGCTGATTGGACCATTACACCAGCCGGTCGTGGTCATGGACTGAATGATGCCACCACCAAGACTCCATTTCATGGCGGCGGTCGCCCGGTACCCGATGGTAACCAGGTTTTGTTCATTCAGGGAGCCGATACTACTACCTTGGCCCAAGTGATTGAAGGTTTGGAAGAAGATAATCATTATCTGCTTATTTTCTATACCGCAATTCGGCCGGGCAATCCAGGTATGAATGTAAGCGTCAGCATTGGTGATTTGGAACTTATGGGCGTAACATCCATCCCAGAAAATGGTACTGCACCGTATCATCAATATACAATTCCCTTTTTGTATTCCAGCGATACGGTAGGTGCAACACCAACGCTCACCTTCACCACAGCGTGGCCTGCTGGTGGTGATGCGACAGTTCTTTTTGATCACATCCAAATCAGAAAACCTGAACTCAGTGCTGAAGTAACCGGGCCTAAGCTTGTCGCGCAGGGTAATAATGTCACATTGAGCACTAACTTAACCGAAACAGTGGGTGATACAAATTATCAGTGGTATTACAATGGCATCGCTTTAGATGGTGAAACAGAAGCAACATTGACGCTTCTTGATGTCGTGATTGACGACTCGGGTGTATACAGTGTTGAAATCACCGATGCTTCTAATACGGTGACAGCTGCTTTTACCTTGCTGGTAGTTGAATCATTACCTGTAAGTTCTTCAGTGATACTTATCCTCTTATGCGCTGTTTTACTGATTGCGAGCGTTTATAAACTACGCATTGCGTAATCTTTTTAAACAGGCCTTCAGGGAAGTAGCAATTTAAAGAAAACTTGCTAATTAGAGTAATAAATAAGTCGTTAATTGTTTAATATGTCGCATTTGGTTTATAAAACTTAAATCGAATGCGACTTTTTATTTCGATTATATCTTTTACATTTGAGTACAGAAAACTATAATTTAGTAGGATTTCTGCCGCAAAATCACCAAGTGAACATAATTGTCATTATCTTAACGGTAAATCTTGCATTACGGCTTGTTCCACTATTTAATTATACGAAGAAAACCCTATGAATATAGATAATTTTCGCAAAAAAGTATGGACAAGATTTAGAGGCACTGCCCGAAACAGGCTGGATGTCGACCCGTCAAACCCAATGTGTGTGGATAACTGCCCCAATATTGAGGGTATGACTTCACCTCGAAAACAATGTTTATTAAACTTGGCATACGGCCTCCTGCCAGCAGATGAAGCATACCTGGAAGTTGGTACCTACCATGGAAAAAGCTTGATTTCAGCCATGTTAAGCAACCCACCACGCACAACTTATGCCTGTGACAATTTTTCGGAATTTGATGTCAATAGCTTCAATATCACCAAGGACAACCTTTTACAGTATGGGCTCCAGAATCTTGTAACATTTTATGATATGAATTTCCGCAACATTTACACACCAACACATTTACCATGCAAATTGGGGGTCTACTTTTATGATGGCGCTCATGACTACCAGAGTCAATTTGACGCCATAGCGTTGGTAGAACCTTTTCTCGCGGACGAAGCTTTAGCGATAGTAGATGATTGGCGATTTGGGCTGGATTCGGGTTCTTATGCATGTGAAGCCACTCTTGACGCGACTGAGAAATCACCAAATGAATGGAAATTGCTGTACGAGTTGAAAGCACGCTTCAATGGCGACAGAAAACTTTGGTGGAATGGGGTTGGTGTTTTATCTTTTAACAGAACAAAACGCTGAACTTCCTATAAGTTACTCGACACGCCACAGATAGAATTGTAAATATTCAGGTTTGACACACAAATTTTGCAGAAGAAAACCACCCCCAGGTTAAGAATCGTTACTTTATAATTATCATAATTAACTGTAATATCTTGTTCTTTATAGATAACTTTCAAATTTTTATTCCTATAAGTATGAAAATTAGAAAAACATAACGATAGAAATATAGAACAAGCAATTTATAGAGTAAAATTCACATGTTGACATCAGCATTCTAACATGCTATAAATCTGTATTACTTATGTGCATTGTATTCTGAACTGTTAAATTTCTATATATCCAAAAAGTAGATATACTAAAAATTTTAACACTTGTTCTGAATAAGAAGAAGCAACAGAGGAGCGAAACGCAAATGAAAAGCAGCAATGTTGGTAAATTTTTTTTAGTTACTGTGCTCACACTGATAAGCAGCATGGTTTCAGCACAAAACCTGATAGTAAACGGGAGCTTCGAAGAGCCTGTTGTCGTTGCAGATGATTGGCCCGGATATCTTGACGCCGGCTCGCTTACTGGTTGGACTATTACACCATCAGACCTTGGACATGGTGTAAATAACAACAGTGACGTAGAGCCATTTCATGGTGGCGGTAGACCGATACCTGATGGAAACCAAGTAGTATTTTTACAATACCAACCTGAGGTAGCGACACCTATCGCGTTGTCACAAGTTATAGAGGGATTGGAAGAAGGAGAACATTACCTGTTGTTCTTTCATGCAGCCACAAGACCTGCTTATCCAGGTATGGATTTTACTGTTAATTTGGGTAACTTGGAATTGTTATCTGAAACACGTCTTAATGACACAGGTGTTCAACCATATGAAAGCTTTGTAATCCCTTTCGTGTATACCAGTGAAGCTGTGGGCGATACTTCTGAACTGATTTTTGAAGCTACCTGGGTACAAAATGCAGATTCAACAATACTTTTTGACAACATACAACTTCGTAAACCGGAACTCAGTGTTAATATATCCGGGCCCACCCTTATTGCGCAGGGTAATGATGTCATATTGAGTACTGAATTAACCGAGGTAACAGGTGATGCAAGTTATCAGTGGTATTACAATGGCATCGAATTAGAAGGTGAAACAGGTGCAACTTTGACACTTCTTGACGCCATGATTGAAGACTCGGGTGTCTACAGTGTCGAAATCACTGATGACGCCAATACAATTACAGCAGCATTTACACTGCTTGTCGTTGAATCATTACCTATAAGCACCTTACCGGTAATTGCCTTATTTGTTATAGCTTTGATGTTAATTGGAACTGCAACACTACGTCGAGTTTAAGTCTGAAGCATAAACTCATCGTACACAATTGTCGAACATAGAGCCGTGTAAGCCTGTCTAAAATCAGCTATACACGGCTCATTCTTTTATTACTAAAATTAGCCATTTATTCTGGCATGCTTCTCCACGTATGTCATTGAGGTAGCTTTCATTCCATTTTAATTGTTACTATACTCATGGTATCTGCACGTAGACAAGAACCGTGAATTTTTCTGGGATGACTTCTATTATCAACATATTCTGTCTGTTATTGGCTCATTTACATTGGTGTTTTTTATTAGTAAAGCGGAGGTGTCATTTTTGGGAATCCAACAAATCCGGGATGACATGATGTATCTTGCAGGGCAATTGGCTCACCGCAGTGCCCAGACACAAGACGAAAGGGCAGCAGCAGATTTTATCGCACGGCGTATGCGTGAATATGCCGATGAAGTCACTCAGGAACGCTTTTTCGCCATAGAAAACTATCCGTATTTATTTGCTTCGTACTACTCCGAATTTCTCGTCGTCGGCATACTCTCTATCTGGTGGCCTTTGGTCGCATTTCTATATGGAATTGTAGTGTTCATTACCTATTTGGCTGAATTCATGGGTTTCCAGGTTTTCTCCCGCTTTTTCCCCAAGTTTGAATCACAGAATGTTTGTGCCCATTTTTCTGCGCCAAAAACAGACAAGGTTATTTTGGTTACAGCCCATTATGACAGTGGTTGCGCAAGCCCCCTCACCCTTCCACACGTTGTACCCTGGCTACGGTTTTTACATCTGATGGTATTGGGAGCTATGGTGATATTGTCAGCCACATGTCTTGTTGAGGGACTCTACCCGGCAAGCGCTACTGCCTGGCTGATTCAGTTACGCTGGCTTTGTGTTCTGTTTCTCGGAAGTTGTTCTCTTGGTTTGTTTTATGCTGCTGCCCGGGGTGAAGACATTCGCGGAGCAAACAGTAATGCTTCGGGTGTTTCTGCATTACTGCAACTGGCAGCATGTTTCCAACGTGAGCCATTACAAAACAGCACAGTCCAATTAATAGCCACGGGCAGCCATGAAGTATGGATGAGTGGAATTCGACATTATCTGGCCAACCACCCACCCGATAAAAAGAAAACATACATCCTCAACCTGGAAAGTGTAGGCGCAGGACGTTTACATTATCTTCAAGGAGAGGGAATGCTTCATTACACCTCTGGTAACAAAACACTCATCAACATAGCAGAACGTCTCTCCCCAGAATTTGGGGCCACCGCTGCACGGCTCCGTGCACTTCCAACCGAAGCCCATGTGCCCTTGTTACATGGTTACAAAGTAATGACCTTGATGGGGCTGGATGATCAAGGCCTCCCACCCAATTGGAACCAGGTTACCGACAGGGTTGCTGAGGTTGATGAAACAGCAATAGAACATGCTGCCAATTTCGCTGAAAAACTTCTTCGTACCCTGGATAAGGAATGATCTTTATTTATTGTGTTCGCCAAGTATTTTCCGCAACACAATTTATATTTTCAACACTTTGCGCTAAGCAAAACATACCTAACAAGATGAAGATACCGTACATTTCATGTCAATTAACACTTAATCTCTTCTAGTAATATCCCATAGAATATATCGAATAATATTATTTTTAAGAATTCATATCAATAAAATACAATATTATGGTAAAATAAACTATATATTAAAATTTAATTTATTCAGGAGGTTCATTATGCACAAAATATCTCTACGTGCCAAGCTATTGACAAGTGGAATTTTCTTTACAATGTTGCCGTTGTGCTTGTTGATTGGTATTGCATATTTTCAAAACAATGCCATGATAGAAACAGCTACACGTGAAAGTATGCAGTTGGCATATGATGACTTAGACCACATCGTCCAAGGCGTCAATGGAATGGTACAGGCACAACAAGAAATTCTTGAACAAAATGTCCAATCTTCCATGAATGTTGCCCGTGAACAGTTGGAAATATCTGGTGGCATTTCTGTTGCAGAAGAAATAATACAATGGCAAGCACGCAACCAGCTTAACAACACTGTCAATACAGTCAGCCTTCCCAAACTCATGGTAGGAGAGACATGGATTGGACAAAATGAACGATTTGATACCCCCATGTTGGTTGTTGACCGAGTACAGGCTCTCGTTGGTGGCACCTGCACCATTTTTCAACGTATGAACCCGACCGGTGACATGCTACGTGTAGCGTCGAATGTAGAAACCCTGGAAGGACAGCGTGCCGTAGGCACTTATATACCCGCAACAAATCCAGATGGCAGGCGAAATGAAGTTATCCAAACGGTCTTAAACGGAGACAGTTATGTGGGTCGTGCATTTGTCGTAAATGCTTGGTATATTACTGCTTATGAACCTTTATACGATGCGCAAAACCAAGTGATTGGTATGCTTTATGTCGGAATACGAGAGGACAGTGCCGTAAGTCTGCGACAAGCAATTATGGATATTACAATTGGAGAAACGGGCTATGTTTTCGTCCTGGATTCAGCAGGTCATTATCTGATATCTGAAAGAGGAACCAGAGATGGTGAATTAATTATTGACGCCAAGGATGCTGATGGGAATTATTTTATCCGCAGCATGATAGAGAAATCCATAGTATTAAAACCAGGTGAACTTGCTGAAGAACAATACCCCTGGCAAAATCCAGGAGATCCTGAAGCAAGATTGAAGATAGCCCGATTAGCGTACTTTGAACCTTGGGATTGGATCATTGGTGCTGGTTCCTACCGCGATGAATTTCTTGCAGCATCAATCAACATTACTAAAATCGGTCATACAAGCAATCAGATATTTATTACTATTGCACTGATCAGTATGTTCTTGGCTACAACCGCCTGGTATTTAATGGCACGTCAAATCAGTTCACGCATCAACAAGGTAGTAAAGAATTTAAATGATGGCGCAGAACAGTTCTTAATCGCTTCTGCCCAGATAGCTGAAACAGGGAACACATTGGCCGAAGGTGCCGGAGAACAGGCATCCAGCCTTGAAGAGACCTCTGCATCTCTGGAAGAACTGTCCGCAATGACACAACACAATACAGAAAATGCTAACCAGGCTAATGTGCTTGCGAAGCAAACGCTGGACAATGCCAACCAGGGCAGTGTGGCTATGTCGGAGATGCTAAAAGCGATAGATACCATTAAGACATCATCCAACGACACCGCAAAAATTATCAAGACTATTGATGAGATTGCATTCCAAACCAATTTGCTTGCTTTAAATGCAGCAGTTGAAGCTGCGCGTGCTGGTGAATCCGGTAAAGGCTTCGCTGTTGTTGCTGAGGAGGTACGTAGTCTGGCACAACGAAGTGCTGAGGCAGCACGAAGCACTACAGAATTGATTGAAGAAAGCCAAAAAAATACCGATAATGGTGTTCGCCTTTCCCATGAAGTAAATACCATGTTGTCCAATATTGTAGATGCAGCTAATAAAGTGGCCCAATTAGTTGCAGAGGTTTCTCTCGCTACCAAAGAACAAACCCAGGGACTGTCTCAAATCAATGTTGCCGTATCCCAGATTGATCATGTAACCCAAAGTAATGCAGCCAATGCTGAAGAGGCTGCGGCAGCCGGTCAAGAACTTGCTGCTCAAGCCGAGCAATTAAAAGATATGGTTATTACCATGGTCAAGTTGGTTGAAGGCGACAAAAATAACAACAATGAATCCGGTCGAGAATATCATTCACAGACCCGCAAACAACAATATCAGGACCATTCAAGGTACAATTACTCTAATACTAAGGCAAACCAATCAGCGACAAAAGCTATATCATCAAACCGTTCTGTCACAAAAGATAATCGGCGAACTGACAACAACCTGGTAGCACATCTGAGTGACGAGGATTTGGAAGAATTTTAACGATTATTGTTATATCACCAACTAACAGTTATCGCCATATTGTGTAAGCATGAACACCAGGCTATCAATAGCACCGGTATATTGCCAAGGTTTTTGCATGCACCAACCATGCCCAAAGATACTTACGATATGGTATTCTTACAAGCCCGAGACCAAATATTATAAATCGACCAAAGATTGAAATGTTTTGACTTGAACAGATATGTTTTCACCTTTGTATGTTATTCAGACATACCATAAATACGACAAAACTTTTTCATTTTCTGGTCATGCAGCTATCTTGCCACACTATCTTTATTCAGCTCCTTGAAACAAGCACAGGCACTCATCGAATCTGAAAATTTCAACCCTACACATTCACAGAAAATACGAAATACGCTAAATGGATATCTGCATTCGATGGAACGCTAATGACACGAAGTCATGTTTTTATTTAAATGGCGATCATACACAAGATACTGTATTTCAAGGACTTATGAAGCCTTAAATATGGTGTGATTCTTGCTTTTATCTGCCCATTTTGCTATACTGCACAAGCCTTCCAACGGCACTCTCTTCTCTCGACCAACATGAGGAAATGTTTATGTCCAACAATGATTATAAAGCTGAATCTATTCAAGTATTGGAAGGGTTAAGCGCTGTCCGTAAGCGCCCCGCGATGTATATTGGGGATACCGGTGTACGTGGGCTCCACCATCTTGTATATGAAGCAGTTGACAATAGTATCGATGAAGCACTGGCCGGATATTGCAACGCCATTAAAGTTACTATTCATATCGACAACAGCGTAACAGTAGAAGATAATGGGCGTGGTGTACCAGTAGATACCATGCCAAAGTATAAAAAAAGCGCATTGGAAGTTGTGATGACCGTACTGCATGCCGGAGGTAAGTTCGACAAGGGCAGTTACAAGGTTTCTGGAGGGCTACACGGCGTTGGTATATCCTGCGTGAATGCGTTATCCAAGTGGCTGGAAGCGGAAGTGCGTCGCGATGGGCAGGTTTGGTTTATGGCCTTTGACAGAGGTGTGCCAAGAGGCAAGCTGGAAACAAGGGGCAAGACAAAACAGACCGGCACGAAAATAACCTTTCTCCCGGACTCTGAAATTTTTGAAGATACAGTTTATAATTCCGAAACCCTTATGGTACGTCTGCGCGAGTTGGCATTCTTGAATCGGGGCATCAAAGTAATCTATGAAGATGAACGCTCAGATGAAGAAGCCAAAGTATTGGAGTATAAAGGGGGGATTCAGGAATATGTAAAGTATTTGAACCGCAACAAAGAAGCGCTGCACAGTAAAGCTATTTATATGGAAGCCATGCGAGACGATGTAGAAATTGAAGTGGCTCTTCAATACACCACATCCTACAATGAAACCGTTACCTGCTTTGCAAACAATATCAATACCTATGAAGGCGGTACGCACCTGAGCGGTTTTCGTACTGCATTAACCAGAAGTTTGAACGATTACGCGAAGAAGAATAATCTATTTAAAAAAACCAACACTACAATCAGCGGAGAAGATGCTCGTGAAGGACTGACAGCAATTATTTCCGTACGGGTACAAAACCCGCAGTTTGAAGGTCAGACCAAGATGAAGCTGGGCAACAGTGAAGTTGCCGGTATTGTGAACTCGCTGGTATATGAGGGGTTACAAACCTATTTTGAAGAAAATCCGACTATAGCCAACAGGGTTATCAACAAAACAATTGAGGCAGCCAGAGCGCGGGAAGCAGCACGCAAGGCGCGGGATTTAACCCGGCGTAAGGGCGTACTTGACAGCATGGGACAAGCCGCAAAATTGGCAGATTGCTCAGAGCGGGACCCGGCACAATGTGAATTGTTTATTGTTGAGGGTGACAGTGCCGGCGGTTCTGCCAAACAGGGCCGTGATCGTCGATACCAGGCCATACTCCCACTCAGGGGAAAAGTACTCAATGTAGAAAAGGCCCGTATTGATAAAATTTTGGGTAATAATGAAATTCGCTCATTGATTACAACCTTGGGTATTGGATTTGGCAAAGAAGAATTCAACATCGAGAACTTGCGTTACCATAAAATCATCATAATGACCGATGCCGATGTGGATGGTTCGCACATACGTACTCTTTTGTTAACTTTCTTCTACCGTCAGATGCCAGAATTAATCCGGCGTGGTCACCTATACATCGCTCAGCCTCCGCTATACCAAATCAAAAAAGGGAAATCATCCGTTTACAAGCGCACCGAGGCTGAATTTGAAAGGCATATTTTTGATTTGGTACTCGACTCAGCAAAGGTAACAGCAAGTGATTCGGAAAATGGTGTATCCATACCTTTAAAAACGCTGACTCGTGGTATCCAGGCAGCGATGGAACGTGAAAAAATGGTGATGCGCCTTTTTCGCATTTATGGCGTAGCAGAAGATGTATTAAATAAATGTCTCGAACTACCGCGGGAAAAATATCTGAACCCCGATTCAATATCAGCCATAGAATTGCAAGACCTGTTTGGGTTGGAAATGGAGTTGATCAATACAGCTGAAGTACAAACTGAACTGGGTGAGAATATTGAACCTGAAGATAACATCCATGGCAACGGAAATGGTAACGGTAATGGCCATATGCGCCGCGTCCGCCAAGCCAATGAAATTGATTTGGCCTTTTTCCGGAGTCATGAATTTTCTGCGCTACTAAGCCACATGGAACCACTATCCGCACTGGGTTCACCACCTTACAAAGTAACTTCCAAAGAGAAAAATACAGGGGAGGTACTGTTTGAGACCGACAACCTGCTTGAGCTTCGCAATTTCTTAATGGAACATGGCCGTAAGGGTATAACGATTCAGCGTTATAAGGGGCTGGGTGAAATGAACCCCGATCAGCTTCTTGAAACAACGATGGACCCCAGGAATCGCATCTTATTGTCAGTAACAGCAGAAGATGAAACAGCGGCTGACGATATATTTGTCACATTGATGGGTGATTTGGTTGAACCACGTCGACAATTCATCGAAAAACATGCACCAGAAGTTGAAAATCTGGATGTATGAGATAAAGCTGTAATAATAAGATATATACACCGCACAAATTTTAGGCGGAACAACCCGGCTCGACTATCCCTATCAGGGGATATTGACAGCTGGATGAAATAACAGAGGATAATATGGCTACGGAAAACGAACAAATCAAGCCTACGACGATAGAACAAGAAATGCAAACATCATTCATGGAGTATTCCATGAGTGTAATCGTAAGCAGAGCACTACCGGACGTACGCGACGGATTAAAGCCTGTTCACCGTCGCATATTGTATGCCATGAATGAGTTGAACCTGGCTCATAATCGGCCATTTCGCAAATCGGCCGCTATTGTCGGTGAGACTATGGGTAAATATCATCCACATGGTGACGGTGCTATATACGACACACTGGTGCGGATGGCACAACCTTGGAATATGCGTTATCCTCTTGTGAATGGGCAAGGTAACTTTGGCTCCATAGATGGTGACAGTCCAGCAGCCATGCGGTATACCGAATCACGCATGGAAGCCATAACATCGGAAATGCTTGCCCATATTGACAAGAATACAGTCGATATGGTCGAAAATTACGATGGGCGTGAGCATGAGCCCGCTGTACTACCATCAGCCATACCCAACTTGTTGGTCAATGGCTCTTACGGAATTGCTGTGGGAATGGCAACCAGTTGTCCACCGCACAATTTAACCGAAGTTTGCAATGCGATAATGTATTACATTGATAACCCCGAAGCAACCACTATAAATCTGATGCGTTTTGTAAAAGGGCCGGATTTTCCTACCGGCGGTATTATTTGTGGTCGTGCGGGTATTCACCAGGCCTTTACCACAGGACGCGGTCGCATTCGTGTTCGTGCAAAAATTGCTGTTGAGGTTAAAAAGGAAAGTGGCAGAGAAAGCCTGATTGTTCAGGAAATCCCCTACCAGATAAATAAAACCAACCTGATTGAGACTATAGCACGTCTGGTGCACGAAAAAACTATTGATGGCATTTCCGACCTCAGAGACGAGTCTGATAAAGACGGCATGCGTTTGGTTATTGAGCTCAAGAAAGGCGAAGAACCACAAGTAGTCCTGAACCAGCTCTACAAGCACACACAATTACAATCAACCGCCAGTGTAATCATGTTGGCCTTGGTAAACAATCAGCCCAGAGTCCTGAATCTGAAAGAGATGATTCACTACTATGTCGCGCACAGGGCTGAAATTGTAGAGCGGAGATGTCGTTTTGAGCTGGAGAAAGCGGAAGCTCGGGCACATATTGTGGAGGGCTTTCTTCGGGCTATCGACAGTATCGATGAGGTGATTGCTATCATTCGCAGTTCAAACGACTCAGAAGAAGCCAATCGTCGTCTGATAGAACGCTTCGATTTTTCTGTGCCTCAGGCAAACGCAATACTAGCGATGCGCTTACGCAGCCTGACCGGTCTCGAACGCGAGAAATTAGAACTGGAGTATGCTGATTTACTGAAAGAAATTGAACGCTTACGGCACATTTTGTCCAGTGACAAGACCATCCTTGCTGAAGTCCGTAAAGAGATAGAAGCAGTCCGTGAAAAATATGGCGATGAGCGTCGTACTGAAATTCTTGAGAGTGAAGGGGATTTTCAACTCGAGGATTTGATTGCCGATGAAAATATGGTGGTAACTATCACTAATGGAGGGTATATCAAGCGTCTTCCAGTTGACACTTATCGCAAGCAACGGCGTGGTGGGCGTGGAATTAATGGCATGGCCACCAAGGAAGCTGATTTTGTAAAAGACCTGTTTATTGCCTCAGCGCATCAGTACTTGTTGTTCTTTACCAATCTGGGTAAGGTCTATTGGCGTAAAGTGCATGAATTGCCCAAAGCGAGCCGCCAGGCACAGGGCCGGGCAATTATTAATGTGTTGAGTCTTGAAAAAGGCGAAAATGTATCGACTGTACTACCAGTCCGTGATTTACAAGAAGAAAATTATATTTTCATGGTAACCAGGCAAGGTACGGTCAAAAAGACATTCCTGAAAGCATTCAGCAATCCTCGGCAAAACGGTATTATTGCCATCACATTACAATCCGATGATGAGTTGATTGCCACACAAATCACATCAGGAAAAGATAATATACTCATTGCTACACACAACGGTATGGCCATTCGTTTTCCTGAACGTGATGTGAACCCGGTGGGTAGAACAGCACAAGGGGTGCGCGGCATCCGTCTGTCTGATAATGATTATGTTGTTGGGGTTTCGTTGGGCGACGATGAAATGACCGTTCTCAATGTCACAGAAAATGGATTTGGGAAACGCACCAAAGTAGGTGATTACCGACTGCAACACCGTGGGGGTAGTGGAATCATCAACATCAAAACTTCTGATAGAAATGGCACCGTTGTTGGCATGCTGACCGTTAATGATGATGACGAGATCGTTGTCGTAGCTACCGACGGTGTCACCATGCGTACACCGGTCAAAGACTTCCGCGTCATTGGCCGAAACACCCAAGGTGTCCGGCTGATGAATTTAAGCGAAAGCGCCAAAGTCAGCGCGGTCGCACGTGCTATCGCAGATAAAATTGAAGAAAGTGTCACCGAAGGTCTGGAGTCAATAACAGGCACCAACAGCACCACTGAAAACAACAATTTCGAAGAAAATGAAGACGATGAACTTCTTTATGACGAAGAGGGGAATCCATTAGAAGATGAATGAAGCGAAAGCAATCCCTGATACGAATACTTAGCCTGAATAGAAGCAGCAGATGAATGTATAAAAGCGCACGTTCTCCAAGTTGAAAACGTGCGCTTTTTTCATAAAGTTTTTTAATTTCTATAAAATACTTTTAAAACTAATTCCTCTTATCGTTCATCTATCGCTGGAACAGCACGTTCAGCATATCCGATATAATTCGACAGCGGACGATAAATCCGGTTGTTACGACGTTGTTCCAGAAAATGTGCGCTCCAACCTGTCACCCGTGCCGCAACAAACAAGGGAGTGTACAAATCAAGTGGCAATCCGAGCAGGTAGTATACCAGTCCACAGGGATAGTCCACATTGGGATAAATTTTCTTTTCCCTGCGCATGGGGTCGCGAATGGCATCATATATGGCCAACCAGTTTTCAGCACCTTTTTGGTGGGCCAGTTTTCGGAGTTTCCGATCAAGAACTTCCGCCCGATGGTCACCATGCTTATACACACGATGCCCAAAACCCATTATCTTTTCTTTTTTCTCAAATGCTTCATGCAACCACTTGTCCGCTTCTTCTGGTGTCTTAAACTGGAGCAGCATTTCCATTGCCTTCTCATTGGCACCACCGTGTAAAGGCCCCTTTAAAGCACCGATACCACCAACAATCGCAGATACGAGGTCAGATTCAGTAGAACAAATGACACGACAAGCAAATGTACTGGCATTAAATTCATGTTCTGCATACAACACCAGTGACAGGTCTACCAACTCAGCACTTAAATCATCGGAAACCTCCCCATGACATTGATATAATAATTGTGCAGCATGGCTTAACCCTGGTCGGTGCTTTAACGGTTCTTCACCGTTGAGTAATCTAAAACGGGCTGCGATAATACTGGTAACCTGTGCTGTGATCCATTGTGCCCTTTGGCGAATGGATTCGTCGTTGTTTCCGGAAACCGGATCAAAGTGTGCCGAAAACGAAATCATGCTGCGCAACACATCCATCATAGGAACTTCAACCGGGATGTTGCGCAACGCATCTACAACTGGTTTCGGCAGGGGGCGGAATTTATCTAATCTATCAACAATAGACTGCAATTCATCTTCATCCGGAAGCTCACCATACAACATGAGGTATGCAATTTCCTCAAAGGTTGCCTTTTCTGCCAGTTCTTGTATTGTGTAACCACGATACAGCAATTTCCCCTGATCTACACAGGAAACAGCCGTTTCACCGGCGACAACACCTTCCAGACCCACGCTATAGGCCGTCTCACTCATACGATTAATGCTCCTTTCTGAAAATACCACTCAATCCATATATCAAACCCGCCCCTCATACTTCAGCAGGTCATACAATTCATCTCGTGTCTGCATATGATCTAACAGTGCCGATTGTGTACCGTCGTTATAAATAACAGACAATGCATTTTGCATGGCATGCATGGCTATGCGTTGCAACGACACTGGAAAGATAACCAACTTGTACCCCAAGGCAGTAAATACTTCCACCGTGAGATAAGGTGTCTTGCCAAACTCAGTCATATTCGCTAACAACGGAACTGGTACATCTTTGGCAAAACGTTCGAATTCTGCTTTATCTACCAATGCTTCCGGAAAAATCGCTTCTGCGCCGGCATCTACATACGCATGAGCCCGCTTTACTGCCTCATCATAACCTGCTACACTTCGAGCATCTGTCCTGGCTATAAGGAGAAAATCTGGATCTGATTTTGCTTCAATTGCTGCGGTGATTTTTTCACAAAACGCACTACAGTCAACTAATTCCTTGCCTTCCAGATGTCCACAACGCTTTGGGAATACTTGATCTTCAATGTGAATACCACTGACTCCTAATTGTTCTAAAACATGAACCGTGCGTGCTACATTCCCAACTTCACCAAATCCTGTGTCGGCATCCATGATAACTGGAATATTAACTGCATTTACGACAAAAGATGCATGAGCCGCAGCTTCCGTCAGAGTCATCAGTCCGACATCAGGAAAGCCGCCAATTGAATTCGCCAAAACAGCACCTGAAAGATAAACCGCATCAAATCCCTGCCTTTCAATCAGCTTTGCACTCAAGGCATTAACAGCACCCGGTAACACCACCGTCTTTTCAGCAATCAAGGTACGTAACCGGGAGTTTCGTGAAATGGCAAGTGCTTCCACCTCATCCGATCTATTTTTATACTTTTGTTCCATTTTTTGATATCACTCTCTTTATTGTTGGGTTATTTACTTGTATGGTATAAACTGAGTTTTAGCAGCATGACATAAATTCTCTGATAATTTTATGGACAGCCATTGTAATGGGCCGTAGAATCGCCTGAAGACTTACATTCAATATATTCTGGCTTAATAATAAACTGGGGAACATCTGTTTTATTTTTGATTTTACATGACATTACATAGGACCGTATACTTCTTCTAATTCTTGACCCATCATGGTCACTGACATTTTTTAGCGAATAAAATTTATTCCGATATGCAGAAATATACAATTCATTATTTGAAGCATGATAAGTGAGAAACTACCGTAATGCGATTGGCATTTATAGACCATGTATTTACTTGGCCCCCAGTAGGTGGTGCACCTTTAGATTTATACCACACTATTACTCATTTGCAGAAAATGGGACATCAAACAGAACTATTTTATGGGCGAATTCCAGGAAATCCTCTCGAGCAAGAAG
The DNA here is from genome assembly GCA_964537975.1 of uncultured Nitrospirales bacterium. Classification (GTDB taxonomy): domain Bacteria; phylum Hydrogenedentota; class Hydrogenedentia; order Hydrogenedentales; family SCBR16-9; genus SCBR16-9. The sequence continues at coordinate 90,594 of CAZIDP010000006.1, read as the reverse complement.
TCAATGAAAGTTTACTCTCATTTAAATGCACAGCAATACCTTATTATGAGGATAATTACTCAATAAAAACTCTTGCCAACAAGTATAAAAAGGCAATCGATGCCTATGAGCCAGATGTAGTTTTCCAATGCTTCAGTTTTTTTGTAAAACCACACCTGTCACACGCCTTACAGGAATATCCCCAGATTGGGCGTTATTATGCATATGAACCTTTTTGTCCCCGTGATTACCGATTATTTAAAAATGGCGCTACCTGCAAGTATAATTTTTTGAACACCAGGAATATATGCAACTGGTGCACTTTGAAATCGATGTGGAGAAATATACTAACAGGATTTCCCAATCCTTATATACATGAATATCTGAAAACACGCGCTTATTCATCAGCCTATTACAATTTATTATGCAGTACACTAGAAAGTTATTCTTCCGTAATAGTCAACAATCAATTCACCAAAAAGCTCCTTGAAAACTTCAACAGCAATATAATAATTGCAGGAGGAGGAGTTGACTTGAAAGAATTTGAATATAGCCCTCTAGACAGCCGCCAACCAGAAGAGAAAATTATAGTACTGATGACAGGCCGAGCATCCGACCCAACAAAAGGTCTGGATATATTGATTAAAGCGGGGAAATTATTGTCGTTAAACCGTAATGATTTTGAAATATGGATAACAGATTCTAACACAACATTAAATTATCCCTGGCTAAAACAGTTGCCTTGGCAACCCTCCTCGCAAGTTTCCGAACTCTATGCAAAAGCTGATATTTGCGTGTTTCCCTCGATATGGGAGGAGCCGTTTGGCCTGGTTGCACTTGAAGCCATGGCAGTAGGACGCCCAGTCATTGCCGCGAATTCTGGTGGTCTGAACGACATTGTCGTTCATGAAAAAACCGGGCTTCTGTACGACCGCAACAATGATGCCGCTTTGGCGCATCATCTCGAATTCCTGATTGAGAACAAAGAGCGCCGTATTCAGATGGGACAAGCAGGTCGCGCCAGAGTTGAAACTGAATATACCTGGGATATAGTCATGGAACGAAGTTATGAAAAAGCAATTTATGAAGCAATCAGAATAAATCATGATGCACAATAACATAAAAAACATAATGCTTTTTTGCGATCATACTCCCCACAGGAAACTATTATTGGAATCAGTACAGAAAAAATTTCCTGGTTCACATATCATTGGGATCATGGCATCCAATGTAAATTTGGAACGCATGGAGATAGAACTAATTGGTGAAACAATCCTACTTAATACAAGCAGGCTCTTTCTACTTTTTCGTGACAAAAATTTATGGTATTTGCGAAAAAAGCATATTGACTTGCTGATCTTGCCATTCGACGGTTTCCGTTACCGTATGGTAGCCGCTGTATTGAAACCAGAAAAATGTGAAGCTTGGACAGGGTATCTACAGACGATATCTATACCTACAACTGCCTTGGCTGGCAATTTTCATTTGCTCATATCGCGTGTAAATGGACTTATGCAATTATTGTCTGTATTTGGCTCGTGTGTAGCCACATCAATCAAGCACAATATATTATACAATAGCACTGGCAGAATATATTAATACTATAATATTATATATATTTTAAAATTACCTGTGTTTGTGAGTGCCATACCACTGGCTTCCACCGTGGTCAAGATGAAACACATAAAAATCTTTAATTCGATATTCTGCTCCATATAGATCAATAACATTCTTACCAAAATGCCAGTCAGAAAACTCAAAATGGTCCAGTTCCATATATTGGATGGATTCAAAAATTTCTTTACGCACACATTGGAAAAAGCCTATTGGTACACCTTCAGCTTCTCCTTTTCTGATTTCACCTGGCCCTTGCAGTAAATCGTCGTGTTCTATATCTGGATGTAACTCATTAAGCAGTATTTTTGCGGTTATATCTGGGGGAAGCATCTTTCTGCCTTCAGGTGCAATCATGTGATGGTCATCTTCCACAACATCAATTCGCGCTATCGTATCGGGTGGTATCACAATATCAGCATCCATGAGCAGTACCCACTTACCAGAGGCCATCTTGAGTGATTCGTTGATCATAAATCCCTTGGATTTAATATGTGTTTCAGGAAAAGGGGAGCGTAAAATCCGTGCTTTTGGATATGAATAGATCAAACTATCAATCAAGTCATCTGTTGCATCAATACCAGGAACATACCCAATAATAATTTCGACCAAATCAGGGGAAATATCTTGTTGCCTTAATATAGATAACAAAGCAGCTTGAAGCCTACGAGTAAATCGCGTACTTATAATTAACACAGAGTACTTTACAGAATCAGACTTTAAAGTTTTTTGACGCTCCCCTTCCCACAGCAATACTGTTTGTGTAAAAATCAGGCCATCAATATTATACAAACATATACGAGGCTCCAGAACTGCAGGTAATCTGGAAGGTAAAAGTTTGGCATTATCGAATTCATTTGGTCGCGTAATTATACCATCTCGCAACAGCACATAGTGGCCATTTTTATTTACACCCAATGTAATCCTATGCGAATAATCGATTAAAGGACATACTATTTTTATTTGGCGTCCAAAAGAGAAACCGGCATGAGAAGCAAATCCTCCACCTAATGTATACGAAAGTATAAATGGTGGTTCCAGTTTGGTAAGAATCGTGCTTTCCAAAGCGCCGGTGCTGAGTGATAACCATCGGACTGCACCGGGCATATGGTGCGTATAACGCCCTTCAATAGAATAGTCATCACACACTATTTCACGCGTAGGTGCATCATGCAACAAAGCATTTTGAGTTGCCTTCGCAAAATCAACGATGTGGTCATTAATATCAAGACGATTTTCGTCGAGCTGATCGTAATAACGTTTATGATCACATACTTGTGATGGAGCTGTTAAGATTAGTTCTCCCTCAACGGGCCTGACACCGATACCTGCGAAGTGTTTTCTGAATTGCTTAGTCCTATAATCACAAATACGCAGATAACAACAACCAGTACATGGTTTTTCAAAATTCTTCCGCTTTTCACGGAGCATATTATCCAGTTCATTTTCATAATTGGGTCTTACAGCTGGAAGCGGCATCGGCTTACGCCATGGTAATCGCAGATGTCGCAAAAACTTGTGGAGTATCCAGGTACGAACATACAAACGAGGATAATCTATAATCCAGGGGAATAATGCACCATCAATTCCGGACAAGGGAGATGTTCTGCGCGATAATTTACTTTCGGTAGTTTTATGTAGCCGGCTTGATTTAAAGCGTATTATTCTTTCCGCAAAAACGTAGGAATCCAGCACATATTGCTGATGATCATAAAAAAATTGACCCCGATTCAATGCATAGGGATGATTTTCTTCGTCAACCTGGCAAAATGGCAATCCAATTATACTGACATCAATATTGTGACTTCTTAAATATTTTGTAAGCGCATTCATGGTCTGAATCGACTTAACACAGTCTTCTACGGACCACTGTCTGGGAGCATTTGGAATAAGTGCATCATATGCAGCGATATGTACAGCATCGGCTTGCATTATTTTTTGAGCGAAATTTTCAATATTATTAACCGAGTGAAATGCACCTGTTAACAAGACACGAATACCATAATTAAAAGATTTAACTTTCTCAATAGCATGTTCAAGTTCATCAGGAGCCGCAGGGTCAGCGTACAAGCAAACATCGGTAATTGGTGATTGTAAAACATGGCTCATCGCTGCGGCACTAAGCGTATCTGGAATTCGAGGAGAAATTCCCAAAGATTCAGAAAGCGCAAAATCAAGGACTGCATCCCAGAGAGAGACAGAATCATCATCAAATTGAAAGTCAATTTTGTCAACTTTGAATACAGCCTTGCTCATCCGTATCCATTTTTGCAATGCTTCAATTTCGTACAGGACTCTATTTTGATTAGATGCAACAATAAGGCCACGAGTCGGATGCAACTTATCGACTGGAAATCCTATCGCATCTTCAGCCTTGTGTGAATGGAAATTTGTAATATTATTATCTATATTCATTTTATTGTAATTATATTTTCGGTTTACGTATTTTTAATAGCTTTATAATGACACAGAGAGAGAATAATGAATTCGATTATAACAAATTAGGAAATGAATTATCGGCTTGAGGTGTCAACGACTTTGATTACACCTGAAAAACAAGGATAATTCCCTGGCGGCACGCGTATCCGACCTTGTCCAGACACGAATAAAGCTTGAAGAACCCGCGCATTTTCATCTCTGGTAGTGTTTACTGCCGTCATTCTTGCCAGAGGTGCATACTGGTCCAGTAACAGCGCTACTCTGGGCTTGCCTGGCCCATCAGAATAAATATTACGGCTGGCAGTAAAAGAATTATTACAATGGGACCAAAAGTTGGTATCGGTCTGATACTCGGGAAAGCAACCTTTTTCCAGGTCTGTATCCCAATTGCTATATTCTGGCGGCAATAAAATAGATACATGGTATTCTTGTAAACTAAGTTCTTCTTTTGTGATTATATCAATTGTAAGGTGTATCCCATCCTCAACCGGAGTTATACGCCATCGTTGTAAAAAGGGGAAGCGTCTTGACTCGCCAATAATTTGAATACCATCATCCAGAGATTCAACAGAACGCCAATGCAAATTATGGCTATCATTCCAGAGATGTTGTATTAACAATGATGAATACAGGTGTAAATAGACCGATAATTCTTCACCATCCCATAACAAACGAATCTGTCCATGCTCAAACCGGGCTGTAACTCTTCCAGACTGTATTATTCGATCTGAAGCGACATAACTTAATACCTCGTCATGCGGAATGTTCAAGTTTACATTCATTGATATGAGTTCATGTTTGCCTGCTTCAAACAAATTTTCATGTTCAGGGAAACGCGCATTAAAACATAACAATCGACTGTAGTCCAAGTACTCGGTGTTTGCCCAAAAAAGTCTGAATAGAATTTCATCGTTACTATGTCGAATAACCACTGGTGGTAGCTCTGACGTTTCATCGGGTAAAGCCGCTGCAATATCAGCTTTGTTTTCTGGAGATGCAACTATTGTCCAGTTCAAATCTGTGGGTAACAATGCAGGAAAATCACCTGACAAATCACCATATATCCATTCGGTGTAGACAGTTGGAATGCAACACATAACATTAATTTCATCTAAAGAAACTACATGTTCGCACTCAATGGCAATATGCCAATGCAGACTGCCCTCTTCAAAATATAGATGCCAGTGCAGCAAAATGGGCAAACGCATCATGCGTCCAACAGCTTTGCACCCATCAGAATTGCGTTCGGTAATTTCCCAATCCGCATCTTCAGAGATATGGCTTTGACCCAATGACTTGATCTGCAATCTGAATCCGGATGGTGAACTTATCTCATTCTGTCCATGAAACAGGGACAGGCGACCATCGCACAGGATCACTTCCAGTTCACCGTTACGAAAGGTATGCAACCCTTTTTCCATACCGACTTGGCGCATGTAATACATGATGGTTTTCTGAGGTGTGTCCCGCTGAATGATTTGTCCTTTGTTCAGTATAATGACATTTTCACAAATCGTGTTGACCAGACTGATGTCATGCGAGACGAAGATGATTGTCTTGCCTTGTTCACGCAGCTCACCAATTTTGCGACGACATTTTCGTTGAAATTCAGCATCACCTACTGCCAGGACTTCATCTACCAGAAATATATCGGGATTGGTATGGACTGCCACGGAGAAAGCTACCCGAACGTACATGCCACTACTGTAGGTATCAACTGTTTCGTCTATGAAATCCGCAATTCCAGAAAAGGCGACAATATCTTCATAAACTTGGTCTACCTGGGCATGGCGCATGCCCAGCAATCCTGCATTCATGTAAATATTTTCCCGCCCTGTCAACATGGGATGAAAACCAGCACCTAACTCAAGTAGTGATGCTACACGCCCAAACACGCGTACATGACCCGCACTGGGCAGTGTTACACCGGCCAGGATTTTTAATAGGGTACTTTTCCCAGAGCCATTTCGCCCAATGATACCAAGTACTTCACCAGCATTTACCGTAAGCGTAACATTGTCGAGGGCTGCAAAATGTTCATTTTTTTTTCCGCGAAACCAGTCAGAAACTCCACCTTTACCAATGAGTGTCCGAGCACCGCGGTTTTTAGGGTAGAACTTACTGATTGCATCCACTTCGATAATAGGCATTACAAATGGTCCGATAAGGTTGGTGCAAAACGCTTGAAAACAATCCCTCCGGAAATCAGACTCAAAATAGCCACTAGACCAGGCCAGAGCAGACTTGTGATAGCAGGAAAGTTATGATCAAAAAGTATGGTCCGATACGCGTCAATCAACCAGGCCATAGGATTCAATAAGTAAAGTGAAATTAACCAACGTGGAATACCATCACTATTGGTTACAAATGCCAAATCATAAAATATAGGTGAGGCATAAAACCCAAAAACCACCACCACCCCTACCATATATCCGACATCACGAAAATAAACATTACTGCATGAAAACAGAAATGCCAAACCAAGTACAATAGAAAATTGGATTGCAAATACCGGGATGAACCCAAGGTATGCAAAGCTCCAGCCCCCTCCAAAAGCCAAATGTATGACCAACAAGATTATAAAGCCCAATCCCAGGTTAACTAGTGGGTAACTGAGTGTTGCCAGGGGAACAACCTCTCTGGGAAATCGAACTTTGTTAATCAGATTATGATTGTCGATTAGCGATTGTGTAGAAGAAGTCAGGCTGGTGGCGAGAAATTGCCAGAATATCAACCCGCAAAGCAATGACACAGCGAAAGGGCGAGCAGCATCTGTTTGCGCAAATTCCGCCTTGTCTGCCAGCACATATGAAAAGACAAACGTCAATATCAGCATCAAAGCGAGTGGTTCAATCACAGCCCAAAAGAATCCCAGCCTGGCATATCGGTAACGAACACGAAGCTCTTTCATTACCAAGTCGCGAAGTATTTCTCTCCCCTGTACTATGTCACGCAACAAAAAGCGGGCATCTTTTGCTTTGCTACTATCGTAAAGTGTGCTTGATCCAGTGAAACCAAGAGCGAAAAACTTCTTCACAGCTTCATACTCCCACATCTACGCCATTAAACCCGCTTGAGATAATAAGGATTGCAGATACGTTGTCTGAGCCGTCGTTTTTCGCATTCGTGAGGTGAAGCGTATTAGTTCACGAATCCATACAGGTGCCATTTCTTTACCAAGTGCTTTCTGTACTGATGTCCAGAACAACTCAGGCGACTCAGGCGCCAATTGAAAATGCTGTTCGCCACATACCCAAGAAGCATTCAACAGCGACGACAGAATTTGACCGGGTTTTGCCTGCTCAAACAGTTTACGGGATGCCGATAATTTTACGAGTGGCATACCTTTTGGTACATGTTTTACATAGAAATCTCCACCTATAATATCTGGTAGTGCCATCAAGTTTTGCTTTTTCTCATCGTAGGTACATAGTATTATTTCGATAATTTTAGCCTTGATATTTTCTGTATGAATATTACTGAAGGTATGTTTTGCTTCCGCATTCACAATGCATTGCGCATTGTTATTAACACCCAGTGGTTGGTATCCTGTAAGCCATTGTGTTAAATATAAATAAATTTCACGGCCCTTGTCCGCACGGCGATAACGATCTGGGAGATATACGGTACCACCGCGAAAAGGTTGTATTATGTGCTTAGAGCATCGCGTAAACAAAGTGCGCAATATAGCATGTTCATCAGCAATCAGTGTACTGTCATTAAGATTCTTTTTTGCGGCTACCATTGCAAATGTTGCCAGTTTCTTGCGTGTGTTACCTGCGCGAAGTCGAAATACCAGTCGGTGTCTGTTTTCTTGTATCAGAGAAAACTGCAATGACGATACCGTTGCTGGTCCCAATTTTTGCTGAACTGCGGGCAAGATAAACCGATCATTGCCCTGCTTAAACATGTATTCTATCGCGCTGCCCAACGTCTCTAATTTATAGTACCGCTGAAATGCCTCTCCCCCACCATCGGCAAATTCATGTAAGCCCGTCCAGCGTATATCAGGAAGAGATGAACTGGCATGTGATTCATTCGCACGTCCTGCTCCACGTCTGTTGCGTGAAGAAGATTTAGCGGGCTTGTTTTGTCTCATGGTATGGGAGTTTTCCAAAGATTAAAAAAGGTCTTTTATAAATAACACATCACTAATTGTAGCAGATTATCCTGTTTCAAAGTCATATACCAGTACTTTTTCCCAATAAGTAGAAAAATTATTCAAGAAATTTTTGTGTATCGGAGCAACCTGGTAATCATCATGTGCTTGCATGTCGTCGAGCAGAGCCATAATGGCATAATCATAACTATTATCCACTACAGGCCGATCAGTTGCCGCAGGCACGCCTGCCGCAAAGCTGCGTACATACTCAATTTCACTCAATGTACCCAACCCTTGATAAAAAGCTTCTCGTTCTTCCGCGGATAACTCTTTTTTTAACCAAAAAAACACATTGTGTACCAGCATCAATATTTTCCCTTATAGTTGCCGTTAACTCTTATAGATACCAGAAAAAATACATACTTAATCTGGCAGTTCCACCTGTATGTTTTCGCCATCAATTTGAACATTATATCGTGCCACACCATCTTTAACAGCATCTTCTTTGGCAGCAACGTCAAAAGTCCACCCATGCCAGGGGCAACTTACAACACTGCCTTTCAAATAGCCTTGATGCAGAGGCCCGCCGGCATGGGGACACATATCATTACATGCATAGATGTTACCATCGATGTTAAACACGGCGATCCGCTTCCGCTCATGCATTACGGCTATTGATTTTCCTGGCTCCAATTCACCCATTTTTGCAACATCAACCCAATGGGGCATGATCCAAATCTCCTTGGCCAAGTTTTGGTACGTATGATAATGAATGCCAATAAAAACGAATACTAATCAGTAAATAATGAACATGAATCACTCACACGATGCACAAAATAGAATTGCATGCGTAGCAAGTTTTACCTTCAAGAAGCCTGCTGTGTCAAATAAATTCAAGCCCTCAGATCAACGAATCGTGAAATAACACAAAGGGGATGTAGAACCATCATAACATGTTTACAGCTATTGACTAAAATTTTAAGTATTTAAATGTAATTATTGCTTTATATAATTTATTTATTTAATGTATTGACTTGATTTTAACTGATTGAACTGATATTATTTTGATATATACATGGCTTTATTAAGTGAAAATATGGAAAACAGCATGCTATTGACGAAAGATAACAGTCAAAAGGATCACAAAAAAATTCTTGACTCCCTCTTTGCGTCTGGGTCAAGAGTTGCATTGCTGCGTATATTTTTACTTGACCCATCTCGAGCGCATTACCAACGTCAGCTCGAACTGGTCACAGGGCTGGCACTACGTGCATTACAAAGAGAGCTTGAACGCCTGACTGAGATAGGTTTGTTGCATAAATGGAATGAAGGCAACCGGGTGTATTATCAAATCGACCCCGATTTTCTTTTATATCCGGAATTACGAAGCCTGATGCTAAAGTGCAGTAACAATCTGGATCGTCTTCGAGCAACATTAGCAACTGAACCCACGATTCGATTGGCCTTTTTTAATATTGGCACAGAAACTTGTCTGGCGATCGTTTCAGACAATTCGGAACCCATACTGCCGGTTTTTTCACCAATCAAATTGGAATTCTTACAGGTCTCCCAGTTTCGCAAATTTATTCGCTCAAACTCAGAGACATTGGCTCCTTTTTTAATAGACGGCGTTGATTTATTGGGCCGTTATGATGATGTTTTATGGCGATATATACAACAAGCGGGCTACAACGTACCCAAAGGAGATGGTGTGCCATGACACAAAGCACCGCAATCCAAATCAATCGTTATTGTGAATCCAGGTGGGGCCTGGACAAGACGGCTTCGATAAATGTGCGAGATTTCCAGCATCAGGTTAAAGAATTTCTGAGTGTTCTGGGTTGGAGCTTGCCATTACCATTCAGCTTGCAACCTGAAACCAACAGTGATGCTTTGTCTTTTCTGTTGCGCATTGATGAAAATCACCAGCTTGCGTCTTACTTTACCTGGCCTGGCAGTTTGTCCAAACCATCAGCAATACTGAGCCATGGATTGGATTTTTCTACGTTGACACATATGTTGGTACGTGATGCACAACAGGGTAAATTACAGTATGTATTTATTTGTGATTTGAACTGTGCCTATCTCTACGACACCAAATCCGAAGAATTATTATTGCATGCGGAAGATGTTCAGAGTTTTAAACAGGATTTTGTCGCGGTAATCTCCAGTGATGCTGTTTCTATTGATGCGTTGAAAGAACTACGTCATCCACCACGTAGTGCAGCAGCCCGGCAGTTGCGAGAATGGAGTTTGCGCTGGGTTACGTTTTTAATCGAAGAAAATGGCTTGTCGCATGACACAGCTACAATTTTGACTGACCGCGTACTGATGCTCAGATTTTTATTTCAGTGTGATTTGTTTCGACGTACCCGCAAACGGCATGAGCAAAGATTAAAACAGTTAATTGAACAAGCAAAGTCAACAGACATTTCTGGTTGTGGGATTGCCTTGGTTCGATTATTTCATGATATGTGGCTAGATTGGCGCATTGATCTCATGGAACGCATTCCAGAGCTGGATACCGTGTTGGAGAGGGATGCTCTTGCAGCAGCTTTGTTACAGGAAGTTGACCTTATCAGTTGTTCTAAATTTTCAGTGGAAAACATACTCGAGAGCTTTAATTATGGCAATGCGACTGAAAAGCTCCGCGTACGTATGGTGCCAGATGACAATGATGAACGAGAACTATATCTCGAAAAGCAAACGATTAACACCATTGATGATGCCCACATCACCATAGACTTACATGAAGAGGGATATCGTGCTATCTTCCACTGGTTTGATAAAATAGCGACTCTGTATGAACAACTGGATTTTGACTTTGCGCAACACCTACATGGTGCTCACAAAGATGAATCTTTAGATTTGTTGACTTGGTCTCAGTGTGACGCCACCCGTCCTCACGCGTGCAGCGATCGTTTTGCCCATGCATGCGAAAAAGGCATCACGTTGTATTACTCCGATGCCCAGCAACTCAGAGTAGGGCGATTAATGCTCACATTACACTTGATTAATTGTTATAATATAAATCATATGGCGGTGGAACGGTTTCCCAGTGTTATGAAAGCGCTGGTACCCAGGCCTGATCTGATAGCTGCCAATCGCATCATCAACACCTATAAACCATTTTAATGGATTATAGGCCCAGAAAGTATGGCATGCAGGCTCTCCTGGCTTCCTGATTCAGGTATTACGTAACAGCAAACCATTGATAGGATGGAGTCGTACATAATGCTACTCTCTGTACTGTTTTTTAGCGTCCTCTCAGTCTTTGAGCCTTCAAGTAACGAAACCTTATTCCTACAAGCCCTGGAAGCTCAGCAGCAAGGTCGTTTCGCCGATGCCTACAAAATGTTCGACGATGTCCAGGCTGATACTGATCACCTGGGCGGTTATGCTACGCTCGAGATGGCAGCCTGTCTATTAGCAATGGGTGACCGCGCCGGTGCAGAAACCATGTATCGTGCCCTGTTTGAGGGTCAACCCGAATCATCCTGGTCGCTATTGGCACGCGTTCGATTGGCCCGAATAAAAAAACAAGATCGTTTTTATCTTGACGCCGCACCACATTACAGAGCCATTTTAGAAATTCGACCGCAACCCTGGTGGATGTACACGTATGCTTGGGATGCCGTTGACAGCCTGTTACGAGATGAAAGCACCCAGCGCGAAGGATACTTATGGTACCGACATCGTGTAGAAACGGTTGGATTTATCCGACCACGCCTGGATGCCTCCCGCGAACTGATCAAATCGCCCTGGCCAGAAGATCAGGCTGTAGCCCTGCTGGGTATGTTCCGGTCCAATGCCGCACAGGAAGCCAGCACCTTTATTCAACGGCAAGGACTCGACTTGTTGGTACAGAATAATTATATTCCATTGGCCGACTTGCAACAGCTTATGACTATTGTATCAACTGGCACGGATAAATCCCCTGGGCAATTACAGGAAGCATTATCTGTAGACACAGAGAATGTCTGGTTGGCAATATGGTTGATACACTTTGCGCACCAACGTCTCACCGCGAAGGATTTCGATCAGGTACTGGCATTAGCCGATATTATAGCTTTGCTGTATCCGGAAAGCCGCGATTCCGGAGACCTCTACTGGATGTTGGCACAGGGACTGGAAAACGACGATAAACATGTTGAGGCTGAACATATTTATGAGCGTCTGGCAGAGCGTGCTCCGAATCATTATCGCGCAGACCGTGCGCTCTTTCAGGCAGGTCTGAACAGGCTGGAGAAAAACCAGTTTGCCCAGGCAGAACTTTTTTTTGCTCAGTTGCTCGATACGTATCCGAACAGCCGGTGGCGTGGTGAAGCCTACTACAAACTTGCTCAGCACAAGCTGGATTTGGACGATAAATCTGCTGCTATCCGATACTTACAGACAGCGGCTGGTGGACGTATGGCTGACTACTATGCACACCGTGCGTTGGCCCGGCTGCACGATTTTGATGATACCAACTACCCCCTGACCCGTAACCTCCGTATTGACAGCAAGAACCCTGTGCTTTTACCAAAGCCTAATCTTTCACGGCCAACAAACCCAACAACCGCAGACATCAATAATCGGGACGATGTTCGACGATTACGCTTTTTCGGTTATTATGGGATTGATCTCGGCGAATGGGATGCAATGTTTTTGTGTATGCAACTGAAGGATTTACCCGATGCGGCAACTTGGTACCTTATTGTTGCCGATGCAGGTTTTGCCCACACAGCATTGGAGTTTGCTGAAGCGTATGAGTGGGGTCAAGAAGAAGGTATCCCTAACGAAGACAGATTGCGACTGGAATTTCCACGGCCTTATTGGAGCAAAATGCTGAAAATCGCAAATGAAGTTAATATTGACCCATACTTATTCCTGGCCATAGCCAAACAAGAAAGTACATTTCGTGCGGGTATTCAATCGCATGCAGGCGCAACCGGTGTGATGCAATTGATGCCAGCAACTGCCAAATGGATGGCTGATGTTGAACCTGCCATTACTTTAAACCACGTTGCGAATCTGAAATCACCTCCTAACTCCATCCGACTTGGGGGATATTATCTGCGTCGTATGATTGAACGTTCCGGCGGCAACCTCATACATGCATTGGCTGCTTACAATGCGGGGCCCGGCAATCTGGACCGTTGGCGGAATCGTTTCCCCAACCATACTCTCGATGAATTTGTTGAAGCCATCCCTTTCAGTGAGACTCGCGATTATGTTAAAAAAGTGCTCGGAAATTATGCTGCCTACCACTCATTGTATCCTGCGGTAGACCCGCGAATTGGGCTGGCACAACAAAGTACGCAAGTCGAGCCAGACACTTTGTCTCAATTGGACCAATAACTCATATCGCCTTCAACTACTAAAATTTCAATGGGGTCACAGGTGTTTGAAACAATTGTTTCTGGAGGTACCATTAACTAAAGTTGCCTTATAGGGTACATTCACCGTAAAATCCCTCCATCATGATTAAAGATTGTTTACTAAAATTATTAATTTTGAGTGTACTGTACACCTGTACAGGTTGTGATGCCGTGCGTCGGATACCTGATCCAGACGCAACAGACATTGTTATTGAGGTTGCCATATTCGAAGGTGGTTACGGTATTAATTGGCATGAATCGGTTGCGCGACGCTATGAGGCAGCATTTCCTGAGAAAAATATCCGCATCAATTTATGGGGCGATCCGCGTGTTGAAGAAATTGTAAAACCCAGAATTTTACGGGGAGACCCCCCGGACCTGTTGTTGGTGCATAATTTACCTATCTGGATACTCATCGCTTCTGGCAAATTGCAACCATTCAATTCAGCATTACAATATCCCCCACCTGGAAGCGATGCGCCCTGGTCAGACTTGTTCACCCCTGGTACGTTGGCAAACTTTTCCAGTGAAGGTGTTGTTTACGGGATTCCCAGCGCATTTGGTGCTTGGGGTGTCTGGTATGATGCCAGAATGTTTCGGGAACATGGTTGGAATCCACCAACTACCTGGGATGAATTTCTGGTGTTGTGCGAAAACATTCGCGATTCCGGGATAGCGCCATTGGCTTATCAGGGAAAGTATCCTGTCTATGCCTGGTTTACATTTGTATCTTTAATCCAGCGTTGTGGGGGACTGGAAGCCATCAATAGAATAAATCTACCGGATCCTGGTGCTTTCAGCCACCCAGATGTTGTTCAAGCTGCCCGATTATTACAAGATTTGGCCCGAGATCATTTTCAACGTGGTGCACTGGCCATGACACACACGGAGAGTCAACTTCAATTTGTTAACAGCAATACCGCAATGATCTTCTGCGGACTCTGGTTGTACAATGAAATGAAAGAAAGTGTGCCACTTGACTTTGAAATGCGTTGTTTCAACATGCCGGAAGTTATCGGGGGCAAAGGGAATCCCAGCTTGTTTAATGGGCAAGGGACTGAATTTTTATTTGTTCCTGTCGATGCCAAACACCCCCAGGCCGCGTTTGATTTTGCACGATACATGGTATCACCCGATCAGGCACCTGGTATGGGAACTCAGATTGGAGTGATATCTCCATTGATTGATGCTACCCCTCCAGACGCGGTACCACCGCCGCTTCAATCCGCATTAAAAATGATAGAGCAGGCACCTGGAATTTTTAATATACGTTTAAATGATTTGTTATTAGAATGGAACGCGCAAGTCATGTTGCCCAGCATGGCTCGCCTGTTACGGGGTGAATTGTCACCTGAAGCGTTTTGTGCAGCACTGGATCAAGGAGTAGCGACTGCACTCGGAAATCCTGACATTATAATACCGCCCTACAAGGCGATTGATCCTGCTTTATTTGGGGAAGGCACTGTGGAGGATCATTCATGAAGCGGATGCCTGGTAAAATGATGTTTATTGTAACATTTCTGGCTCCAGCTTTCCTGCTCTTCAGCACCTTCGTAACCATTCCAGCAGTGAAAGCGTTCCTGTACAGCTTCCAGAAATGGGACGGTCTCACCGAACCAACGTGGATTGGTCTATCCAATTATACTCATTTAATACAAGATCGAGATGTGTTTTTTCGGGCGTTTCTGAATAATGTATTTCTTACGGTTGCTCCCGGAATACTCATAATCACTCTGGCACTCACTTTTGCAGCACTGTTACATCGGCGGGTTATCGGAGCAGGACTTTTTCGAATCGCATTCTTCTTTCCCAATGTTATTGCCGCTGTGGCCATTGCACTATTATGGGTATTGCTCTATAGTGTGACGGATTTCGGTGTCATTAATGGGGTGTTGATGGCAATCCAGAACACATTACATGGCTGGGGCATTTCCTGGCCCAATTGGGAGCTCCCCTATCCTTTCCTGGACTCTAGCAACCTGATATATTCACTGGTTCCAATGATGGTATGGGCAGCAACGGGTTTCTATATGGTATTGTTTCTTGCAGCCATGGGTGGAATTCCAGAAACCTACTATGAAGTGGCGCGCCTGGAAGGAGCCACAGGCTTACAACAATTTCGCCTTATCACCTTGCCATTAATACGTGAAGTGCTCACCATCGGTATCGTATTTCTGGTTATTGGCAGTCTCAAGTTTTTTGATCCCATTTGGGTAATGGAAAATCAGCAACCCAACAGGGCATCACATGTATTGGCGACACTGCTTTATCAGAAAGTATTTTCTGAATATAACGTCGGTTACGGTTCTGCAATAGCCGTGTTATTATTTGTTCTGGTTTTCCTGGCTACACTCCTGAGCTTGCGCCTGTCTCGAAGTGAAAGGATAGAGTTCTAGATGGAAAGTGGAATTAAAAAATACTTGGTATATGGCCTCTTATGCTCCTGGTTACTGGCGGTAACGTTGCCGTTGGCCTGGGTTTTCTTAAATAGCTTCAGGACTTCACGCGAGTTTACCGAAAACCCATTCGGCATCCCCTGGCTTTTAACCGGCATACCAGAAGCACAACAAACACCAGACATGCCTTCAGCTTGGCAATCTGTAAAAATTAACTACACCAAGGCGTGGGTAGAATCTAATTTCAGTGACTTTTTTTTTAACAGCATCCTGGTTACCAGTATTTCATTATTGGGAATACTTGCCATAGCCTCTATGGCAGCCTACATATTGGCCCGATTTTCATTTCGTGGTTCCCGCTTACTGTTTATCTATTTTCTATGTGGCATGATGATACCGGCGCAACTGCTTCTAGTCCCCTTGTTCTTTCAATTCAGTTGGATGTCAGATTTCGGATCGTACATATTGGCTCCCTTCGGATTTGAACTACAACTTCACGATACTCACACGGGACTAATTACCATTTACATTGCATTGAGTTTGTCTTTTACCATACTTGTACTGACCGGTTTTTTTAAGTCCTTACCGGAAGAACTCAGGGAAGCGGGCATTATTGATGGGTGTGGAGAATACCGAGTTTTCTGGCATGTCATGTTGCCACTGGCACGTCCCGGTCTGGTAACCGCTGCAATTTTTAATTTTCTAGGACTCTGGAATGAATATTTGTTTGCATTGGTATTCCTGAACTCAGCGGAGAAAAAAACACTACCCCTGGGACTTGCCGCTGTCAGTATGCAAGCACAATACAAAACGGATTTTGGACTCATGTTTGCAGGATTGGTTATAGTTATTGTGCCTACCTTATTTGTCTATATCATGCTGCAACGTCAATTAACGCAAGGTATAACATTAGGTGCTTTGAAAGGCTGACGTTTTCACACAGGCAACACACTTATATTCATTTGGAATATTAGAAAACAATCCTAAGTTGTCAATCCTGTGATGTCTATAGATTTTTGTTCAGGCAAAATCCAATTAAAACTGATGGGGCCGTCGTTCTCTGCCTCTTTTTTATCTTTAGCAGAAAAACGTTCGACTATTTTTTTATATCGATCTGGTAAACCACAAAGATATTGTTGCGCCTTTTCTGCCGCAGGAGAAAGTCCTGTCAAGTGCGCTATACCCCATCGTTTAAGTATATGAGCCATAATTTGAACATAATGGTGTGGGGTGTAGATCTCATACCGGGTTGCCAACACTTCAAATTTTTTAAAAGCATCGCCAACTTCTGAACCACTTTCCCGCATATACATGGCAGGCATGATAATCTTTTTCTTCAACATGTCGTGTATGGCCAAGACTGCTTCACTCGCATCCACTTCTATTATCTTGGATATGAAAAACATGTATGCTTCCGCATGGCGTTGTTCATCACCAGCAATTTTGCGTGACAAAGCATACAGGTTGTCGGCGCCAGCACTTAAAGCACGTTTGCCAACACTGTGGTGAGATATTCTTGTCGCAATTTCCTGAAAGCTGGTATACACAAAAGTCCGATAGGGATCATTTTCAGTTTCAATGTTCCCGCCATCTTTTATCAGGTGATGAATGGACAATTCTACCTTTTTCATGTCAATACGTCCCGTCAGATACAGATATTTATTGAGTAAGTCACCATGCCGGTTTTCCTCGGCACACCAATTCCTGTTCCATTCACCCCAAGCTGTACTCGGTTCGCCCTGTGTGTTAACCCCATCCAATGTTGCTATCCAAGTTGCATAACTGGGTAAAGCTTCTTCAGTAATCATGTCACCGACTAAAACCGCCAGAATTTCATCGGGCAGGCGTGCTGATTCTTCACGTAGAATACGCAATTTATCAAAACCATCTTCTGAGCTGAGGTTTGGCAAAAAATCTGCTGGTTGCCAGTGTAATTCAGGGGCTTTTAAAAACCTGGATAAATGTTCTGCAATAGTTTTTTCCAGATGAAGCATAACTTCTAAACGGTCGCCGCGCATAAAACTCCTTTTAATGTTGCAATTATTGAATTAATTGGCATAAATCGTTGTTTAACATGAATGCGTAATGATATTTATGATTAACATAATCGTTGCTGACATTAATCTGTCATGTATAACAAATTCTAATATTAAAACATTTCGACTAATATTTATGGTAGAATTGTTCTTTATGTAAAATATTTCGGAAAGAATATAGTATTCGTCCTTTACAGGATTTACTGCCTATTCAGGATTGACAAAATATTGTTCAGTTTGAGGGAAAAATTGACTCTATTTGACAACTTCATGTCTAAAACTGTTTAATATACTTGCAGGTCGCTACTATATTGAAGTACAAACTGTCTGTATTGGGTTAATAATTGTTTGCTTTGAGATGGGAGTCAAATAATGATAAACAGAGTTTTTACAACGGGAGAAGCAGCAGATATTTGTGGTGTGTCTGCTGACACAGTATCCCGTTGGTTCGATCTTGGACAAATCGAAGGGTACAGACTTGGACCTGGTGGCGACAGACGTATCCCTTATGATGGTTTACGGAAGTTTATGTTGAGTCATGGTATTCCGCTTGAAAGATTGGAAGCGGGTGAACGCCGTGTTCTTGTGGTCGATGATGACCCATTTTACCTGGATATTATCCCTGAAGTTCTATCAAATGACCCGGGGAATGTAATTTTTACGGCTTCTACCGGGTTCGATGCCGGTGCGATGGTTGTAGAACACAACCCTCAACTTATCATCCTTGATATTCATTTATCAGATATGGACGGTCGCATGATCTGTGAACGGGTCAAAGCACGTACAGAAACGCAAGCGACACGTATACTGGGTATTTCCGGGTTCATTGATGAGCAGGAAGAACAGGAATTACCCAAATTCGGTTTTGATGATTTTTTGAAGAAGCCTTTCAAAATTGATGACCTGCTGGAAAAAACGGGAAAATTACTACGTATCACAACTCCCAGAAAGCGCAAAATGCGAAAACCAACCAAATAAACTAGGTAAATCTAGATGATTACTCCTCATGATTCTTAGAGACATATAGGCGCAAGTAAATAGGTTATTAATGATCGGCTTCTGGTCGAGCACCACGCTGCATGAGAATATCAATTGCATCTGATGGAATCGTAGATTCGTATAGCACACCGTATGTGATTTCAGTGATTGGCATTTCTACTTTATTTTTACGTGCCAAATAGGTAGCTGATCTCGCAGTACGTACCCCTTCTGCGACCATGGGGCCATCGGACAGAATGACATCAAGAGGTTCTCCTGAAGACAATCGTTCACCAACACGGCGATTGCGTGAGTGCTGACTGGTACACGTAACAATCAAATCACCCATTCCACTCAGGCCAGCAAATGTCAAGGGATCAGCACCTTCTGAAACTCCCAAACGAGATATTTCTGCCAGTCCGCGTGTCATCAACGCGGCTTTGGCATTGTCACCCAGTCCCATACCATCGCTGGCACCGGCAGCAATAGCTATCACATTCTTTAACGCTCCCCCAAACTCCACACCGATAATGTCGGGACTGGTGTAAACGCGAAAACTATCGGCCATAAAGACTTCTTGAATGCATTTACACGCATCTTCGTTTTCTCCTGCTGCTACGAGTGAAGCCGGTAGCCCTGCCGCGACTTCTTCCGCGTGACTCGGACCAGATAACGCTACGACTGGACCTTCCGGTGATACTGAATGAATGACCTGACTCATTCGCATCAGGGTTTCATTTTCGATACCTTTTGCGACACTCACCCGGATGGTGTTAGGCGAGAAGACAAAATTGGAAGCGACATGCCGCATGACATGCGACGGAACAGCCAGTACCGCGATCTCTGCATTGTAGTTAATTTCTTCCGTATCAATAATAATGGAGTCTGGTAACGTTATCCCTTGAAGATAAAAGGGGCTGCGCCTTTCATTACGAAGCATGTCCGGATGATCGGCATCACGACACCATAGTCGGACATCATGCCCGTTATTCGCCAACAGTCGCGCAAGCGCCAACCCCCAACTTCCAGCGCCAAGCACTTGAATTTGCATCTATATTATCGTCCTTTTTATTCCGTACTATACTTTTTCCAGTATAGGTAACAATCCAACAAAATCAGGCGTAGGTATTAACGCGGAACACTTTCGAGAATATCCACACCGGCACTGGTGCCAATCCGTGTAGCTCCAGCTTTAATCATTTTCATCACATCGCCATAGGATCTGATACCACCTGCTGCCTTGATACCAAGATAATCTCCAACGACCTGTTTCATCAATGAAACATCTTCTACTGTAGCACCACTGTGGCCATACCCGGTGCATGTTTTCACATAAGCGGCACCGCCCCGCATACTCATGCGACATACGGCAATTTTTTCATTCTCGTTTAAATAGCAAGTTTCAAGTATTACCTTTACTGGAATACCTTTTACAGCCTTTACAACGGCACCGATTTCACGTTCTACGAACGCGGGATACCCTGATTTCATAGCGCCGATATTAATTACCATGTCAATTTCTGTAGCACCATTTCGTACAGCTTCCCGCGCTTCTTCCACTTTAATGGTCGCGGTGCTTGCACCAAGTGGAAAACCGATACAGGCATTGATTGCAATATCTGCTCCTGCCAAACGCTTAACACAGTAAGAAACCCAAATCGGATTTATGGTAACAGCAGCAAAGCCATGTCGCATTGCTTCATCACAAAGCTCTCGGATATCCAGCTCTGTAGCGTAGGCATGCAATTCTGTATGGTCTATGATTCGGGCAATTTGATTACGGGTAACCAATGAGAAACAGACCTCCTAATGGCGAACTTGTATCAATGTATAATGATGGGATGAGACGTATATCGTATCATGAGACCTATGTTTGGATAAATATTTACATTTGTTTGAATTGCAGCATGTTAATCAGCAAACACTTTCATATCAGGTAGTTGCAGATCATCCTTTGCGATGTTACACTGTAGCCACCAACTCAAACTACTTTATTCAGAGGGGAAATGCATTAAATGGATGATGAACAGTCCTTACTGGTAGTGCTTAAAAACAAGTCGGTAGCCAAAAAAGTCTGGGGATATTTCCGGTTGACAGGCCCTGGGTATATGCAAAGTGCCATGACTTTGGGAAGTGGTTCAATTGCATCATGTGTATTAATGGGTTCTTTGTTAGGGTATGAATTGATGTGGGTACCCGTTCTTGCGATTGTTTTGGGGTATGCGCTTCTTGCTTCGATCGCAAAACAAACCTGCTACACAAACGAAAAACCGTATCAGGTTTTTTGGAAGCGTCTCCATCCAGCGTTGGCGGTACTTTGGGGTGTGAGCGCATTTGTAGCGACCATTATTTGGCATATTCCGCAGTACTCACTTGCCGCCAATGGCGTACTCGAATTGGCATCAGGAGCAAACTTGGACTTGTCCGGAATGTTGTCACGTCTGGTGGTTGGAATTGTCATACTGGGTTGCGCGGCCAGCGTGGTCTACATGTACAACACCGGAGTCAGTGGGCTGAAATTGTATGAAAAAACGGTGAAAATACTGGTCTGGTCCATTGTTGTAGCTTTTGCCTGGGTTGCGATTTCAACCGGGATAGACTGGTCACGACTTTTTTATGGCGTTACGGGTATTGCTTTTATACGTGAAGCCATTTGGGGACATGGCATCCCCCAGGAAATCATCATCCCTGTAATCGGTGGTATTGCTGCTGCTGTGGGTATTAACATGGTTTTCCTGTATCCATACTCATTGTTGAACAAGAAGTGGACTAAGGAGTATACGGAGCTTGCCTATTTTGATCTACTCAGCGGCATGGTATTACCGTTTATAATCGCTACCGGATTCATGATGATCGCTGTTGCCAATACGATTGGACCAGAGAGTGGAACGGTGGGAACAGCTGTACGGGACATTCGCGAGATTCTACCAGTTCTGAACGATACACTTGGAGCCACTCTTGCACTGATTCTAATTGGTTTCGGCATGTTGGCTATTGGGTTTTCAACCATTATTACGCACATGCTTGCATGTGGCTTCATTGGATGTGAGTTGTTCAATGTCGATCACAACAGTAAAGCCAAGTTCTACTTTTCTCTCACACCTGCAATTGGCATTGTCGGCGTATTTATTTCAATGCCCTGGTGGGCGGCAGTTACCGCATCTAGCCTGGCAGCTCCATTAATGCCGGTTGCCGTGTTGTGTTTTCTGATCTTGTTGAACATGCCATCTTATATGGGTGAGGCGATGCCCCGAGGTGGCAAACGCATCTTGTGGAATTCTTTGTTGATCACCTCCATCATTGTACTTTGTGTTTCCAGTTATTTTTCGATACAACAAAATTTCAGTACGGCCAAAACAAGGTTAAATTCGTTTTTTTCTGTTCAACAAATTGAGGTCATACCAACAGATGAAAATGAAGTTTCAACAACACCATCAACAGATGAGAACGAAACTCAAGCGTCGTTCAGGCGATATGAAGCACGACATGGCGCAATGGGTACGGTTTTCGAAATAGTTGCTTATGAACAATTTGACGTACTGGATGGAGCCGCATTTTCTGCATTAACACAAGACATTTTTAATGAGATTGATTTGTTGGAGCGTCGAATAAGCAACTGGCGTGAAGACAGTGACTTATCAAAATTGAACCGTGCTGCCGGATTGCAACCTGTATCAGTTCATTGGGATGTCCTGGAACTTTTAAGGATGTCCGGGGATATGTATAGGAATACAGAGGGTGCTTTTGACGTAACGGTAGGTCCTTTTTTAGAATTATGGGGATTTTATCGTCGGGAGGGGCATCTACCAGAGCCGGAGGTGTTGGAAGAAGCTCGAAAACAGGTCGGGTTTACCGCAGTTACCTGGGATACAGTTGAAAGAACTGCTTTTCTAGAAAAGCCAGGCATGAAAATTGACTTTGGCGGTATCGGAAAAGGCATGGCCGTCGATCGAGCAGTGAACTTGCTACAGGCCCATGGGGTCAGACGGGCATCCGTCAGCAGCGGCACAAGCAGTGTCCGATTTCTGGAACCACCACCAGGAAGAAATGGCTGGACAGTGAACATACGACACCCATATAATGATGTAGAAGAACCGATTGACACAATAGAACTTTCCAACGCCTCTATATCTACATCTGCCGGTTATGAAAACTGGGTGGAACTCGACGGAATTAAATATAGTCATATTTTTGACCCGCGTACCGGACTTCCAATAGAAGGTGTATTGAGTACGAGTGCAATAACAGATACGGGGGTAGAAAGTGATGCACTCAGTACAGCTTTCTATGTGATGGGGTTGGAAAAAACCAAAGAATTTTGTACAACGCATACCGATATGCGTGCTATAATTGTTATAGAAATAAATGGAGAGGCAACCCCTGTCCGAATAAATTTACCACAGACTTTTCCATTGACAGAGGAGCAATCATGAGCGAAGTATCACGTAGAGACTTTATCAAGACAGCAAGCTTGGGTGCGGGTGTGGCGGTTGCCGCTGGTTATTCGCCATTCAGCTATGCGCAGAATGAAAAAATCCGTATTGGTCTGATTGGGACTGGCGGACAAGGTACCTTCCATATTCGTGACGGTATATCAGGTGCCAAAGACTTGGAAATCGTAGCGGTTTGTGATGTATTCAAGCCGAACCAGGAATGGGCAGCACGCTATGGCCAGCTTTCCAATGCAGGTATAGCCATGCCTGCCGGTGAACAGCCAACACGGGAGAATATTCAACAAGCCCGTGATTTTCGCATGCCCACTACCTATTATGACTACCATGAAATGCTTGACAATGAAGAGCTTGATGCCGTAGTCATTGCGACGCCTTTAAACAGTCACTTTCCGATTACCATGGATTGCCTTGACGCCGGGAAATGGGTGTTTTGTGAAAAGACACTGGTTCGCAATGTTGAAGAAGGCCGCAAGATGATCGAAAAGTGCCATGAGACTGGCAAATTCATTCAGGTAGGTCACCAACGGCGTTACAATCCCAAGTACAATCTTGCCATGAAACTGGCATTTGAAGAAGAGCAGATTGGCCGTATCAATCATATCACCGCCCAGTGGCATCGTAACCATTACTGGCGCCGTCAGATTCCTTCAGATTACGAGATGAATGAGCAAGAGAAGAAGTATATTGTTGATCTTGAACGGCACCTGAACTGGCGGATGTATAGTGACATGTCCGGTGGTCTGTATACTGAGTTAGCCACACATCAGACGGATATTGCCAACTGGTTTATGAAAGCTGTACCAGCACGTGTTCATACTTTCGGTGGTATTGATTACTGGCGTGACGGTCGTACTGTAGATGACAACATTGTATTGACTTTTGAGTATGACATGAATCCACGTGATGATGGATTTATGCCGATTGATGCACGCAGTATCTTGCAAGATATGCGCCAGATTAATCAAAGCTATCAAACGCGATTTGTGTATACCAGCATATTGGCCAACGCCAATCGTGGCGCATCGGAATTGCTTCAGGGTGATTACGGCACGTTGCGACTTTCGGAACAGGACTGCTGGATATATGGCGAGCCGGATGCAGTTGCGTCGCGCCCTGCCGATGAGACAATATCTGCGGAAGATTACGCGGAAGGTACCACTTCAGGTGCAACACTTCAGGTCAGTACAGAAGAATTGTTAAAAGGCAAAGAATTGCTTGGTGATCTCACACTGGAGACAGCAGACGTTTATCAGTTCAGGGCATTTGCCCATCACATCAAGAATGGTGGCGTTCCAAGAAACAACCAGATGGTTGGCTTCACAACATCGCTTACTTCCATTGCAGCCATCCAGTCACGCGAAGAAGGCCGCACAGTAGAGATTGACCCGGCTTGGTATACCTTTGATTTTGAAGTCCCTAGTTTTTATGATTATGCATTCGAATGGGACGACGAAGTACAGGATGCCTGATGCCCATAGTTTCAATGTACGCTTCCGGTTTCAAATCAGTACGCCGGAAGCGTTTTTTTAGACAATTTATTTTATTCATAGACACCCCACAATAATGGTTATTGGGGGAATTGGAGATCATCCCATGTATTATTATCGATTAATGTCAGCCGTCTTTATGATGGTCATCCTCCTTGCGCTTGGCGTGTCTTTTGTCGGGTGCGACAACAAGCCACCAGAAACAGCACACAGGGTTATCATGGACGATGATGACGGTGTTGACACTCCCACAGAAACAGAACAGGTTCTGACCGATGTTGTTGTAGCACCAGATACAGATATCGAACCGGCAGAATCTGGAACTGAGACTGATGAAACCACACCAGAGGCAATTGCTGGTGAAGCAAAGGTATACTCAATCGAACCCAATCCAGAATCCTATATTTCGTTCAAAGGATATCAGGCTCTGAAGGCCCAGGAAGGCTTTTTCAATGTGTTTGAGGGGGAGATAACCATAGAAGCAGATGATTTTACGACTGCTCAGGTAGAGTTATCCATTGATATGGACTCTTTGTCTACCCGCACACGTATGCTCACCAATGTATTAAAAGACGAAGATTTCTTTTTCATCACGGAATATCCATCATCGACCTTTGTATCCAGCCGATTTGAAAAAGCTGATGGCGAGGATGAATATATCATGCATGGTGCCTTAACCATGCGGGGCGTCGAGCGACGGCTGGGAATTCCTGTCAAAATGCACCTGGACGATGCGGGACTACATATGAGTTCAGAATTGGTGATAGACCGTTATAACTGGGGTATAGAAAAAGATGGTTATCTTGATGAAGCCATTAACAAAGAAGTGTTTATCGAATTCGGAATTCTCGCAGAGCCGAAGTCGTAAAAATAATGCTAATTGAGTAGTCGCTTCAGTATTTGATACATTTCCATAATAAATAAAAATCAGGCCAATTTCACGAGCATTACAGCAATACATAGTGAAACTGGCCTGATATTTGTTTTGGTACTTGTGTCTATCATTAGAGTAATACACCATCAAAGATCAATTTAGTCAAGTATGATTTCACCACATTAATTGCTTCACATTGACTATAAAAGTTGATTATGAATCCACGTCAACTTGCTCATTTTGTGTAATATGTTCTTCTGAATCATGTTCTGTTTGACTCTCCTCCTCCTCCCCTGTCTCCTTAATGATACGGACTTTTTGAAAGCCAACCAAGTGTTGCAGGTGGCGTAATAACCCCGAAGTCACAACAGCACCTTCTCGGGCAAGAAAACGGCCATGATTGTCATAGACATTTTCTGCCAACACGGCACCAGGCATCAGTTCTCGAATAGATTCAGACACAGTTTTATCGACATGCGCCTCGGCATATTCAAATGGTAATGCCGCTATCATGTGCGATACTAATTTCGGATCGTAATAGCCACCCTTGTTTTGCATGAGATGTACACGAACAAACTCTTTCGGTTGTACTTCACCTGCATGCATTAATGCTGTGTCAGTACCATCTGCAAGCCGTAGAATTCGTGCACCCAATGGAATATCATCCCCCCGAAGATTAGCAGGAAACCCGCTTCCATCATAATTTTCAGCATGGCCTTCAATTATATCAACAATCTTATCTGAGCCGCGTATCTCACTGAGCAGTGTGGAACCAATTACGGGATAGCTCTCATATGCTGTTTTTTCTTCTCCAACAAGCATCCAGGGGGGCTTTGAACGTATGGAATCCGGCATACCGAATTGACCTATATCATGCAACAATGCAGCAATTTTTAAATTATGAATCGATTTTCTATCCAGTCTTAAGCGTTTCGCCAAAGTCATAGCGATCTTTTCCACACGGACCGCATGGCTTCCTTTGAAGCTGCCCAATTGTTCCATCAGACCTGTGAGTACACGTACCGAGTCCAGGTACCCTGCCTCTAATTCATCACGGCGTTTTTCCAGAGAACTTATAGTGCTTGCAAAGCTGTCTTGGATATCTTCGAGCTGACGCTTCAAGGAGGATGCAGTGTCTTCCAAATTTTTTGACACTTCATCATGGGTTTGGGCCATATGATGTTCAGAGAGTTGCTGCCGCTTTCGAAGGATGGATTTTGTTTTCAAAGCGACAAAATCGAGTTGGAATGGTTTAAGCAAGATATCATCGACACCACGTTCAAACAAATCAGCAAAAATTTTGGGATCATTCAACCCAGTAATGCAAAATATGTAGGGACGTTTTGAAAGCCGCAGTAATTCGACAATTATTTTATGACCATTCTTTTTTGGAATCCGAAGGTCAATAAATGCAACCTCATAATCATTTTTGTCCAGTAAATGCTGTGCCTCTTCGCCATCACGCGCCAAGTCACAGCTCATTTTTCGACGGGCCAAAGCCCGCTGGAGCAATTGTAATATCTCCAGATTGTCATCAACCAAAAGGATTTTATTTAACAAATAAGCATTACCCATTCAGCCATCCCCTGCCATGTATTCAGCACAATTGTCAAGCACATATCATATTGGATTTTGACGAACAATACAAGAAATGGCAATTTTATAACAAGACATTTCTTTCTGAAAGTTAATGTCTTTGATATAGTATCAAAAAGAATTATTAAACCAATTTATCATAGACATATATTGCATAAAAAATACAGATTTATGTTATTGATCCAGTATATCGCGAATACGAGTAACTAAATTCGATATTGTATATGGTTTATCAATTATATGATAATCAACAGGTATTTTTTTGTCTTGCTTTAGATAACTATTGTCACCAGAAACCAATACCCGTTTTACATCGGGATACAATTTGGCTACTTCTTGAATTAAATCTATACCACTCATGCCAGGCATATGCACATCGGTAAAAATCATATGGATTGTGCCTTCATGCGTGTCCATAACATCCAACGCTTCTTCTGCTGAAGCAGCTTCCAGAATTGTATATCCATCTTTTTCTAATGTACTCCTGGCGATTGTGCGCATGGCAACATTGTCATCTACAACCAGAATTGTTTCAAAGTTTATCGCCATCTCCTTTTCATGACTAACAAGTACCGTGTTTTTCTGTCTTTCTCCATCAGACAGTTTAGAGTTTATTATACTCTTATCAAGATTATAGTCCTGAACTGCGTTTTCGGTAGTGCCGTCTGGTTCACTTTTGTTGAGTACCTCACTCAATACTTTTAAAAGTGCTTCTGCCGTATAGGGTTTATGTACAAAATGGTTAACACCCGACTGCATCACTTTCAGCATATATCCATTCGTAGCCAATCCACTGGAGGCTATAATATTCACTTCAGGATTAATGGATTTTAATGCAACAATCAATGCAGGTCCATCCATGACAGGCATACTCATATCTGTAAGAACTACGTCTATTTCATCTCGGTGCAATGCAAATATAGAAATAGCTTCCGCGCCATGCTGTGCGAGCATTACCTTGTAACCGTAGTGCTCCAGTGATTTTTTAGAAATATCACGGATACTTTCTTCATCATCAACCAAGAGTATTAATTCGCCATTACCCAATGGTAATTTACTTGTAATATTTTTAGCTGAGTCAGCAATTATATTGGTATCTGTATTGGCTGGAAAGTATAGTTTAAAGCGCGTACCATTACCCGGTTCACTATAAACGTTTATAAACCCCCCATGGTCACGTACTATTGAGAATGTTGTGGACAATCCCAGCCCAGTACCTTTGCCAATTTCTTTTGTAGTAAAAAATGGCTCAAATATTTTCTCGCGCACCTCATTAGGCATGCCGTAACCATTGTCATCTACCTTAATCAGAACATATGGACCTGGGTGTGCATGTACATTCATTTTAGTAAATACTTCATCAAGAACTACATTTTCGATTGATATGGACAATTTTCCACCATCCGGCATGGCATCGCGAGCGTTAACACACATATTCATAATCACCTGATGGAACTGGGTAGGGTCAGCAACAATAGTCCAGAGGTCGGGAGTTATATTTAATTCAAACAAGATATTTTTCGGAAATGTTTCTCTGATAACTTTTTGGATATCATGGCATATGTTGGTAATGTTAATCAGCAAGCGCTCTCCCCCTACACCACGCGCAAAACCAAGTACTTGTTTGATCAGCTCAGCACCACGTTCTGCACTGATTTTCAGCGTATTAAGAACATTTTTCCCATCAACACTTTCAATCTCATAGTCCAGAATATCTAACGACATAATGATCGGTGCCAATACATTGTTCAGATCATGAGCTATACCACCAGCAAGAACCCCAATACTCTCTAATCTTTGTGCCCGCATAAACTGTTCTTCGACTTTTTTTCTTTCTGTAATATCGGTGTTAATCGCCAATATTGATTTTGGTAAGCCCTCTTCATCGTACAATAAATTCCAACGACAAAGCATTGTTCTCATTTGTCCGCTTTTTGTTTTATGCGTTAACTCACCTGACCATTTACCTTTGTTGATTACTTCATCTGTAGCTCTATCCAACAACTCAGAATTCAGGTAAAGAATGTCTTTAATAGGTTTTTCCAGCACCTCCTCTGATTGCCACCCATATATCTTCTCTGCACGACGATTCCAAAAAACAATTTTGTTTTTCAGGTCACGCACAATAATTGCATCGCTTGCCTGATCAATCAGTGCGGCTTGCTGGGTTAACCGTTCTTCTATCAATTTCCTCTCAGTGATATCCACATGAATGATTACTATACCGGACATATACGCACCCACAAGCTTTGTTGCCATAAAACGAAACCAACGCTTGTGAACTGGTGAATGGCATGGGTATTCAAATGCGGAAAATTCATTCTCTTCATTCAACAGTGATCGAATAGCATCTAAAGCCATAAAGGCATCTGTTTTCGAATCTCCACTGGCATTTTCGCAAATATTCAAATAATTTTGACCAACACCAAAATTGTCGGTTTGTAGCAAATTTTCAGATGCAAAACATCGCCAGGCTTGATTTACCATAACAATACATCCGGTAGAATCCAGAATGGCTATGTGTCCTGGCAATGCATCCAGGATTGATGCAAAAATATCTGAAATATTTAGTTTTTCACTATCATGATTCATAATATTATTTTGTGCATCGTTTTACATTTATGCTATGTAAATTTCATACTACTTGTACAGCACTTCTCCAATCATCCAACAATCTGCCATACTTTAAACCATTTGTAGTATTTATACTTGAATATGCTTCACATATATCAGAAATACTATAGTAAAAATATCACGTCACAAAATGCTTTATAAGCTAATCATAATTACAAAGTAATTGTAACACGAAAATGGTTTTTTAGCTATGGCGTCAGGAATTTGTTCAGACGTTATTTCGATAGCATAATTCGTATATTTTCGATATCTTCCAGTTGTTTTTTACTTACTTCCGGATAATGTAAGGAAAGTGACTTCAGAGTAGATACAATCACATTTGATATGAGCAGGCGGGCGTTGCGTTTGTCATCTGCTGGAATGACATACCAGGGTGCTTCTGTTGTACTGGTTTTCCGCAAACATTTTTGGTAGGCAGTTTGATATTTATCCCACAGCTTCCGTTCTTCGATATCTCCCATGCTGAGCTTCCAGTTTTTGTGAGACTCATCAATTCGTGATAAAAAGCGCTTTCGCTGTTCTTTCTTTGACAAATGCAGAAAAAATTTCAGGATGCGTGTTCCATTTCGATGCAGATACTTCTCGTGGTTAACGATATCTGCATAACGGTGCTTCCAGAATTTTTTCTCGTTCAAAAATTCCTCAGGAATGTTCTGATTTTCCAAGATATTGGGATGTACCCGAACGATGAGTACTTCTTCATAATAGGATCGATTGAAGATGCCAATACGTCCACGTTCTGGTGCACGTTTATGGGTGCGCCAGAGAAAATCATGGTCCAACTCCTCAGAACTGGGTTGTTTGAAGCTGAAAACTTGGCACCCTTGCGGGTTTACTCCTGACATCACATGCTTTATCGCGCCGTCTTTACCCGCAGCATCCATGGCCTGAAAGATTAGAAGCAACGCATATCGGTTATGGGCATATAAGACATTCTGGAGCTCTTGTAGCTTTTCGGTGTAATCGTCAAGTTGTTCGCGGTATTTTTTCTTGGACTCGTACAGCGGTTCTATCTTGGTTGGTACATTACTAAGTTTAATCTTTGACTTTTCAGGTACAGCCAATTTTTCCAGATCGGGCATTTTCATAGCGAATATCCTTCATTTCAATAGGTTCGATTACTCAGCACCAATACCCAGTACGCGCATCAGCCATTTCTCCACTTCTACCAGTATAAAAACCAATATTCCGAACATCAGCATATATGCCCAGTAATAAAAAGGCAATGGGGAAGTATTGAACAACTCGTTGGCAATTGGCAAATACGTAAATACCGCCTGTGCAAAGAGGATCAGCAAGGCAGCTCCCAAGGCATATGGGTTTGAGAACAAAGCACCTGGATGCCAGGCCGCTTTTTTCATGATGCGGCAGTTGAACAGATAAAATACCTGCCCCATGATAAGTGTATTGACAGCCAGGGTGCGACTGACATCCAGTACATCTGCATTACCGCCATAATGCCATAAGAACAAACCCAGGGAACCCACCATCAGCAGTATTGAAACAAACATTATGCGCCAAAGAAAAAAAGGAGGCAGTAGGCTTGCAGCAGGATCACGTGGCGGACGCTTCATGACCCCTTCTTCAGTAGGTTCAAAGGCCAGGGCAAGAGCGAGGGTCACCGCGGTAATCATGTTGACCCAGAGAATCTGTACTGGTGTAATCGGTAAGGTCAGGCCGAACAGGATGGATGCAATGATGATCAAGGACTGTCCACCATTGGTGGGTAGAATGAACAACAACGATTTTTTCAGGTTGTCGTAGACGGTACGCCCTTCTTCGATTGCCCGCGCAATTGAGGCGAAATTGTCATCGGTAAGCACCATTTTTGAGGCTTCCTTGGCCGCTTCGGTGCCTTTGATTCCCATGGCAATACCGATGTCCGCCTTTTTCAAGGCAGGCGCGTCATTCACACCATCGCCTGTCATCGCTACAATATGGCCGTTGCTTTGAAGTGCCTCCACCAGTTTCAACTTGTGTTCGGGCGTTACCCTGGCAAAGACATCGGAATGCATCGCTGCTTCCTTCAACGCGACAGCATCCATGTTATTGAGATCACGCCCCGACATCACTTTCTTCTCTATACCAATACCCAGCTGTGCTGCTATGGTCTTTGCTGTCATGGCATGATCGCCGGTGATCATTTTGACTATGATTCCAGCAGCATGACAAGCAGCAACAGCATCTTTAGCTTCATCACGTGGTGGGTCCATTAAACCTATGAGACCTAGGAAATCCAGTTTCCCTTCTAACTGGTCTTCTTCAATAGTATGTTGATCTTCAGGTACCAGCATTTTGGCAACAGCCAGCGTACGCAGGCCTTCACTTGCAAGTTTCCCTACCACACTTTCCCAAAATTCCCTGTCAAGATCGTGCCGTCCATCCGGGGAACACTCTGTATTGCACATATCAAGTAATTGTTCTGGTGCGCCTTTAACATAAAGTAGATTTTCATCTTCGCCACGATGTAAGGTCATCATGTACTTGTGATCAGACGAAAAAGGCACAATATCCAAGCGCTCATTGTTTGCAATGACCTCATAACCCCAATCACCTTTTTGTGCAAGTGCCAACAAAGCGCCTTCCATGGGGTCACCTTCAACAACCCAAGCTCCCTCACGTTGAATCAGTCGCGAATCATTGCACAGCACCACGCCTTTCAGTAAAGATTTGAGCAATGTACTTTCATCGGGAGTGATTTCTTCACCATCTTCACCAATAAGTTTTCCTTCCGGCGCATACCCGGTACCTTCTGCATAGACATCACCTTCTCTGGTCACGACATGGGTCACGGTCATTTCATTACGGGTCAGGGTACCGGTCTTGTCTGAGCAAATCACCGTTACTGAACCCAGAGTCTCCACAGCAGGTAATTTGCGGATGATCGCATTGCGTTTTGCCATCTGCTGGACACCAATCGCCAGAGTGATAGTTAAAATTGCCGGAAGCCCTTCCGGTATAGCCGCTACGGCCAGGCCAACAACTGCCAGAAAAACTTCGCCCCAGGCCAGTTCTGTCGCCAAAGTTCCATATATCAGTACAAGCGATGCTGCCAATAGAATAACTATGGTTAAACGGCGGCCAAACTGGTCGACTTGCCGTAGCAACGGGGTAGTAAGTGTCTGTACCTCCGATACCATTGTGTTTATCTTGCCGATTTCAGTGTCAGAACCCGTTGCGACCACGACACCCATAGCACTGCCACGGGTCAACATCGTGCCGGAATATACCATACAGCCCCGATCCCCCAGGTCCGCGTCTTCTTCCAGTGGCTGAGCATCTTTCATTGCAGGCTCAGACTCTCCGGTAAGTGTTGCTTCATCGACTTGCAGGTCTTTCACATCAATCAGGCGTATGTCAGCAGGAACCTTGTCCCCAGCATCCAGGTATACAATGTCTCCCGGCACCAGGTATTCGGAAGAAATATCTCCCCGTTCCCCATCACGCAACGCACCTGCCTCCAACGAGAGCATCTTGCGTATAGCGTCCAGTGCTGCTTCGGCCTTGCCCTCCTGTATAAAACCAATCGTGCCATTCAGCACAACGACTACTAAAATGACTGCCATATCCAGCCAGTGTCCCAGAACGCCAGTCAAAACTGCCGCCGCCAACAACACATAGATCAGTACATTGTGGAAATGGCCCAGAAAGCGAATCAGGGGATGCTGGCGTTCGGCCTCTTTTAATTTATTCCGTCCATATTTTTCCAGACGCTTCTCTGCTTCACTGCTGGTTAATCCGTTCTTGTCAACCTCCAAAGCATCCAACACGGCATCCACTTCCATGGCATGCCAAGGCAGATTCGATTTTTTATCTGAATGAGAACTCATATAATCTCCATGATTAATTACAATCAAGTGTGCTTTCCAGCAATAAGTCCTAGAAAGCTTGAATTTTTCGATAAGATATCCAGAAAAGTGACTGATCACATACAAAGTTTGTTTCACGATATCCACATTTAGCAATTTATACATATCGTTTATTTTGCAATTATATAAGTTTAGCTTGAAACATTTCTGCAACGTTGCTAAAGTTGTTGGTTTATGCTGAGTTTATTAATGATTAATATGAAATCGAAGTCAGTCAGATACAATGATGTATCAAAAAGGGGTTACAATCAATGGACTTTAAAAGGGCAATAACGCAACTGGCACTGACCATTTTCATGGCAGGAGGATTATGGATGCATGCAGCAACTGGGGAGGAAATCGGGACACGGGATACCATGCCGGATACGTGGGTTGCTACGGATCATCTGGGGCGTACATTACCCTCACATGAGGATGTCGGTACACTTAGGGATGATCGGGCTGTCGCCATTTTTTATCACACGTGGCACGGGGTACACTCGACTTCCGGCCCTCATGACACAACAAAAATTCTTGAGCAATACCCAAACGCGTTGTCCGATTCGGACCACCCTGCCTGGGGGCCCGCGAACCATTTCCATCATTGGGGCGAGCCGATCCTGGATTATTATGTTTCCACCGATGAATGGGTGTACAAGAAACACGCACAAATGCTGAGTGATGTTGGTGTAGATGTGGTCGTATTCGATGCCACCAATCAACATGCCTATGAAGAGCAAACAATGGCACTTTGCCGCGCTTTTGATACGGTGCGCAAGAATGGGGGGAACACACCACAGATTGCATTCATGACACCATTCTTCAGTTCCAACAAAGTGGTGAATGACATCTACAATTATCTGTATGGTCCAGGGTTGTATAAAGACCTGTGGTTTATGCTTGACGGCAAACCGCTGGTACTGGCTAACCCGGACAGTGTGGATTCCGAAGAACTACTTGATTTCTTCACGTTCCGGCGTACGCAACCCAGTTATTTTGCTGGCCCGACCTGGTCAAATTATGAGGGCGAAGTGAAGGACATGTGGTGCTGGCTGGAAGTCTTTCCGCAACACATATACTACAACAGTGCTGGCGAAAAAGAAATGATGGGTGTCGGAATCGCGCAAAATGCTGCAGGTAACCGTCTCTGCGCTTTCAGTGAACCGGGGGTAAGAGGTAGAAGCTGGCACGGCGGCCAAAAAGACATGAGCGAAAACGCAGTAGCCTATGGCCTTAATGTACAGGAACAATGGGACCGTGCGCTGGAAGAAGATCCGAAGATGATATATGTAAGTGGATGGAATGAATGGACCGCAATGCGCATGAATTCCTTCAACAATGTGAATCTGCCTGTTATGTTTGTAGACATGTTTTCACAGGAATACAGCCGGGACGCGGAACCAATGGTCGGTGGGCATGGCGATGCGTATTATCTGCAACTCGCGGACAACATCCGTCGATTCAAAGGCATACGGTCAAAACCAGAAGCCACACCAATGAATTCTATTGATGTGGAGGGGGATTTTTCACAGTGGGATACCATACCAGCCCACTATCTGGACGATATCGGTGATGTTTACCATCGCGACCATCATGGCCTGGGTGAAACACATTACACCAACTTTACTGGCCGCAATGATTTCGTGGAAATGAAGGTGACTCATGATGAGCAAAACGTCTATTTTTATGCACAAACAGCAACGGACATCACGACGCATACAGATCAGCATTGGATGATGTTGTTTTTGAACACAGACGGTGCAGCAGACACGGGGTGGCATGGTTATAACTATGTCGTGAATCGTGTCGTACGTGATGCCAACACCGGTCTGTTGGAATCGTTCGGAGATTTGCCAGGAACAAAATACCACGACTGGGTGTGGAAGCCAGCCGCTTCGGTGAAAATGAAGGTTGAAGGCAACCAGATGATGGTAGTGTTGCCCAAGTGGGCACTTCGTTTAAGTGATAATGACGCTTTCACCATCGACTTCAAGTGGGTGGACAACTTCATGGCGCAACCTTATGCTGAAGCGGAGGCATTAGGTCGTGACCAAGTTGAAGTCGAGCCTGACATCCTGGATTTCTATGTCAGTGGAGACGCGGCACCGAATGGCCGGTTTAATTACCGATTCCAGGTGAAATAGTCCTTACCCAGAACCAATATGCTTTAATGGAAAGCCTCCCGTCGATGATCGGCAGGAGGCTTTTTACATTACAATTTCAAACTATCGGATTACCGCAACAGGAGAATCCAGTCCTCAGAAGTGGGTGCCTGGTAATATCTCCCGTCCATTATCACCGCTTCGCGTTCTTCAGCCGTGTGTGGGTTATACCAGTACGATTTACGGCCTGGCTGAAGGTGTGAGTAATTGACTTCCAACAGTATGCCTTGGGGTACAAAGATAGCAGCACGATCACGTTCCAGGGAACGGGCAGCAACTACAGGCACTTCCAGTGGGGTATACGTTTGCAGCGCTGGAATCCCATTTCCCGAGGTGGCCGTTGTTCGAAGGCGCATCTGGTAAGCATTGTCCAGTTGGCCCAGGGTAAAGTTTCTGCTGGATTGATTCGAAGAGAGTGTCACTATACGGGCTGGACCACTCTGCATGTTTGAGGCAGGCGTAATCCATGCTTCCAGTGTAAGCGCGTTACTCTCCTGAAATGCTGAAGTCAGGCGAGTTGCCGCCTGTGTTGTTGCGACTACAGAATTTGCTTCAATCTGAAGTCCTTCTTCCGACCAGACAATCGCATTGGTATCAGCAACATGCAAATCCAACGATGGTTCCAGGCCTGATGCATCGTGGATTAATGTGCCTTCCCCTTCATTGAATCGAAAATGTGCCTGTATGCCCGTGAGGTGTATGGAGGTACCTGATTGAAAGTGCTCAATTACTTCAGATGTATCCAGAGCGCGGTTATACAATGCCAGTTCGTGGTAAGTACCACGCCAGTTCCTGTCACCTGTCAATTCTGCGCCGAGCGCCAGACGCATCGAGGCATCCCAGCCGGAGAAGTCACCACCAATTACCTGTTCAACAATTACTTCACCATCAATATACAATCGGGCCAATCCATCAGAATCGCGGGTGTACACCAAATGAGTTTTTTCTGTACGCACTGTAACCATTTCATCTGATGCTGCTACTGCAACATCCAGATCAGGAACCACATTGGGCCAGTCCAATTCATTCATGATGTAGCGTGCGCTTCTGATTTGCGCTTGTGCCAAGGGACTCAGGCCAAGCCCAACTGTACTGTGTTTTTCATGATCGTCCTTGCCTTCAAGTGGGTGCGGACGGTGGAACCGGGCAGATGCGCAGCCACCCAGAATATTGCGCCACCACCTGTGTATGGCTACATTGTAGTCTGCGTTAAAGGTATATATCTTTACATTATTCACCGGACGTGGATGATCTTTTATCAGGTCACGAACATATTGAATTTGTGTCCAATGTTGGAGTCCACTTCCAGCATTATTTTGTGAAATGTCGACATACGAATATAAATCTGTATGATCAAAGGTGCGTAGATGAACAGAATCGGTTAGATCACTGGAACCCCACATCTCCGTTATATGCACATCCACCCCGGCCTTCTCTGCCGCATCCCAGATATACCGCGCCCAGTATGCCCCCCACGCTTCGCTTTCGTTGGTCTCATTTGAAATGCAGTACAGCACATTACCATGAGGCAACGATATGGAAAGCAGCTTGTTCACGAAGGCCTGCTGATAAGGCAACACTACCGTGTTGTTCTCCAGATCAGGAACCGTTCTGAAAAAGGGATTCTCGCGTTGACCAGGGTGGGAATTGATAAACTCCGGCAACCCACTCTCTTCCGCAGTATACGTGTTGTTGATACGCGGATTGAACGGGTTGTACTGCCAGGGCAGACGGGCGTAGTCAAAGCGATCAAACAACTCAATTTGTACAATGATATCCCGCTCGGCGGTTAACGCCAGAAAATGCGCGAAACGTTCCCAGTAAGCTTCACCCATAATTTCGAGATCATACAATCCGGTCTCTTCGTCGCGTTCAAAAGCCCAGGGATAATCAAGCACCTGCGCGTCCATGGCACCACTTTGCATGTCTTCCGGGGAAGGCGTCAGGGCTTCGGTGCCATTGGTGCGGCTGCTCATGACATTGCGTACATAATTACCGCCGACGGAGACCAGCAAGTCCAGGTGTTCTTCCAAACCTTCGGGATGGTTGAAGAGGTTATCCTGCCAGCTTCCACCGAGCAACAGCACCGGTTCACCTTTGTATTGCCAGAAATAGGGGTTGACATCGTAGGGACGGATACGATCTGTGTCTTGCGCATCAGCGGTATTATGCATGTATGTTGATGCCAAGATAGTTACTAACATCGTCAAAGCATATGATTTGCATGGGACATTCATAACCATTTTTATAATCCTGACATGTTAAAGTTTTGATTCATACTTATCGAAGCACCAGCAACCAGTCTTCAGTTGTCGGTGGCTGGTAATACCCTTCTGCTGTAGTGGCAGCCTCCAGCCAGGCAGTATTGCGGGGATCAAACCACTGTGCCTGTAAACCTTCTTTCAATTGGCTGGCATCTACATCCAACAGCGCTCCATGAGACACAAAGATAGCAGCACGCTCGCCGTCTGGAGACTTCATGGCTGCAATAGATGCTGCTTCTTGCGAATGTGTCTGCAATGCAGGCATTCCATTAGCAGACGTCCCCGTGCTGCGCAGCCGCATCTGATACGCATCTTCCGATTGCCCCAGAGTGAAGTTGCGATTGGAATGGTCCGATGAGAGCGTCACAATACGGGCGGGACCAGATTGAATGGCTTCTGCGGGTGTCAGCCATACTTCCAGCGTAAACGCATTGCTGTTTTGAACTGAACTGGCAAGACGTTCTGCCGGATTTTCAGAAGCTATCAGGGCGACCTGATTTACGCGCAAACCATCAGATGTCCAGGATACTGCATCAGGATTTGAGATGAGCAGATTCAAAGCAGGCTCGTGCCCTGATACATCATGAACAACATTACCTGCTCCATCTTCGAAATGGTAACGGGCTTGAATGCTGTCATCCTGTACCGGAGCGTCATGATTGAAATGCGCTGCAACTTCTGTTGCGTCCAGTGCCCGGTTATACAGGATTACTTCATGATATGTTCCCAGCCAATGCCGGTCACCGGTCAACTCTGTTCCCAATGCCAGTCGCATATTGGAACTCCAATTAGATAAATCACCACCAACTGTCATTTCTGAAGCTGCAATTCCATCCAGATATATGTATGCATGGCCATTGGAATCACGGGTATAGACAACGTGGGTTTTTTCTGTACGCACCCTGTGTGCATGGTCTGTTGCGATTGTTACAAAGCTTAAAGTTGGTTCTATATTGGGCCAACCCATATCATTCATGAGATAACGTACGCTGCGAATATATGCCTGCGCTTCTGGACCCAAGCCTGCTCCCCACATTGGACCGGCATCACCCATGGGGCCCGGGCGGTGAAAGCGTGCGGACGCCATTCCCCCGAGCACATTACGCCACATTCTCCGCAAGCCTTCATCCAGACCTCCACCATGTGTGATACCGCCATACATTTTCACGTTGTTTATCGGGCGCGGATTCTCTTTGATGCGGTTGCGTACGTACTGCGTATTGTCCCAATGTGCCTGGCCATTGATGTGATTATTTTGGGAAATGTCGATGAAGGTGTATGTTTCAGGGTGGTCAATGGTGCGGTTGTGTGCTGGGTGAGTCAAGTCCCAATGGTCCCACATTTCTGTAACATGAACCTCGACTCCAAAATCCGACGCTGCACTTCGGATGTAATTAGCCCAATAGGCACCCCACTCTTCACTTTCATTCGTTTCGTTCGAGATGCAATAAAGTACATGGCCATATTGCAGTGAATAGGAAAGCATCTGATTCACGAATACTTGCTGCCAGGGAAGTAAAACGGTGTTGTTTTCAAGATTTGGAACACTGCGGAAAAACGGATTCTCACGCTGTCCCGGATGGGAGTTGATGACTTCCGGTAATCCGCTGTCTTCCACGGTGTAGTTCACATTATTTTTGGGATTGAACGGATTTTTCTGCCAATTCTCCTGTGCATAATCAAAGCGGTCGAAAACTTCGATTTGCACAATGATGTCCCGTTCAGCAGTTATTTTCAGAAAATTGCTGAAACGCTCCCAGAATGCTTCCCCCATTTCGTACATGTCATAGAGACCAGTTTCTTCATTGAGATGAAACCAGTATGGGTTCCCCTCATCGCGGCTGCTCATTGTGTTGCGTACATAATTGCCTCCACAAGCCACCAGCAAATCAAGGTGTTCTTCCAGTCCATCGGGATGGTTAAACAGATTGTCTTGTTTGCTCCCACCCAGCAACAGAACCGGTTCACCTTTATATTGCCAAAAATAAGGATTGGCTTCATAGGGACGGATGCGATCAGAACCTTGTGCATCAACGTTATTATGTACGTATACCGTGGCCAGAATACTCACCAACATCATGGAGGTATATGAATTGCGTATCATGGATTTTTTTAACATTTTTTTAATCCTGTGATGTAAAAGTATGTTAATAATTTATCGCAGCACCAGCAGCCAGTCTTCAGTTGACGGTGGCTGGAAATATCCTTTTTCTGTCGGGACAGCCTCCAGCCAGGCAATATTGCGGGGATCAAACCACTGTGTCTGTAACCCTTCTTTCAATTGGCTGGTGTCCACCTCCAAACAGGCGCCATGCGACACAAATATCGCAGCACGCGCTCCGTCTGGTGATTTTATGGCTGCAATGGACGCGTCTTCATGTAAGTGTGGTTGTAAAGCAGGTATACCATTTTCTGATCGCACCTGATTTGCTTGGTCAGTTGAAATGGATACAAAGCTTAAAGTCGGTTCTATGTTGGGCCAACCCATTTCATTCATAAGATAACGGGTGCTTCGGATATAGGCCTGTGCTTTAATACCCAAACCAGCTCCCCACAACGGGTCGACATCGCCCCTGGGTCCAGGGCGGTGAAAGCGTGCAGAAGCCATACCTCCCAGCGCATTACGCCACATTCTACGCAGACCTTCTTCAAGACTACCGCCATGTGTGACGCCGCCATACATTTTTATATTGTTAATCGGGCGTGGATTCTCTTTGATACGGTTGCGGATATACTGAGTATTGTCCCAATGTGCCTGGCCGCTAATGTGATTGTTTTGTGAAATATCTATAAATGTATAAAGTTCCGGATGGTCAAAGGTGCTGTTGTGTTCTGGGTGTGTCAAATCCCAATTGTCCCACATTTCTGTGATATGCACCTCAACTCCTGCATCTGAAGCCGCACTTCGAATATAATTGGCCCAATAGGCACCCCACTCTTCACTTTCATTGGTTTCGTTCGATATGCAATAGAGTACATGGCCATATTGCAGGGAGTAGGAGAGCATCTCACTCACGAAGGCTTCCTGCCAGGGAAGGAGAAGCGTGTTGTTTTCAAGATTTGGAACACTCCGAAAAAATGGATTCTCACGATGTGCCGGATGGGAGTTGATGACTTCTGGTAAACCGCTTTCTTCTACGGTGTAGTTTATATTATTTTTAGGATTGAACGGATTTTTCTGCCAATTCTCCTGTGCGTAATCAAAGCGGTCAAAAACCTCGATCTGCACGATAATGTCACGTTCGGCAGTCATTTTTAGAAAATTGCTGAATCGTTCCCATAATTCCTCACCCATTTTATTCAGATCATAGAGACCTGTTTCTTGATTTAAATGAAACCCATAAGGATTTCCCTCATCATAGCTGCCCATGGTATTTCGAACATAATTGCCACCACAAGCTACCAGTAAGTCCAAGTGTTCTTCCAAGCCATCAGGATGGTTAAACAGATTGTCCTCTTTACTCCCTCCCAGCAGCAGCACTGGTTCCCCTTTGTATTGCCAGTAATACGGATTTTCTACATAGGGTTGAATGCGGTCGCTTTCTGCAGCAGAAACACAGACCACACAAATCAAATATATCATGAACGCCATACAGCAGACGTAAATTATACTTTCCTTGCGAGAATTCAAAAGTGGTATCATGGATTTCTCCTCTGTTCATTTTTTTCTGGTCATTATATCGAGAAAAGCACAAAATTTAGGTGCAACTCTTTTAATTGGGAAATATTTCTAATAACTATCATTAATCAGCGATAAAAGTTCCAAGAAACCTCCAATTTATTATACTTTCTATAGCGATTGTTACCGCCAACCTTGCAATACAATTCGATAATAAAAGGGTATATCCGTTACAATAAGCACAAATAATCTCTATTAGAAGAAAGTGTAAAAAATATGTCTTTAAGCAGTGGACAACGCAAATTTCTCAAAACACAGGCCCACCACATGGAACCTGTAGTTCTTGTGGGAAAGCAGGGGGTGACGGACACCTTGGTGCGAAGTGTAGCGGAGCACCTGGCGGCGCATGAAATGGTCAAGATTCGCTTTAATGAATTTAAAAATGAAAAGAAAAGCATGTCAGAAGAAATCGCTTTTCGTACAGGAAGTGAAGTTGTATCAGTTATAGGTCACATTTCTACTTTATATCGGCAACATCCTGAGCCTGAAAAACGGCAAATTGAATTACCGAAATAAACACCTCGGTCTTGTTTTCTCAAGGAGTTACATCATGTCTGGCTATCTCATTGAACAACTTGACACCCTGCCAGGTCAGCTTTGCCCCTGCGGCACAACGCGCAGAGGGTTCTTTGTGCCTGAAAATGAGAAGGCAAGTGTGCATGTGGTTGAAATCAAAGAAGATGCCGCTACCCATTATCATAAACTGACAACCGAGATATACATTGTTCTTGAGGGAGAAGGAGAACTGGAACTGGACGGTACATTACACCCAGTACGACCGATGACCTCAGTGATGATACAGCCGGGTTGCCGGCATCGGGCACTGGAAAATTAAAGATTATTAATGTGGCCATTCCCAAATTTGATCCAACCGACGAATGGTTTGATTAAAAGAACTGACGGTATCATTATATATCAACCTATACCTTTTTCTATTTTATTTACCATATTAAGGGAGTACCATGTCTGAGCTAAAGCGACAAGTTATCTTATCTGGCATCCGCCCCACGGGACGTCTGCATTATGGAAATTATTTTGGTGCAATTCTGCATTTTTTACGCCTTCAGAACGAAGACGCCGAACGGTATTATTTTATCGCCGATTATCATGCCTTGACTACAATTACAGAACCCCAGGGCATTTTCCAACAAACACTGGACATGCTGCGCACCTATGTGGCTTGTGGGTTGGACCCGAAGAAATCGGTGGTGTACCGGCAAAGCGACCTCCCCTGCACGGCTGAGCTCACCTTGTTACTGGGTATGATCACCAATATTGGTCACCTCGAACGCGGCACCACCTACAAAGATAAATTCACCAAACTGGAAGACGATCCTAAAATTGACGGCAACCCACTTTCTTACGGGTTGTTGGGGTATCCGGTATTGATGGCCGCGGATATTCTGATTGTCCGCGCAGATCAGGTACCGGTCGGTGACGATCAACG
This sequence comes from uncultured Nitrospirales bacterium, assembly GCA_964537975.1. GTDB lineage: Bacteria > Hydrogenedentota > Hydrogenedentia > Hydrogenedentales > SCBR16-9 > SCBR16-9. The sequence continues at coordinate 47,242 of CAZIDP010000006.1, read as the reverse complement.
TCAGCATGTGGAAATGGCCTGTGATATCGCGCAGAAATTCAACAGTCGCTTTGGCGAAGTATTGCACATACCCCAGGCAGTCAGCCGCAATGCCCTGCGCCTGCCCGGTCTTGATGGTTCAGAAAAAATGGGCAAGAGCGATAACAATACCCTTGACTTGCTGGATGATCCCAAAACAGTGTTGAAGAAAATTCAAGGTGTACCGACGACGACTGATCCCCTGCCGCTTGACACAGAAAGCAATGAACCAGATTTTGTCATCCCCAAAATGCCGCCGGGTATTGGTGTCTTGTATCGTTTGTTGCATCTGCTGGCACCAGAAGCCGTCTATCTGGATTTTCTTGGAAAGTACCGGCGGGGTGAAAAGTTTTATGGTATGCTCAAAAAAACGCTGGCACAGCACGTTTCAGAATTTAACGCACCCATCATCGATAATTTCAATTCACCAGAAAACAATGACGATTTTATCAAGGATTTCCTGCGTGACAATGCTCAAAAAGTAACTCCGGTCGCCCTGGAAACGGTGGAAAGTTGCAGGGAGGCCATTGGCATAGGACACAGTCTTTATCGCGCCTGACATCTAGTAGATTTACTTCATAAACCATCAGGAGCATCCGCATATGATACTGCTCACTGGAGCCACCGGGTATGTTGGCGGGCGTTTAATTAAATTGCTGGAGCAACGAGGTCAGCAAGTACGATGTCTCGCACGCAACCCTGAGGTACTTGAGGGTAAGGTTGCGCCAACAACGGAAGTCGTAAAAGGTGATCTACTGGACCGCAACAGCCTGGATGCGGCACTCCAGGGAGTAAATCAGGCTTATTATCTTGTGCATTCCATGGGAGATACCGGCAAGTTCGCGGAACGAGAATATCAGGCAGCGCACAATTTTATTGCAGCCGCAGAAAAAGCCGGAGTTGAACGGATCATCTATCTTGGTGGGTTGGGAGAAGATGAAAAGAAGCTGTCTGAACATTTGCACTCACGACATGAAGTCGGACGAATTCTTCGCAGTTCAAACATCAAGACCATTGAGTTCCGTGCTTCCATAATCATTGGTTCTGGCAGTCTGTCATTTGAACTTATACGGGCGTTGGTACGCAAGCTGCCCGTCATGATCACACCGCGATGGGTGTGGGTTGAGGCACAACCTATTGCCATAAACGACATCCTTGAATATCTGTATACCGCGCTGGAACATCCGATTGAGTCAAGCGAGATATATGAAATCGGCGGAGCAGACAGGGTTTCGTATGGCGGACTCATCAGAGAATACGCCCAGCAACAGGGACTACGCAGGTACATGATTGCTGTGCCAGTGCTTACCCCGGGCTTGTCCAGTCTGTGGCTGCACTTGGTTACACCCATGCACGCGCACATTGGCCGCAAGCTGGTGGATGGCATCCAATATCCTACGGTTGTAACCAATCACAAAGCACTGGACGATTTCACCATTCGGCCTGTTGGCATACATAGTGCCATAGCCCAAGCATTACGGTATGAAGACCGTGAATTTGCGGAAACACACTGGTCTGATGCGCTTTCATCGTCCAACATGGTCCATAAAACCTGGGGTGGTGTTAAATTCGGTTCACGGATAGCCGATGTTCGGGAGTGCCATGTTAATGCTTCGCCTGAGCAAGCCTTTGAAGCCATTCAGAGAATCGGTGGCACACAAGGCTGGTATTATGCCGATTGGCTTTGGACTATCCGAGGATATATTGATGTCCTGGCAGGTGGTGTGGGAAAAAGACGTGGAAGACGGAATCCAGACAAGTTGTACGTAGGCGATGCTGTAGACTGGTGGCGTGTAGAAGCGATTGAACCTGGTAAACGTCTCATGCTTCGGGCCGAAATGAAGGTTCCTGGACGTGCCTGGCTTGAGTTCAATGTGGAGCCCGACGGGGAAGGTTGCCGCATTCGTCAAACTGCCCTTTTTGATCCCGCTGGTCTGTTGGGGCTCGGCTATTGGTATGCGCTGTATTTGCTGCACCAGCTCGTATTTTCAGGAATGCTACGAGGTATTGCCCGTGCCGCTGAAAGAAAAATGTCACATTGATTAATGAAAAGACAAACACCGGGATGTAAACCAACCAAAGTACAGAGGTGATTATCATAATTTGAATAATCGGACACAGCCCATATAAAGAAAACCAACAGCACTAATAGAATCTCCACAACAATGGAGATTCTTTGGTAAAGAAAACATGTTACACAGCAGAAAAGATAGACCAGTTTGTACAAGAGTTGGAGAATGGTGTAAGCAGCTTCAAGGAGTACATCCGAATAGCCTGGAGCGATATGTTCCAAGCCAGGATGAAATTGATGAAAGAAAACTGGAGCCTTGGAGTTGGATTCAGAACAATATCTTCAGTGTCAGATGAATGGCAATGTTATGATGTATTTTATTTAGCCTGCCTATAAGCACCTATTGATGTAACAGGATGAGGATTTTGATGATGCGGATGCTATGTGCTGTCTTTGTATTCGAAACGCTGATTTTTACAGCATTCACCCAACAAACTACCCTCTCTTTTCCCACCACTTCCGATATCAGACACTATCTCTTTGTCGATGACTATTGGATTGCAGAGAAAACAGGTATCGAGCGTATTTTTAATCAAGCGCAGCCCTTGGAAAAGGCAATAATCACGCCTGACGACCCCACAACACAGATGGAGTGTGCGTGGGGTAACGTAATCCGCGAGCAGGATGGTCGGTTTCGTATGTGGTATTGTACGTTAAACATGGGTATACACAACCTGGGACCTCATGATATGGCGGCAGCGGGTGTGTGGGGGAAAGGAGATGACTTCTCGTTTTATCCCCGTGGCAAAGGGGACGTTCGCGATGTCGAGAATATGCTCGGGAGGTATGCGGAATCTGACGATGGGATTACCTGGACAAAACCCAGCTTGGGCCTGATAGAGTTTGAAAGCGGCAAGAACAACAACATTATCTTGAGTGGACAACGCGCTTCGGAAGAGACTCAAGGTGCGCTAACGAATTTCGACGGGTATACGATCCTGCGCGATGATGCGGAAGAGAACCCGGCAAAACGCTACAAGATGCTTGCACACTGGGAATCAATACATTTCTGGGACAATCATGAGGTCAATGGTTCTCTGGGCCGATCCGAGGAACGCATGAAAGCCTACGCCGCTGCACGGGGCAAATACATCACATACAGCCCTGATGGTATCCACTGGAATGCACCGCTAGAACGCATCATTTTTCCAGATGGAGGTGGGGACCGCTTTCTCGTCATTCGAGATCACCGGAATACGCAATGGTGGGGTTACAGCCGGTCTGAAGGTCATGGAGGAGCAGCCCTGACAACAAGTAAAGACCTTATCAACTGGTCTCCTCCAGAAGCATTGCCAGCATTAAACGCAGGTGCAACCGAACTACCGGCCATCGAATGCATGATTCCCTTCAACTACGGTAATCAAGACCTCGGATTCGTTGTCGCCATGGACAAATCCAAAAAACTGTTGTACTCCTATCTTGTGTCGCATCACGACGGAGAACCGTGGCAATGGGTGAATCCGAAAATACCCTTTATTCCCTTGGGCACGCCGTCCTCTTACAACTCGACTGGAGCCGTGCCCCTGCACAATGAACCTTTCATTATGGGTGACAAACTCTACATCTTCTTCAACTCCTTCGCCATCACACCGAAGCCCTATTACCCGGAGGGCATGCGTACCATCGGTTTGGCAACACTTCGGTGTGATGGGTTTGCCGGCCTTCAGAGTTCAGAAAATGAAGGCATTTTTCTCACGAAGCCGATTCGCATCTCCGGCATCAAGTTGTTCGCCAATGTGGAGCAGCGCGAATCTGGCGGTATGGCATCTGTTGCACTATTACAGACAGACGGCACACCCATCACAGGATATACCTCAGACGATGTCATATCCATTACGACAGATGCCGTACGATATCCTGTCACTTGGAAAACGAAGAAAGACCTTTCAGAACTTGCTGGACAGGAAGTCGTGTTGTCCGTGCGGATGACCAGGGGTTGTGTTATTTACGCATTTACTTTTTCGGAGTAATCACAATCTAAATTTAAACTCTATCTGCAGTGCTATCAAGGTTCCTATACAACTGCTGGAATGAACGTAGCACAGATAAGCATTGCTTTAATAAAAGATGTGATGTTGCGATGCGCTGCATAAATTTTATATCAACAGATAGAAGCATTCATGTGGTTATTGTATGTTGCGTTTCCTTCAATCGATTCCAATTCCTGAAAATAAATGTCGTATTGATTAATGAAAAAACAAACGCCGGGGGAAAAATCAACCAAAGCGCAGAGGCGATTATCATAAATTGAATAAACCATTTTTCTTTAAACTTTCTCATAACAAGCAGCAGGGTACACGCCAGATATCCAATCAGTGATATAAAAATTGCAATTATTGAATAATGAATGTTGAAGTGAAAAAATTCAATTAATGAGTCTTCCATATGGCTATGGACACCAGATTGACGCATATTAAATTGATTTATCATGTTCAATGGTATAATACATAAAGATATTAGAATTGCTATATGCAAGAAGACACCAGCAATAGCTATATATTTACTTATGTTCATTTTATTATATCCATATGTTTTATATTTGTAGTGTCTACATTCACACTATAGCTAAAGCAGGTATTCGGTCTCCTTTTTATTGACTACTTCCAGCAAGTCCCCGGTTTGCTCCGAATGCTGCGGCCTTCATATACAGCAAAGTTATCAAACATGGCATGGACAGTTGCGTAGTTACCTTCATCGTCACGTGGAGCCCATACTGGGCTGCTGCCACCATGAAAACTGGAAAACAGCAAGTTGCTGATCTCAGACTCGGGCACGGTGCTTGCCCTGAATTGAACTTCTGTGTGGTCAACCAACAATTCTCCATCAACATATATTTTGGCAAACCCGTCTATACTATCTGTATTGGAGTTTAATTTCATATGCAAAGATACTGCATAATATCGGCCACGCTCAAAAGTAAACTCATTGCCGCTACGAGATGCGCCGTATATACCGTCCTTGTTCTGTATATATAGGTAGGTACGTAAAGATTCATCGCTTGAAAAATTGACTCTGGCACTCCAGCCTTCGGAAGTCATTTCATTGCCCCCAGAGATAGGACGGTCCGGGCCAAGGCCATTCAACTTACCACCACGAACAAACTGAAAATCTTCCTCAAATCGTACGTCATAACACAAAGTTGCTTCCTGTACCCTTTCAAGCAGGCGATACCGTATCACGATACGTTCACTTCCCCGATCACATCCCTGGTATGTAGCTTTCAGACCATGCGTACCGTTAACGCCTTCATTGGCAATAATTTCAAGCAATGGATGCGCTTCCAGTACTCCGGCCAAAGGCCCTTTGGTTTCCAGTGAAAAATCTTCTGACAGCAACAAGCCTGGTGATTCAGCCCGCACTATGCAGGTTAACGTCAACGCTGGAATAATAATCAGCAGAAATACTTTATTCATGTTGTAACCCCTTTCTTCGCTTGGGAATTTATTTCCATGAACACGTTTTATGACGCGTCATTATCTTATAATCACAGGGGGGCAATACAAGAAACTATTCAAGACAGAATTTATTGTAAAGCAATTCGTTGAATTGCACCAAAAAAATGCTTGGCGTATACTAAATAACATTCTATACACACAAATCTTGAGTTGAGCTATTTTCTAATACAAACTGGAGACCGATACCCATGAATCAGGACAAGACCCATCATTTATCACGGCGAAATTTTCTTGTGACCGCTGCTGCCGCGGGAACTGCTGTAATGCACAGCACTAACGCGTTGGGGTCGGAGGCCAACAGCAAACTTGAGATTGGCATCATTGGCTCCGGACAACGTGGTGTATGGATTGGTCAGCTTTTTGAAGAGTTTACAAATACTAAAGTGGTCGCAGTCCATGATTACTTTAAAATGCGTGCTGATTTTGCGGGCGAGCAACTGGATGTGCCGGAGCATCGACGTTATTATGGTTTGGATGGTTACCATGCACTGCTGGATAGTGGTGTCGATGCGGTGGCTGTTGAGTCACCGACCTATTTCCACCCCGAGCAGGCCGTTGCGGCATTGGAAGCTGGAGTACATGTTTACCTGGCCAAACCAATCGCGGGTGATGTATGGGGATGTAATGCCATTCTGGAAGCAGCCGCAAAAGTCCGTGGCAAGTGTAGTTGTATGGTTGACTTTCAAACCCGAAATGATCCCCTGTTTCGCGAAGCGGTGCAACGTGTGCATGATGGCATGATTGGTGAACCCCTACTGGCCCAAGCGTATTATCATACCGGACGCCTAGGATTGAAAGGCCATACAGAAGGTGAAACTGGTCGCTTGATTAACTGGTATTTTGACAAGGCTCTTTCTGGTGACATTATCGTTGAGCAAAACATCCATGTGCTGGATGTTGCCAACTGGTTTATGAACGATCATCCAATAAATGCCATTGGACGTGGTGGTCGTAAGGGACGAACTGATATTGGGGATTGCTGGGACCATTTTGTTGTCAATTTCGAATACCCAGGCGGGAAGCTGCTTGATTTCGGCTCCAATCAATTTGCTCCTGGATTCGGCGCGTTGACCACCCGAGTATTTGGGAAGACCGGTACTGCCGACACCAATTATGGTGGTTCGGTAAAAGTCATATCTCAAAGTGAACACTGGGATGGTGGAATGACGACCCGTATATACCAGGACGGTGTTGTCAACAATATGATCGACTTTCACGCTGGCATTATGAGCGGCAATTACGTTGACAATATTGAAGAAGGTGCTCGCAGCACCCTCACTGCCATTTTGGGGCGTATGGCAGCTTATGAAGAGCGTACTGTAACCTGGGACGAGATGATGCGTAGCGCAGAAAAACTGGACCCGGAATTAAATTTGCCGGATGATGGTCCATATGAGAACCCCAGACCGGAAGCATGAACAGCAGATCGGCTTGTTGGCTGCGTTATCATTTCCGGACAAATGTCTTCCTGAAGTTTTTTTGTTGGATTGTGCTCAGGATTCCTACGGTCGTAATATAAAAAATTTTGAGGAAATTAGTATTATCGCACCCGGCCAAGGCATGGTACTGCGGGATGTGTAGAATCAAGTTGCGGGCAACACGTAAAGCTGCCATGACAAGTAAGTCGTTGCCCGTAACTTTTTTGATAGCAACCGATACACTGCCGCTTGAGCTTCTTTAAAATTTAATCTTTGATGTACAGGGCAGTTTTTTTATAAGGCGACGATTGACTAAGAGCTTGGCAAAATTTTTTGTGGTAACTGGCAAAAAAATGGCACCCCAACTGTCAAAGATTCTTATTATCATTGCATACGTTTGTAAATATAAAATATAAGAAAATATTGGCTCTATGTTATGTTATTTCTGATTATTACAATAATTGCACGGTATACTCTTAATAAAACAACCAGCTTTTTGGAAATAACACCCCCGATTCTTGTATTATAAGCCATGTGAAGACTGGATGCTGTATAAAAACATGGTACTCTAGATGATTCCCGCACGGCATTGACTGTAACAAAAAACACAATGGTTGGTATAAATTTTACAGGAAACATGGTAACAAATTGCACATCAACTGTAAACACGTGCGTTGCCTTGATTTCATACAACATTTGTGTAATCAGTCCATAGAAACTCCTCGCTATTAACTGCGGAGCAATTCACCATACTTGATTTTATTGTAAAAAACTTTTGTCGATTGCTTGCGCCGGGTCTGGCACGTTCAATGGAGGCAGAAGGCCAATTCCAATCACGCATAAAGACTGAAGGTGGTCCCAGACCTTCTGACTATATGATGGTTGAAGATAATGGCGCCGATACAACGATTATTGCCTTTGCCGGGATTGCGATATTGTATGCCGGAATGCCACAATTTGAATTTTACCGCATGCTGAAGCGGATCAAAATACCATGTAATTTCATCATGGTGCGCGATATTCACCGTTCGGCATATTGTCTTGCTCCAGATGGTGGAACAGATGGACCTGGCTTTTACGAGAATGCAATAAACGAAGCGTTGGCAAAGCTTAACTCGAAACACAATGTCGCTTTAGGCGCATCTGCCGGTGGTGCAGCGGCATTTTTTTTCAGCGGCAAAGTACCGATTCATCATATCATCACATTCAGCCCTGGATTTCCCGTTGATGTATATACAAATTTACGAACACGTCTTCGGGTATTACTGGACGTAGGTCAACTGATACGTGATCCAGGAGCTTATGCAGAAGTACTCTTGGTAACTTACGGTGCTTCGTTTTATACAAGCAGAATTCGACGGCTTACCCGTGGAAATGCAAAGCGTGACGTTCTGGAAAGTTATTTTTCGACTAGTCCAAAACCACCACGTGTAACTTTATTTTATGGTGAGCGTTGCTTACCAGACAGAAAACAGGCAGAATCGTTACGTCATATTGACACAATCCAGCTTAAACCACTTCCTACAGGCCGACATAATTGTGCCTCTTATTTACACAAAAAGGGAATCTTGATTTCCACGTTGAACGATGAAGTAGACCATGGCAAGTCTGCGTGTTTCGCAACCAGTACCAGCCCGTTGAAGGTGCCGGTCAGACCGTTGCAAATGGCAAATGAACAGGGATTATTATGAGTTTAGTAACTGAACAAGCTCAACACAGTATTGAATTACCGCAACCGGGAAAAAAATTAAAATTTCTGGTATTTCCTTTGGGATGGGTGCTAGCTCATGTCGGGCGTACAGTAGAAATTGCAAGAGAACTCAGAAGCCGAGGCCATGAAGTCGTTTTTGCCGGTAGTGATCCGGACCATCCACAATCCAAACTTGACCATGCTATCGAAGCCGGGTTCAAGGTAGTCCGGGTACGAGAACCACGTTGGGATTATGCCTGGGAACGCTTTCAAAAGTATGGTGGCTGGATTGGTGTGTTGGACTTCTTTCGCAGCCAGAAGTGGGCCCCATTGGACCTGATTTTGGAAGACATTATTCGTGTATGCCGTGAAGAAGAACCAGACTTGTTGTTGGGTGACTCCAGTGTTGGCGTCAGCACGGTCGGCCACATTATGGGTATACCAGCGGCTGGTGTTTTGAATGCATACAATGGGAATTTCTTTCGCCCCGGCAGTTTTTATCACTTCCTGATCAACAATTGGGACCGCTTTTATTGGTCACGGATTCGCGCACGCGTATATCGAAAGCACGGCGTACAACCTGCCAATGCAATTAATTTGTTGAAAAAAATGCCGATTTTGTCGCCAGATTTGCCCTTGTTTCATAATCCTCATGGCGAGTATCCCAACTGGATGCCGATTGGACCCATTATTTCGGAACCACCGTGCAATATGCCTGATTGGTACCATGAAATGAACGATGGAACCCCGAACATATACATCACAATGGGTTCTACCGGATTATTAGACAACTTGTTGCGCCGCAGTTATGAAGTATTGGGTAAAGCAGCGTATCGATTTGTAGTGACAACAGGCGGCCAGGTTTCAGAAGCCACGATGGCAATGGCACCCTCCAATTTTCGGTTTACCACCTATGCACCTGGCTCAAAGTTAATGGAACGTTGCAAAGCGGTGGTATTCCATGGTGGTAATGGCACTATGTACCAGGCATTGGCAGCCGGTCTTCCGATGGTTGCGCTTCCAAGTCATTTGGAGCAGGAAGAATGCGTAAAGCTTTTGTTACAACAGGATTTCGGTATACGCCGCTGTTCCAGGCGAATTAATGGAGCAACGATGTTGCAAGCTATTGAAGAAGTACTGAAAAACCCTGTATACAGCGATGCGACACGCAGTTTCCGAGATGTGGTTCGAAATGCACGTGCTACAGAGCGTGCTGCCAATATCTTGATTCATCATGCTCTGGAAGGTATGAGTGAAAACATGCAGCATGATACACAATCCGCAAATGTTTTATATTTTCCAGGAGTAAAGGCATAGCCCCAGGTCATTCTGAAATCAAGTCAGTTAAGCACCTAACGCTTCCAGGAGTCAGGTCATTTTGCCAATATTTCGATTGACAACCGACCTGCTTTTTCCACCAGTAAATCTGGCAGAAGACGGACTTTTGGCAGTAGGCGGAGATCTAAGTCCAGAACGCCTTTTGTTGGCATACAAGAATGGCATATTTCCCTGGTATGAAGATGATTCACCCATACTGTGGTGGTCACCTGAGCCAAGACTTGTGCTATATCCTGGTGAATTCCACTTATCAAAAAGAAGCCAGCGCTACATTCGCAGGTCTGCGTATACAATAACATTCGACCAATCTTTCAATGAAGTCATCCAGAATTGTGCAAGAATTTACCGTAAAGAAGAACATGGAACCTGGATTACTTCAGATATGGAGCGGGCATACATCCACTTACATGAAATGGGATATGCGCATTCAATTGAATGCTGGCAGAACAACATTCTTACTGGTGGATTGTATGGCATAAGCCTTGGGGCATGTTTTTTTGGTGAATCCATGTTTTCACTTAAACCCAATGCTTCCAAAGCAGCACTTGCCGCTTTGGTTCAATATACCCTTCAACACCAATTTCACTTCATTGACTGTCAAGTCAGCACCGATCACCTTCTAAGCATGGGAGCAGTTGAAATACCTCGAAAAGTATTTATGGAACAGCTTAAGCATGCGACACAACATGAAACCCGCTTAGGTAGCTGGCAGTCTTAAAAGTGACTACAGCGAAGTGCTTTTATCAGTAAACGAATATCGACATGTCAATTTGTGAACTGAAATCGCACCACGCTTGTAGTCTAGAAGTTCAAACGATATGCCTGGTTATACTTAACTGGGAATTGGTGTGAAGGAACTGTAAATTAATTGGAGGAAAAAACATGTGTGCATTAATGAAGTGCAATTCAACTTTTTGGGTACTGGCACTAATTGGTATTGGCGGTTTAGCCATTGTGTTAGCTGGAGGTAGCTCTATAGCAGATGATCATGATGAAGACAAGGTAGAAATCGGGGACAAAGTACCTGATTTTGAAATGTCAGATACAGAGGGCAATACACACAAGCTGGAAGATTTTGAAGATAAAATAGTGGTATTGAGCTTTTACTCACAGCATTGCCCCTGGATTATTGGTCATGATCCCCACATGAATGCACTGGCCAAAGAATACATGGAAAAAGATATTGTTTTTTTGGGAATTGATGCGCATGCGGGTAGATCCCTTGAAGCTATAGAAGAGCACCGCAAGGAAGTCGGTGTACCCTATCCAATTCTTAAAGATGTTGACAATAAATATGCGGATAAAATGAATGCCAAGGTAACGCCTGAGATTTACATTGTCGATAAAGAGGGCAATTTAGTCTACCACGGCGCTTTTGACAACCGAACCAGCCCTCGAGATGAAGGTGAAGTCAACTACGTCAAAAATGCGCTGGACGCGCTTTTAGATGGTAATGATATTGATGAGCCACGGGTTCAAGCCTGGGGCTGTGGAATCGTGCGTATATAAAGGCATTAACTCGCTGGTTATAGACTTACGGTTATAAAATAGAATTACTGTGTGTCCGGTCGAATATAGAAATTCGGTCGGACACTTTGATATACAGAACCAGCTAAGTGCTACAAATCAAACAACACATTTAAATTTTCATTCAAAGGAAGTTCCGTAATGAGATTAATTGACTCTTATCACAAATTTAATTGGAAGACCAGATTTATTCCGGTAAGTACATTCATTATATTGGCGCTCTTCATCCTTCAGGGCTGCGCTCAACCAGCACAAGACAGCATCTTGGAAGATTCTACTGTCGATGAGCAAGTGCAACCAGGAGGGGTTGAACAAGAAGATGAGGCGGAACCAGAACCCATAAATGATACTGGTGAAGAAGATTCCTATCCTCCCATTGCGACCTTAGCGCCCGATGCTCTGGTAGAATTACTTGCTGAAGCACAAGAAAGAGATCAGGTTGTTGTAATAAATTTCTGGGCCACCTGGTGCCCACCCTGCCTGGCAGAAATGCCGTACTTCATCCGCTTTTATGAAGAATATGACCAGGACAAAGTGCTTTTCCTGAGTATCACCGCAGACCACATCGATACGCTGGAAACAGCAGTGCGGCCTTATCAGGAGCAAGAAAATTTACCATTTCCCATCTATGTTCTGGTAGGCATGGACCCTACCCCATATTCCGAGAAAATTGGTTTTGAATTGAGTGGCGCACTACCTGTTACGATAATTTATGATAACAATGGCGAACTCGTGCAATCCTGGGAACGTGAAATAAAGTACGAGGAATTAGAAGAAGCAGTCAATCCCCTACTGCAAACACCCAGTTCTCAATAGCAGATAAGACATTACCAAGGCTTGGTTGAAAACAGACAAGCTGTATTGGTCCAAGGATAATGGCCAATACAGCTTTTTTTAATGAATAGTGCTTCGGATGCCGTAATTGTATACCCAATGATTTGCAGATCAATCCAATGGCTTGATGGCTATTTTGCGGTATTCAACCCAAGTGCCAGCTGGACCATGGGAATCCTGAATACCAATATGCCCCGATAATGCTTTCTCGCGTGTCTCATCACTGGAGTCCTGATCGAAATCGATCACTTTAATGCCATCTACTTCAACCGTGATATGTGTACCTTTACAAGTTATTTCATAACTGCGCCAGATTTCCGGTGTTTCATCCGGCCTTGGTTCTACAGCAGCAAAACCGTACAAGGAGCCGGTACAGTGAAGGTTTTCACGGGGTGGCACTTCACTCGAGATTTGTATTTCATATGCATTGATCCACGGCGCAGCATCGTCTTTTTGCGAGCGAATGAATACACCACTGTTGCCATTTTTAGCGACACGCCATTCAACGCGCAAAATAAAATCAGAAAATTCATGCGCGGTGTAATACAAGATATGTCCACCTTGTCCCGTTTCAGAACGTATAAGACCATCTTTAACTTGGAAATCTTCCTCATTGCCAAAGATTTCCCAACCTGTCAGGTCTTCACCATTAAACAATGAAAAAAATCCAGCTTCATCCGGTTCCGTTTCATGAGGAAAACGTGCTGTTTCGGCCATCACGGCAGTGCTTGGGAGCAACACCGACAGCAGCATGACCTTTAAGCAATTTACAACATACATCGCAGTATACCTCCTGTTGACAGACTAAAAATTTGAGTCGTTATATATAAGCTTACATACATTTCATTATTTATAATTGTGATTTGTTAACAAATTGAGGGCACTCCGGATATGCCCAAAGTGTGTCAGGGTAGTTTTTCCACATCGTAACATCTTGCGTCAATAGACCATACATATCCGGACGGCGTTGATGCATGGTACGCAAGTTTTTGCGAATGATTCGAAGCCACTTGAGATCAATCGTCGCATGCACACAGGCGTCACCAGGTTCCTTAATGCGCGGGAACATCCGCATTTCTTCCCGTTCTCCTTCCGCCTGAATACAGGCACCTCCGGGACTGGCAAAACCGGTATTTCTTCCATTGGTAATATTGCCACCAACGATACACCCATAAGCGCTGGAGGCAAACAGGCAATGGCTGTCTTCAACAATACCGTCCCGACCATTTATCCAGAGAATTATTTCCGCACCCGCATAAGAAGTACATCCCCAGGCTTCGGGAAAATATCCATCATAACATTGCAAAATACCAACAGGTCCGAAGTCCAGATGAAATACGGTAAACTGGCTTCCCAGGATACCCCGTGCTTCATGGTCCTGACCTTCCAATGGTGGCCAGAAATGTGGCGCAGGGCCAGATGCCGGATGACTTTTAAAATATCGTCCCAGCAATGATCCATCACGATTTACCATCAAAGCTGTAGTCGACCATTGTTCTCCATGCGATTCCACCATACCAACTATCGCATACATGTTGTGTTTATTGGTCAGGTTTAAAAAGCGTTGTACCCGTTCATGCGTAACTGTAATACGCTGTCCCAGAACATACTCCGGGAACACGATCAAGTCGCTTCCATAATCGGCTGCTTCTTCAAAGAAACGGGGCATACGTTCAATGGCTGAATCAGGATCACCATTGTCCGTTAGCTGCACCAAAGTAACTTTTGCTAAATCTTTCATGCTTTTTTGCATCCTTCATAAAGGTATAGGTTGACCATTGATTTGTGCATAACAGTACCGATTCAGAGTAGCATACCAAAGTAAATACACCAATTCCTACAGACAATTTTCCGGTAAAATTCATGGTATTATGGAATACTGGGCATGGTGGTTAGTCGCGCAAATAGAAGTTGAAATTATATAAATTACTGAAGAATGTAAAAGTTATATAGTTAATATACATATTATATAATATTATTTTTATGATTTAACATAACAAAACTATTCTCGCTACCAAGATTCTAATTCTTTACGCAAAAGTTTATTTGGCAACTATTTTTAAAAAAAGCGCATCAGCCAACTGGTTGCAAATATCTACCGCACCAGTATCTCCACCAAGCGTATTTTGTAAAACAATAATGGTAGTTTTGCTATCTGGCCAGTAACGCATTTCAGAATTGTAGCCGGGTACTGCACCATTGTGGCCGATATAGCCATCTTGCATGGAAATACCCAATCCATACCCATTCATGCCATCAACTGGCACAGCTTCGTATTGCTCGACACATTGTGCAGTACTTATCATAGTGCATTCACCCAATGCCTGTGCCCATACTTTCAAATCGTACAGTGTCGATATCATTGCACCTGCTGTCCAAGTGAGTGACGCGCTTGTTTCTGTTACATCCACCCAAAGGTCTTCATTGATCACCTGATACCCACGAACACAGGTCTCTGGAACACTTGCTCCCTCAGCAAGAAAAGTATCGTACAGTTGAAGAGGTTCTATTAACCTAGTTTGAATCATTGATGAAGCAGTCCTGCCTGAAACTGATTCTATGATTAGTCCCAAGAGAACATAATTCGTGTTGCTGTATGCGAAGCCTGTGCCCGGTTCAAAATACGATTCTTGTTGAAATGCCATTGATAGCTGTTCATCAGGGGACCATTCGTACAAAGGCTCTGTTAATACACCATAGTCGGCATCTACGCCATTGAGGTATTCCGCTAGGCCGCTGCTATGATTGAGCAACATTTTTATAGTTATCTTGTCGCCATTGGGCACGTCAGCACGAAACTGGTCTACGGTATCATCTAATTGCAACCACCCTTCATCAATCAACTGTAAAACGACCATTGCCGTAAATGTTTTAGTGATACTGCCAACCCGAAACTGACTATGTATATCGACATGAACTGAATTATCTATGTCTGCCAGGCCTTGCGCGGTGTGCCAGGTACCTTTACCTTCTACCCACACCCCAGCGACAGCCGCAGCTACATCTGTATCTATAGCCTCTTGAACAATTTGCTCGAATTGCATTATTAGTGCAGTATCAAACTTTTCAGTTGGGTGTAGCGGACACCCGAAATTACTGAACACAAGCAACGTAATTAGTACTAAATTTATCTTCCAAGTGATTTTATTCCAAAGGTTGTTTTCTGTCATCTGATTTCCCCAGTGTGAAAAAATAATTTTTTACCATTCAAAAAATAGCAACTATACGCATTGAAACTATACTCAATTCAGTCATACTTTACATGAAAAGCAACAACAATAAAAAAATGCTCCGGAGAATCCATTAGTCTAAATTCTCCGAAGCATATTTATGTACCAACTTACTATAATTGATTTACGTCAATACTCACTTTAATTAATCATGGACATTTCACTTAAAATATTGTTTATCTTGCCGGTACCGGTGGTGTACGAGGATGCATTACATCGCCTGGGTACAACACACCATTTGGCGCAAACTCATGCAGCATTTCATGAAACACAATTCCTCCCGCATTCATTGGAAATCTTCCACCAACCGGGAACCCGGGGACATCATTGATAACTACTGTAACAGCTGCTTGCTGGGGCCAACGCACAAATTCGACATGACCATCCAAGTACAGAATATTGGAACCTCCCGGAATGTGGTTGAAATGCCCATCGTCCGAGACATTGTCCCACATGATAGGTAAAGTTGACTGTGCCATGGAGCCAGCCCCTGGGTTGTTGATATCGGTAATAAAGAACCGTTCTACGCCTTCACTCAGCCGTGGTATGGGCAAGCTACCTGTTTCAGTCTGAAGCGTTCCATCCTGGTTTACAGCATTAACATCCTGGAAAATGGCAGTGCCTTTTTCAAGTCCAAACAGCCAAAGCGCTTCAATACGCGGCACAGTAGCGACCATATCATCAGTAACTGTCCATCCAATATAGGTGTAGGGATGATCACTGACTTCACAGGGCTCAACCACACCATTGCCAAAGAAACCATCAACCGCACGGTAATTGTCGCTGCCGGTAATGCCCTGGTCCCAGGTTTCTAACGCAGACTGACCATCTGGATTGCTGGGACAAATCATGACATTGAAATCGTTCAGATAATCTGGGTACACAGCTTCCGTATCAAAAATCTGTTCCCAAGAGCTGATCGTATTGTCACATCGTCTTGTTTTAATTGGTGGGTAACGGTTTCCTCTTGATTCATTGGCGTACATTTTCAGTGCCAGTCCCACTTGTTTTAAGTTGTTTGCACAGGATGCACGTCGTGCCGCTTCCCGGGCGCGTGCAAGTGCTGGCAGCAATATTGCTGCAAGAATTCCGATAATTGCGATAACTACCAGCAGTTCAATCAATGTAAATCCTCTAAGTTTAGACGGATTTATTATTCTCATAGGACCTCCTTTTTTATAAACCAACCAACAATTTATACATCTCATTTAATTAAGTTAACCTCAATTAATTATATTTTACCTATGCTTTTAATTGAAAGTCAATTATCATCAAAAGAAGCCTTTTTTACAGTTCTATTCTGGCGTCTGGTTGAGAAATTATTTTTGAAGCGGTAAGTTAATTGGCTGCTCTTTGAACAACCACACCCGGTGCTGCCTGGGTAAGGACGACTCTTTCACCAGTATGGTAGGATTGATGTTGTTGCGCACGCACAGCGAATTCCTGGGTATCGCATCGGACACAATACAACAGCTCATGGCCACGAAATTGCTTGCGGATGATTTCGCCGTTACATTCACCATTTGCAGGTCGACGCAGTTGAAGATGTTCGGGACGTAATGAAAGGGTTACATTGCCTTCAAATTCCGAGTTCAACTCAAGAAGCCCGATACACGTTTGTGCCATCCGTCCATGAGCACAACCGGTGAGAAGGTTGGTCTGCCCCAGAAAACTGGCCACAAATGGATTTGCAGGGCAATAATATACTTCTTCGGGCGTACCAATTTGTTCAAGCTTTCCATTTGCCATCACACCGACACGGTCCGCAATGGAGAATGCCTCTTCCCTGTCATGGGTCACCAGGATGGCGCTGGCGCCAATTTTCTTGAGAATATCACGGACTTCTTCACGAGTTTCTGCACGAAGCGCAGCATCAAGATTGGAAAATGGTTCGTCCATTAACAACAAACGCGGGTTAGGAGCCAGCGAACGTGCCAATGCAACACGCTGTTGCTGACCACCCGACAACTGATGCGGCATTCTATGTTCTAATCCCTGCATATTCAACATAGAGAGCAATTCTTTAGTACGGCTTACTTTGCTACTTCGGGAAGTACGTTTCAGTCCAAAGGTGATATTTTGAAGTACATTCAGATGCGGAAACAAAGCGTAGTCTTGGAAAACAAAACCGATTCCCCGGTTTTCCGGAGGTACATGGTGCCCCTGGCCAGCCAACAGGGTGTCATGGAGACGGATTCTACCGGCATCCAGTCGTTCAAACCCGGCAATCAGCCGTAACATGGTTGTTTTACCACAACCTGATGCACCTAAAAGAGTAAACAACTCTCCATCTTTTACTTCAAATGAAATGTTTTCTACTACAGGTGGAGTAGATTTCATATACCTTTTGCTTACAGAATCAACTTGCAGAATCATTACTCTTGCCTCGTCTCTCGTAACAACAACATACTTGTAAAAACAGCAGAAATAGTCAATATGGTTATTGCATAGGGAGCAGCCTGTGCAAATAATGCTTCATCTACCAAGCCCCACAAATCAACTGCCAGTGAACGAAAACCCAATGGGGACAATAAAAACGTAAGAGGTAACTCTTTCATGGCTGAAACAAAAACAAACGCCAGGCTGATTAGAATCCCGTTTCGCAATAAAGGTAACGTTACAAAGAAAAAAACACTCGTCCAACCATATCCGAGGATACGCCCGGCCTCCTCTAGTCGTGGTGATGTTTGATACAAAGCACTGCGAATTGGACCAACAGCCTCCGCAACGAAACGCATGGTATAAGCAAAGACAAGTATTATCATGCTTTGATAGAGTACTGGAATCACATTAAGCGTAAAGAAAATAAGCGCCAGAGCAAACGCCAGGGATGGAACAGCGTAACCCATATATGCTGCCCGCTCCATGAATCGCGTCAGTCGCGATGGAGCACGCAGACTCCAGTACACCAGGGGTAACGCCAGGCAAGTTGCGGCAACAGCAGCGGGAGCACTGGCTCGCGTCGACCCCCAGGCAGCTTCGAGCAATCGAGGCCAGACAGACCAGGAATCTCCCTGAAGCCCCCAGAATATCAGTGTAAACAGGGGTAACACGACAAAGCAGAAAACCTGTCCCACCAGGAATGCATATCCAGGTATTTTCCATTTACCCAACTGCACTCTTCTGGCACGACGGCTACCCACAGCAGTCGTACGGTCAAAGCGTGACTTCCGCAGCAGGTAACCTTCCAACAATAATACCAATCCGGTCAGAGCAATCAACATCAAAGCCAGCCAGGCAGCATAGGTGCGATCAAAACCGGCCATATATTGTCGGTAAATTGCATAACTGAATGTTTCATATCCCATGAGGCTCACAGCTCCGAAATCGTTCAATACATGCAAACCTGTCAGCAGAAATCCTGAATAACAGGCTGGTAACAACTGTGGAAGGATGACGCGCCACAGGGTATTCCAGCGAGATTGCCCCAGTGACTTGGCAACTTCTTCCAGCGAGGGGTCCAAGCCCAACATGGCCGACCTTAAATTCAAGTACAGATAGGGGTAATTACAGGCACTCAAGACCAGTGCTGCACCCCAGAATCCACCCAATCGGGGTAATGTTATGCTAAATACCTGCGCAAAGCTTCCGTAAGAGCCACTGAGCGCGATGTAACAATACGCCATCAAATATGCCGGCATTGCCAATGGGAACATGCCCAACACTGAAAAAAGACGCCGGCCATGAATGTCGCAACGTGTTGTCAGCCAAGCCAGCGGCATGGCTATCATCAGGCTTCCAATAATCACTGCTACGGTCAACAAAATAGTATTGACAAATAAAACCACATTCCGTGGTTGCAACAAAATAGCTTGCAGCGTGGCTGGCTCTGCGTCAAGAGCTCTTATCACCAAATACAACAGGGGCACTCCCACGCCCAACCCGACAGTCAACGCGGCGATATAAAAAAACAACCGGGGTGGTGTGTGAACCAGTGAGCTACTTATAAGATTCCCACCTCCATCATAAGTTGCAATGTGCCCTGTAAATCATCCTGCTTGTCCAGATGCAGTTCCGGTGCATAGGCCATTAAAGATTCTTGGTCCATCAATCCTGAAGCTGGTGCCATGCCTTCCATTACTGGATATTCTTTGATTTCTTCTGTGAAAAACACCTGAGATTCATTTGAAAGAACAAACCGGATAAATTTTTCCGCATTGTCCTGTTTAGAACTCGACTGCAATATACCTATGCCAGCGACATTCACCAAATTACCAATATCACCTTTTTGAAATGTGGTCTGCTCCACTGGAAATTCGGAATCTGCATCTTTTAATCGATAGAGATAATAATGGTTTGTAATGCCCAAATCGATCTCGCCCGAAGCTATGCCCTGCAAGATTGGTACATTGGAACCATATGATTGCGCTTGATTGCTTTTCATTCCTGACAACCATTCTCGCGTCTTGGCATCACCATATTGCGTTCGCATGGATGTAACAAATGATTGAAATGAGGCATTGGTTGGCGCCCAACCCACGCGCCCCTGCCAAGCAGCATCTGTCAGATCAAATACAGATACAGGAAGGTTCTCTTTATCAACGCGTTCAGGTGAATACGCCAGGACACGAGCGCGGCCGCTGGTTGCTATCCAATTTCCCACATAGGGTTGAAACGAAACCGGTCGGAGTGCCTGTATGGATTCAGAAAGGGTTGACAGCAATCCCGATGAGTCCATGGCATCAAGCGCGCCGCGGTCCTGTGCCCAGAAGATATCTGCCGGACTACGTCGACCTTCTTCATGCAACGCTATCGACAACTGGGTTGTAGCGCCATAACGCACCCTGACTTTAATACCATGACGCTCTTCAAATTGCTCCACCAGCGGACCTACTAAACTTTCAGAACGTCCAGAATACAACACCAGTTCTTGCTCATCGGCAGTAGAATCCAATGCATAGAAGGAAAGCGTTCCCGTAACCGCAGGTATTGTAAGTAAAAAGATAATGATTATTGGACTATACCGTCGCATAGCTTCCTTTCCTGATTGTTATTGTAGACTTACTTAACGCTAAGGGCACTATACAATATTTCATCACGGATTACAACCCTTTTGAGCCATAAACCTATGTCAACATAGAACAATTGGCCTATTTGATGTATTCAATTTTTTTGTGAATCCTGCATTGCATAAATATCTAAACGTACCCACATCCTGTACAAATACCTTTTCTTCTATGATAAACTGACGACTAATGGAAATCTTGTCGGTAGTAATAATAAGCAATTGAACATGGAATGCCATATTTTTACAACCATGCGGTATTCGTTAGAAAGTCGAGGATTGAGTTGTTTTCATGTAATGCAGAAAAAAAACTATGCCACATGGACCGCCGGAGTTTTCTCAAAGCCAGTGGCATCGCAGCGGCCAGTATCTGGGGCCTTGGCACTTTTCAGGGACATGCAGCAACGATGAAAGACCGCCCAAATATTCTGTGGATAACCTGCGAGGATATCAGTCCCTATCTGGGGAGTTATGGTTGTGCTGAAGCCTATACCCCCAACCTCGACAAATTGGCGGACGAAGGAATTCGTTATACCCAAGCCTATGCCAATGCTCCGGTATGCGCCGTAGCACGCTCGGCGCTTCTCACAGGCATGCATTCTCCCACCCTCGGCACCCATGGTATGCGTTGTAGAACTCAGCTTCCTGATTCGATTCCAGCATATCCCAGGATTTTTCGAGAGGCAGGTTATTACTGCACCAACAACCAAAAGACAGATTACAACTCCAGTTTTGAAGGGGACGCATCGCTCTGGGATGAGTCCAGTGGTCAGGCACATTGGCGGAATCGCAATGAAGGCCAGCCATTTTTCGCAGTATTTAATATAGTGGAAACACATGAGTCACAGCTCAGCCAAAACCGGATAGATCACTATGTGGCTTCGGGTGCCATCACGGAAACACCACGCAACGATCCAGATGACATTATGTTGCCGCCCTATCACCCCGACTTGCCAGAAATACGACAGGACTGGGTGCGGTTGCACGACTTGATTACCCGTATGGATGAAATCGTGGGCCTGCGGCTTGCCGAGTTGGATGAAGCGGGGCTGGATGAAGACACCATCGTTTTTTTCTATGCAGACCATGGCGGCATGCTCGCCCGCTCGAAACGCTATATTTATAACGTGGGACATCAGGTACCATTGATTATCCGTTTTCCTGAAAAATGGCAACATCTGCCTGGAGTTAAACCTGGTAATGTTTCCGATCGATTGGTCGATTTTGTGGACTTGCCCAAAACAGCCCTGTCGCTGGCCGGGATGACTGTTCCCGAGAAAATGCAGGGTCACATCTTCCTGGGCCCGGACATCGAACCAACCCCTTCAAACGTCTATTTATACCGAGATCGTATGTCTGAACGCCCAGATTTCTGCCGTTCAACAACAGATGGACGCTGGTACTACATTCGTAATTTTATGCCCCACCGTCCCAATGGGCGGGACTCACGCTATGGGCATTCTGTGCAGGCAAATTGGCGTGCCTGGGAAGCACACTACGAAGCCGGGAAATGTGATCCTGTCCAGTCGCAATTCTTTGAGCCCAAACCGGTTGTGCAATTTTTTGACACCCAGAGCGATCCGTGGCACGTGAAGAATCTGGCGGACGCCCCGGAGCTTCAGGAGCGTATCCGGGAAATGGAAACTAAACTGGATCAATGGATGCTTGCAAACCGTGATGTTGGTCTGATTCCGGAGCCGCTCTTCTATGATTTGGTAGGGCCTGACAAGCAATATAAGACACTGTATGAATATGGTCAGAGTGACGCCTACCCGATTGAGCGCGCTTTGGATGCCGCCAAATCGGCCAGTTGGGGTGATCCCGATAAGCTTGATGAGTACCTCACCTACATGGTAGACGCCAGCTCTATCGTACGGTACTGGGGTGCGTATGGACTCTTCATGTTGCGTTCTGACACAGCACAAGTACAACAAGCACTGCGGGAGATGGCTACCAATGATTCCATGAGTGGAAACCGAATTATGGCGGCACAGGCACTTGGCCGCTGTGGCGACCCGGATACCGCTTTCAAGACGATATACCAAGAGATCGAAAAAACGGAACTGGGCTATGTGTTTTTCCAGGCCATCAACGCATTCCAATACAGCCACACGGATGATCAGTTGACTCAAGAAGATTGGCAACACTTTAAAGACAGAGCCTCTAATAAAGGTGGCAGAGAAGACAGTTTTGGGTATGAATATGCGCTTCGAATTATTGATGATGCGCTGGCATTATGGCCTGAACGTCGGACTGTGGACTGATCTCAAATAACACACTCAATCTGGAAGAGACAAACATGCATTCTAAAATCCAGACAGGTCTGCATTTTGTTATGGTGCTGTTCTTGTTGTTTCTTATCATGGATTCGGCAGTCTGCTGTGCGGCAGAAGAAGATAAGGCAACCATATCACCCTATGATTTTCCTTATGACTTCTTATATGGCTATCCATTCCCAGAGTACCCCACGGCAGGCGCCAGCCATCCAGGGGTATCCGCTGATTATAAGTAATATTTTCATGCAGACTCTCGGAATGAAGTAACGCCATTAGAACTGGACCACCAATTTTATCTCCAGCAGCAAGCCCCATTAATGTTCCAATCACTCGGTCCATGGTTTGATTGAAGTGTGGCATGTTGTCCTTTTGCGAAATCACTGATTTGCTGCTCGCAATTTTTTAGTTAAATTGAAAACTACAGTAATTATTGTAACTATTACAAATCCAAAACAAATAGACATTACAGATAGGGTTGTTAAAATAATATACCATTCTAATCCTTCAATTCCAGCCCTATCAAAGAAGAAACGTTGTCCTCGTACATATTCAAATTCGTTGGTTGAATTATTTTTCGCCAACATCATTTCATAATAAGCAAAACTATCATTGGCAAATTGTGAACTTTGTAGCCCGATAAATACTAAATCTCTTCCAGACTTATCAACGGCATGAATCAGAATCCCTTTGACATTATCTCCTCCATCATATCCAGGTTCAGATTGAACAAGTAATCCACTTTCTTTCAAAAGGTGTTGGATATCAGGAAAATCTGTCAGATTATCTCCATGTCCATCTGGAAGTAAATTTCTATCGTCCAGCACTCGTAAAAGTCTTCTTTCCAAATAATAGTATTCGTAATCATAATTTTCTAGAATATACTCACTCAGTGTGAATGGGTCTTTGACTATGGTAATTTTTTGCTCCTTATCATTTTCGGTATCAACCGGTATTATCGATTTGACATGAGTGACATGATGTATCTCAGAAAACTCAGAAGGACGGAAAAAGTAGTACCCCCAGTAATACTTTGATAAGCTTATAGAAATAAGAAATGAAACCACAATCATTAAAATTGCTGTTGCACCAAATAGAACCCATGGTTGTTTCAGCTTTGTTACTTTGACAAGACAGATGCCAATTATTGCAGCAAGAAGATAACAAAGGAATATATTCAATAGCAATGCAAACCATTTTATTTTGATTGTGGTCGTGTTATCATCTGTAAAAAATGTAATTGGTGATCCAATACCAATTGTTAAATTAGAGTGTGTTAAAGACAAATCTTCTAATGGATAACTCACAGAATATGAATTGAAATACAAATGCAGAACAGATAATATTAACAAAAAAAGTATCAGTTGAAGAGCGGTTGGCTTTAATAACTTCACCAAAGATTTCATAATTAAAAACATCCTCCCGTTATCTATCCGAAATTCAACCCTTTTTTTATCACACTAACCCTTCGTTCTGTACCTGCATAATATCGCGCCAGCACCCATACCCAACAGAATCAAGGTGGATGGTTCTGGAATAACATGATCATCTTCGATTGGCATTACATGAACATTCATCGTGCCATAAACAGATTGTCCCAAACCATATACCGCAGCGGAAAAGGTATATACTCCCGTCAATGTTGGATTGAATGCATAACCATAATATGGTGAGTTTTCATCTGTCTCATACCAGTTTGACCATCCAGCTTCAAATCCAGGGGCAAATGTCATACTCAGAAAAAAATGTTCATCCCAAGCGACTGCTACTCCACTCACTTCTGCAAGGTCGTAATATCTGGTTAAATGTTCAGGATTACTGTCCCAGAGGTGTTGGAACCAGTAAGCTTCTCCATAGCTATCGTGATCAGGTGGAAAGGGAAGCAGTTCCCAAAATGCAGTATATGAGAATAGAGTTGATGTACCACCGTTATCTAATGGAGCAATGAAAAAATTCCCTTGACCGTCGTTGGGTAGTGGTTCACCATTAAAATAATGCGCTCCGACTCCAACACGAGCAACAATATCGCCAGCACTGTTTCTTAATTCACTGATTGCAAAACCATCGATAAAATAATCAAACTCTGGGGCCAGAAAATCGGCATATGCTCTTCCTGGCACAACTATCAACACGACGATCAATAACCCTTGAAGCCCTTTCATGACGAGACCTCCTTTGTTTATTAGTGTAATACACTTCTTGTTATATTACAACCCTCAATTCCCAAAAAAATAGCAGTGAATCATCCATGTAATTGACTCATAATTGAGTTTTTGTTGAAACCAATTAGTGTGTGTAAAGCAACCTGAGTGCCAAGTTTTGGAGGATTTATAGGGTGGAGCATGTATTGTGAGTTTTTAGGATAAGAATCTGTTTCAGATACCACATGATGTAGTTGTGGTTATTAAAAATTCTTGAATCGAAATTTAGAAGCAAATGTAAGCCTGTACACTATAGAATTACAGCTTTATTTTGAGTAGATTGATCAAAAAAATAGTTCTCAGGTATTCCATGGTAATTATTGTGGTGTTTTACAGCATAATTCAGATGCAATTTTACTTATACTACAAAAATTGACTTTCTGATCCAGATGTGCTATAAGTTCAGTAGTTTAGTGTAAATATATATGCACGTGCTGTACCAAGGGGGAATAACAATGCGCAACATCATTCATTGTCAAATTTCTTTTCGATTTTTGAAACTTTTAGTGGGTGTTATTTTGCTTGTTGGGGTATTGATTAATCTTGACTATGCCTACAATAATTACGAGGTAGTGCATGCTGACGATATTGATGCAACCTATTTTATACCACCCTTGTGTCAAGGGTTGGGTAATTCTCCTGATTTACTGATAAAAAATTACAACTTCATTGCCGAAAGACTCAGTTTGCCCGAAGATTTGGCGGGTAATGGTATACCAGATGTATATGCTCTGGAGTTGGTGCGACAGCTGGGTTGTGCGGATGAATACAGTGCCCTCTGGGGTGCCACTCTGAATGCATTCGAGATCAATTATTTGACACTTCAATATGAAGCAGATGCCGATACACTGACCGACTATCATGTAATACTTGCTGTTTTACTCCTCCTGGATGAAGATACCCAATATGCATTAATTGAACACCTCGCCGAACAAAATATTTATTTAACTGGTGATTATGCAGTGGTTCAGTGTCTTTCTATAGATAATTGTGCCCCAGCAATGGATGGTGAACATCCCTTGTGGGAACAATATCTTATATACCCTCCAGAAGCCGAAGGTTTATATACACCATATTCAGCGTCTGGTGAAGTTATTAGCGACGGGATTAGTAATGTTGAGCGACTTGATAATGATATCGAGTTTAAAACACCAGACATAGAGGACGATGTATCCAGTTCAACTATAAAATCTGGCAAACAAAGCGTAATAGGTATTTCTACCATAGAGGAGTTGCAAAAAATTGGAAATGACCCTGATTATCCCCTGGATGGACATTATGAGTTAACGAATGACATTGATGCTTCTGATACTATGAATTGGAATGATGGTGCTGGTTTTGAACCGATTGGAACAGGCGAAAAAACACCTGAAGAAACTTTCACAGGTAATTTCAATGGAAATGGACACATTATTACTGACCTTACGATTAACAGAGCTGATAGCAGCTATATTGGCTTGTTTGGAGAAACAGGAATCGATGCCGAAATACAGTATGTTAATTTACATAATGTAAACATAACTGGGAAAAATTGTGTCGGTGGATTAATAGGAAAAAATAAAGGTAAAGTCAATACAGCGCATGTGTGGGGTAGAATAAATGGTAGAACAGGTGTTGGAGGTATTGCAGGTTATAATAGAATGGGAATTTTAAATGTATGTAATGCTGAAGTACATATTAAAGGATATATTTATGTAGGTGGATTAACAGGATATAACAATATTGGTGAAATAGTTTCAGGGCATACCAGTGGTTCAATCGAAGGATTCAGTTCAGTTGGCGGATTGGTAGGAAGTACTGACAGTAACAGTGATTGGATAAATCATACTTCATATAATAAATCAGGTTATTACGATTCTGATTTTATTGAACATAAAGATTCTCAACAAGAAAATTCTATTTCATATAGTTCCTCTAAAGCGTGGGTATCAGGAAATCATAGGGTTGGTGGGCTAGCTGGGCAAACAATACATACGAAAATGTCCAATAGTTATTCTGAATCGATGGTAATGGGAACATTACAAGCTGGTGGTTTAATTGGTATGTCCTGGTTTTCAGATATAGAAGATTGTTTCTCAATGGGACTGGTAAGAGGTACAAATCATGTTGGTGGATTGATAGGGTATGCAACCACCAGTTCTGCTGCCAGGTGTTTTGCAATTGCAACTATAAAAGGACATGAGATTGTTGGTGGATTGTTGGGAAGAGCGCATAAACTTGATTTATCCGATAGTTTTTTTACTGGAACTATAACAGCACACGAACTAGTTGGTGGCCTTGTTGCCACACTTGATAGCAGTTCTATATCTAGTTCCTATTCCTCTGGTAAGATTTTTGGAACAGAAAATACTGGTGGTGCAGTTTCTTATAGATATTTGAGCTATGTTGATAACACTTTCTGGGATGTAGATAAAAGTTCAATTACACATTCAAGTGGTGGTACTGGTATGTCTTCCAATCAATTGCAATCTGCTATTACTTTCATTGATGCTGGTTGGGATTTTGATACTGTTTGGGGTATTGATGAAGGAATAGGTACTCCTTATCATCTATCACTTCAACATTTCTATGATCGAAAAACAGATTCTGTAATTAGTATTTCCAGTATCGAAGAACTTCAATGTATAGGGAATGATCCTGATTACCCCTTAGATGGACATTATGTGCTGACTCAAGATATTGATGCATCGGAAACAATATATTGGAATGATGGTAAAGGCTTTGATCCTATTGGAAAGTATGGTCCACACGGAGGCAGAGACTTGGCATTTTCTAGCTATCTTGATGGGCAAGGTTATCAAATTAATGGACTGCATATTAACAGGCCTGAAGAAAATTTTGTTGGATTATTTGGCTATGTTGTGTTTGGTGCAATGATTTTTGACATTGGAATAGTGGATTCATCAGTTGTTGGCAATGAGAAAGTAGGTACATTGGTAGGCCAAAATCGCGGGTTAATCTCTGGCTGCCATGCTATTGGTGATGTAGTTGGTTATGACTGGCATGTGGGTGGTTTGGCAGGAGAAGTACACTTTGGTACGGTAGAAAACAGTTATTCTGTCTGCAATGTATCAGGCAAAAAGTTCAGGGCTGGCGGCCTCATCGGATTAAATTATAATGGAACCATAAACGATAGTTTCTCATTAAGCAATGTTTATGGGGTAAATAATGTTGGAGGCTTGGTTGGGTTAAACTTTTCTGGGCAAATTAATCGTAGTTTTGCCAGAGGCAATGTTTTCGGAGAAGAATCGGTAGGTGGATTGGTTGGGCATAATTTTGAATTTGGAATCATAGCTGATTCTTTTTCTTCTGGAAATGTTACGAGTAATTTGTATTCAACTGGTGGACTTGTTGGCGTTAACTTTATGTGGGGTGAGATAAGTAATTGTTTTTCAACTGGGATGTTATCAGGGCCTGGTATTAATGGCGATTATTTTGGAGGTTTGGTTGGCTTTCATGTAGACCACGATTATACCTACAATGCACTTTTTTGGGATATCGAATCCAGCAATATGACGACATCTAGAGCTGGTACAGGCCTGACAACAGCGGCAATGATGCAGCGTAATACATTTGAGGATGCCGGTTGGGATTTTGAAACTATCTGGAGTATCGACGAAGGTATTTCATATCCTTATTTACAAGCTTTTTTGTCTCTTGTCCCTGATATCACAGGAAAAACATATATAGAAGCTTTGTCCGAAATCAGAGCAGCAGGTTTCTTACATGGTCAGATTACCGAGATATATCAATATGGTATTGAACCAGGTTATGTTATCACTCAATATCCTGAACCTAACCAAAATAGAACCATCGATCAATTTATCGATATCGTACTATCCAAAGCACCGGACCCCATTACGGTGCCTGATTTAATTGGAATACAGATTTCGGAAGCTGAAGTAATAATTACCGAACTGGGGTTTTTATTTCACGAAGTAGAAGAAGCTTATGATGAGGTAATTCCTTACGGGCATGTTATTAATCAAAGTCCCGAATCTGGTGAAACAGCGTTCCCGGCAGACATGATTGTACTGGTGATTTCTGCTGGTCCCCAGCCTGTTGAAATTCCTGATATTACGGGTCTCACAGTTGCGGAAGCGGAGACATTATTAAATGAGCTAAACCTGATTCTGGGCTCAACTGAACACGTATACAGCGATGTCGTTCCAGAAGGCATTATCACAAGTCAGGAACCAGGCACAGGTTTTATTTCCGCATCAGGCAGTATTGTAAATATAGTCGTATCATCAGGTCCAGAGCTATTTCCGGTTCCTTCCGTAATTGGCTTGACCCAAATACAAGCAGGCATATTGCTAGGATCATCTGGATTTGATTTAGGTAATAGTGAGCATACCTACCATGATGAGATACCAGAAAGCCAGATTATCAGCCAGACTCCAGATGCCGGTACATATTTTCCAGCAGGCACCTCAATTGATGTTGTAATTTCTTCTGGACCGGAATTAGTTTTAGTACCGGTATTAATCGCTATTAATCAGGAAGAAGCGGAGCAAAGAATTAATTCTTCTGGATTGCTGGTTGGTACCGTAACTTTTGAATACAACAATGTTATTGCTGAGGGTTATGTGATAAGTCAGGCACCAAGTGCAGGCGAGCGTGTCGTAATTGGCAGTACAATTAATTTTGTGGTGTCACTCGGTAAAGAAAAAGTTATCGTACCTGACATCACGGGATTGAACTTGACTGATGCAGAAGCAGTGTTAACCAATGCAAATTTGATAATTGGCAGCATTACTGAAATCCACAATGATGAGATACCTGTTGGATTAGTGATACACCAAGTTCCGGTTGCGGGAGTGTCCGTTGCGCCAGAAACTGCGGTCGATATAATTCTTTCCCTGGGCTCAGAAGAGGAACCGGATACTGTAAGTGTGCCCAATGTCATTGCCATGCAATCAGAATCAGCCATTACTGTAATCGAGAATAGTGGTTTAGTTGTGGGCACAATCACAGAAGAATACAACGACGATATTCCAGCAGGACAAGTAATCCGCCAAATTCCAGAAGCAGGTATAGAAGTTGAACCAGGGAGTCATATCGACTTGGTAGTGTCTTTGGGTAAACAACCAAAATCACCGGCAATGTGTGGTACTGCTACCAAATCATCAAGTAATCCTGCAGGCAATGTGGTTTTGTTGTTTGGAGTGTTGTTAGTCTTGATCTGCAAATGCAGAAATCGAGAAGCAATGTAGCTGAATAGCATTCATGTAAAAACCTTGATATATCACTGGGAATTGTTCAGAAAAGGATGTTTCCGGTGATTGCTTTGTGTGCATAAATGCTGAACTTTTGTCTTCAGTTATACACCCCAATATAGCTTACATCATTTCTTTTTCTGAGCAAACCCAAAAAATTCTACTAACTTCCCCCAAAGACTTTTTTATTCTCAATTCGATGCAATATACTGTTGATTCTTTGTGACAATTTATCGTTTACAGCAAAGTTATTTTTACTGCTTGGCTGCAAAATAGATTTGATTTTTCCAATCTGTACAAGCATATCATGACATGGTTCAATGTGGTGTGTATATTCTTTATAGAAGTGGAGTATTAAACTCAAGAACGGTATGTTTTGTAAGTAAAAAAGTTGTGTCTCCGGTAATGGAGGTGGACGCACAGGATCACAACAGGAGGAAGACGTAAAGCCTTCCCCCTGTTCATTAGAAGTTGTATGCGCGTTTATTAACTATTACTGTACTTGATTGTTACCTGTATCCGTTCTTGATTTTTCGGCACCAGGAACAATGTGGATTCTTCTACATCATGTGTTAATGTTGCCAGGTTCTCGTGTTGAACATCGACGATATGCATTCCTTCCTGAAGACGTACTCGGAAAGCCAATTGCTCTGGCAGCTTATGGCATTCCGACAAGTCTACCTCAAGCGAGATCGTGTGCTCTGCGGGGTTTGGAAGAATATGATAACTGATACGTCCCCAGGGGGTTGGTGCGTCTGATACCACCACGGGCAATTCCTGGGTATACCACGCTTCGGGAATGAACGGTGCAATCCAAAGGGTCTCATTTTCTTCCTTTAGCAACATCAGCCGTGACTGATAAACGAGATACCCAGTCTCATGCGTTTTGTTATAGGCGCCATTAAAGAAATGTTCCCAGAGCGATAGGTCTTCCCGGTTTATCAAGGATGAAATACTGTTGAAATAGGAGCGAATGAATGGTTTTACATCGTTGCGCATGGCCAATATATCAAAATTACGGGCATAATACGGTTGCACCTTGGCAAACCCGCCGAGGTTAAACCAGTCTGCTTCGTTCTCTTCAGCAGGATAATACATCCAGCCACTTTTAAGAAATTGTACATCTTCCATGTGGTCAAGCATCCAGTCTGTTTCACGAGATTGAGGCGCGATAACCCCCATTGGCACCAGGTGATGGCTACCCAGCTCAACGTCATATGCCCAACTACGGCCCACATCTTGTCCCGGGTACAAGTTTTCCATTAAACCCCAGGCGTAGGGATGCGATGGATTAAACGGTACCCAGGAACCATCACGCAGTTTTACTACTGGCGCTCTTTCCTGCGCGTAACGAAATGCGTCAAGAATGTGCTGCCGATGGGTTTCTGCATAGGCCAACATCGCATCGGCTTCCTGGTCTCCAATAGATTTCAGGGCTTCTGCAACAGACCTCAGCCCGACATAATAATATCCATTGATGTAAAAGTAGTACTGGAATGATTCCCAGTCAGCGGCAGGGCCAGGCGGTACCAGTCCATACTCGGGCATCTTGTTGCCCGCGGCATCCAGTACCATCGTTTTCTCACTCTGCGCCTGGACCCACCGTGCGACACGCTTCAGTTCTGCAGCATGTTTTTCAAGCCAGTCCCTGTCTTGGGTCAGGCGAAAGTATTCTCCCACAGACCACAGATGCCAACCTGTACCCATGGTAGTATAGCCAGTAGTAAAATATCCGGCTTCATTATACCGTGCAATGTAGTATTCCAAGGCACGGCGTGTGTAGTCATCATGGCCCCAATACGCCAACCCGCGAACAATTGAATTAGACTCGCTTTCAAGTGGTCCATAGAAGATAGAAGCAATCCAGGGCGCAACACGCTCGTAGTCCTCACTACGTGAAGCCAGCAAGCAATGGATTATTGACGCACGCATAGTGTCCTGTAGCATGGTGTCCGGTAATTGCGCTGACATGCTTCCATCAAAGACCAGGTCCCAGTGCGCAATGGCATACGCAAGATAGGGCGCCTCTGGGTCCAATGCCAGCATTTCTGAAGTACTAATTTCCCAACGTGGAATGAGCAGCCGAACCTGCGATTCTTCTTGTGGTTGAAGCATCGTTTCAAGCAGAAGTCGTGATGGTGTTTCGGCTTGAATACTCAGCTTTGAATTGCTTCCTGGCATGGTATACACCCGGACAACAGGTTGGTCTCCAAATAGAACAATCCAGTCATCACCTGCTGCTTCAATTCGGATGGCATCCGTATTTTCCTGATGATTAATGGACAATGCCATTGTGAAATTGGCAGCTTCCTCCCCCTTATTATGCATGGTCAAATCCATTACCCCCAGTGGGTGACCGGATTTCCATACAGGCGTTTGCGCTCCCTTGACAGGTATATCAAGGGGTGCCACCAAGGTCTGTTGTATTATTTCCAGGTTTTCATGTTGAAGGGTAATCGTCGGGACTGGGTACCATACTGCATCGCGATGAAATGTACGTGTGATGGATACATCCGCAGCATCAATACCCGGTATTTGCGGTTGAATCTCCATTGGATACGGGCGATTCAATCCCGTTTCATATAGGTTGGCTGCTTCGAGGTCTGGCTCAAAGGTCAGTCGCCCTTCTCTTGTCAAAACGAATTTAAAATTATCATTTGCAAGGGAGAGCATGGTAGGCCCAAGATCGCCTTCAGCACGGTGTGTATATTCAATAGCTTGTTCGTAGGTCTGCTCGGGCATAACCTCAACCTGTTCGAGTACAGTTTTACCTTCTGCCAGACGTTCCTTGGCTTCATCAAGCGTAGTAGTTGCTTTTGCCGTACTGACAAATACGCCACCATACGGCACATACACACTCTCCTCACGCAGTATGTCGTCCAGTGCAATTGCGAAAGCTTCTTCTGAAGTACGTATACGCAACACAGATCGGTCTGACATTCGCCAACGACTCGGTGAGCAATAGTGTATTCTCATTTTATCTTCATTTGATTCAAGTACATATTGGTGTGTTTTTGCATCTCCAGAAACAAAGAAACCATTATAGATTTCAAGTGTAACTGGAGGATTGACCACCAAGTCATCCAATACAATAACAAACTCATTTTCAACCCAACGGTTTATCGTGAATGCTAGTAATTCTTTGACTTTCAGTGGAGACTCAAGTCCACCAACAAGCCACCGGAACTTATAAACACCATCACGCAATTCAGGCTCGTCGCCCCAATTCAGATGGTAAATCATGGTGTTGCCATCCAGATCGAGTACTCCCGGCAGAGAACTCCACTTTCCTTGCCACGGCGCACCACCAGGTGTTATGCCATGCATGGGTACTTTCCAGTATTCGAGTGACACGGAACTGGCATCGGGCAGTATCTGACCGGGCACCAATTCTAAGCTCAAGCTTCGAATACGCCGACGTTCCACCCATTGAACTCCAAGACAACCGGTGTCTCCCCAGAGTGGTATCTCGAACACACCATCACCATCCGGCAAAAGATGTTTATCCAAGAAGAGGTCTTCTTCCAGTACTTCTTCAAGGCGACTGCTTCTTATACCTTCTTTGCGGTTCGGCTCTGATGTATTGATGTAACCGAATTGCGCGATGTCAATCAATTCCTGTTCCATGGCCTGGATAGCGGGATTTGAGACAAGGCGTGGATTAGCCCAATTGGCGGCATCATTCATTATGCCGTCACCACCATCCTTCACCACCAGTCTTAATTCGTCCGCATCTTCGAGTGAAACCGAAACGGACTTGGCAGGTGTGTGTTCCGTCATCAGACCACTATCAAACACTTTTTTCTCGTCGACATACACTTCAAACTGAACACTACCGGGACCACCATCTTGCCATTGCACCCCGACTTCAGCATCAAACCTCAGAAAGCGTCCCTCCAGTGATAACATGGTTTCGCTTGGAGCATGCACCCCAAGACCATAGTTATACTCCGTATCTGCAATACGCAACGAAAGCGGTTCAATATCTGGTGCATGGGCGGCGACATTACGTCCCATTTGTCCCCAACCCTGGGTATGAAATTCCATCTGGCGCAACAGATAGGTCATTGAAGAACCGTTCTCTTCCTGCGTTGTCATTTCAGAAAAAGCTCCTTTGTTGGTACTAAACAATATCAATAAGACCATGTACATTATTGTGTGTCGCAAAAAATATTTTTTCATAAGCTCTATCCTCTTCTAGAAACCATCCATACAAACCAATTCTGCATATTAAATCTCAATTTATATCAAAAATGGAATGTATCCAGCGGCAAAATTCATGTATGATATTGCATGTTTCAAGATAGTAGGTAAAACAAGCATTGACTTGAAGTAATGCTCCCAGTCAACAGCAAATCCTTTAGTCGATTAATAAGAGCTTGTGATGCTATGCCGCATCCAAATTTGTGAATATATGTATGGAGTATTGTATGCAGCGAACTTTTAAAAATGCCTGGGTTAATCCTGACATATATTTGACAACACCACGCCTCCTCATGGCATGGGAAGGGTGTTATGCCATCCGGTATCCCAAACCGACACATTATCAACAGCGGGTATGGGTTCTGGATTACACTTTTGGTGAAGGAGGGCATTATTGTGTTGGTGACAAACCGGTGAACCAACAAGACTGGCAACTGCGTAAAGCCTGTACTGCACATTTGTATGCACCTGGTGCGATTTACTGGGAAGACCATAAATCGTTATCCATGTCCCATATGCATGTAGCGCACATCACCTTTACTGGTGGTGAGATTGTTCACCTTGAACGCTATTGCAAAAAAGGGTTTGCGTCATTTTTGGATACCGGAAACAGGGTTGGTAGCTTGTTGCATCGAATGGCAAATCTGGGTGGACAACGCAGCGAGAAGCAGGTACACAAAGCAACCAGTCTGTTCTATTCATTACTCCAGGCCTTGGAGGAAAGTTGCATTGTATTCAGTAACCACCATGTACTTTTACCTGAAGGCCAAACTGAAGAGCACACAACCCCTCTGGAACGTGTTGTATCTTATATGGAATCACACCTGGAACAAAGGGTTTCGCTAGCCAGTGTGGCAGACAAAATCGGCATATCAACATCCACCCTGGCACATGCACGCTTCGGTGAACACAACGACCCTCCCATGAGTTATTGGAATCGACTTCGGGTTGAACATAGTAAAGCGTTACTGATGCGAGGTTGGCGTTTAAAACAAATCGCACCGGCAGTTGGATTCTGTGATCCATACCACTTGTCAAAAACGTTCAAGCAATATACCGGTATGAGTCCTAGTGACTACATGTCGTCAATTCATCAAGCTACGCCAGGGTAAACATACGCAATTTAAGTGACCTATCAATTCAAACAGTGTTTTTCATATAAATGAGTTTTTAATGTCATGAAATCATGTATTAGTTGTTATGTTCCGCATTTGGTGTTATTTCAATTTGGAAGTCTGGCTGCGGTGTAAATGCAAGTAGATACCCACGCATACGACAGAATACGCGCCCAGCGTCAATGCCTGCTGCCCACAGATGCGCAGAATCATAAGGTGGATTAATCTGAATTCCTGTTAACTCCATGAAAATATCCCCATTAAACAAAAACGCCCGACCGCTGGCAGTTCGCGCATTCGCTGATGCACTGGCAAATCGACTTGTATCTTCAAACGAAGCGATAATGGTATTGGTCGCCATAAAAGTAGAGACGAAACCTGTATTATTCTCCCGGCTGTGACTGGGCTCGACCATAAAAGCTGTCTGACGAGCAACTGCTTTGTCTCCGTCACTGCCATTTGAATCGAATCGCGTTCCATCGTCAAAGCCGGTAAAAATCAAGGCATTCGCAACCCGATTGGATAAATGAGTTGGCCATACAAAGTGACAACCGATCACGCATTGATCAACTTTGAGTCCACTCATATCACCCCAGGGGCCATTCCCTGGAGGTAACGACAACGCTGCTTTACCCTTTACCGGATTGTACATGGGGTAGGTATCAGAAAATCCAAAACGAATGCCCGTATGAATCCCAAAAAAGGTTATGTCAGAAAAGCTGTATCCATCCACATGCCCAAGGTGAATACCGACATTGTCATGATGTGAAGCGATAATGCCATATATCCAGGAAAAATGTTCTCCATCGTATGCGGCAAATGGACCACCAGGAGACAACGGTCCTGTGTTTGGCACCCATTCATAATTGTGGATATGCATGACATCTAGCGCTTTTTCAATGGCAAAAGCACGCCGGTATCCAAAGGAGGTTAATCGCTGAAAATGGCATTTTCCGCCTGAAGCGATGTAGATAAAATCAACAGCCCGATCACATACGATATCTTCCAGTACTACATTAATAACTCCATCGCCGTAAAAAGTTGGACCATACGGTTTAACATGATCGTCCAGGAAGTTTTGTCGTGCAGTATCGAAATCAGGGTAATAAAATTCAGATTCTGGATTTTGAAAAGCTTCATCAGACGGCATGGGTTGTTCATCATAAAAAATCCAGAAACCACGCACCGCAGCTCCGGGACTCAATTGAAAAAGTGGTGCCTTTTGTACGCCTTCATACTGATCCGCTTTTGGCCGAGCTAAAATTTTTGAACCTTTTACATTGCGGTCCGGCAAAGTAAACACCGCACGTACATTGCTTCCCGCTCCGGCAGGCATACCTATCAACGAAACACCTTCCGGGATGTGTACCGTATGTGTGAGTACATATCCCAACCCACTACCTACAGGAGGTACATACACCCAACCCCCTACATCTGCCACGGAATTGAGCGCATCTTGAAATGCAGCGGTGTCGTCAAACACACCATCACCTCTGGCACCAAAATCCTGTACAGACACACCGCCTTCCAAGGCCATAGTTGAGCAAGAAAATCCAACAACAATTAGAATCAGAAGACTCATCGACTTTACTCCATTCGCTATACCTTGACCATTGTTCACAGTTATCTTGTGCCGATGGATTATGGGGCCATTCTATCCCCATTGGCCCGTATAGAAGGATTTGAATGATACGTATAAATTTACTGAATCAGAGTTGGCCTTTCTGGTTATGCAGGACATCCCAATATAATTGTTTGGATGCTATCACAACACAGGCCACTCATTTTGATCATCGTTATAATTGGCATCAGATTCAGGGGAATCGCCATTGAATGCTTCCGGATAATACTCACGCATACAACGGGGGCACACCCCATGGCTGAACTCGACATCAGAATGTTGCTCGATATAGCTTTCCAGACGTTGCCAGGAAGCATCATCGTTATAGATATGCTGACAATGCATGCAGATAGTAACCATGCCATGCAGGGTCTTAATCTGTGACATTGCTTTTTCAAGCGCAAAAACTCGTTTTGCCAAGGCATCTTGTAAATCAACTACACGACGTGCTACACCAATACGCGCACGTAATTCATGTAAATTATAAGGTTTGACAATATAATCATTGGCACCGGCTTCCAGTCCTAAAACGATATCTTCTGGTTCTGCACGCGCTGTAAGCATGATGATGTATAATTGCTTCCCAGCATTGCCGCTTTCGCGTAAAAGCTTGCACAATTCGATTCCGTCCAGCCCGGGCATCATCCAATCGAGTATACAAAGTTGCGGGGAACCTTCAATTTGAAGCATCTGCCAGGCTTCGTCACCATCTCGGGCAATTTGGATTTCGTAATTCCATTTTTTCAGCATTGCCTCCAGCATACTACGCGAAACCAAGTCGTCTTCCGCAATGAGGACTTTCATGCAATTATCCTTGTCAGTTCAATAATACTGTATTATCTTGAATAACATGCAGAAACTTCATGAGGTAAATTTATTACTTAGAAAGTCATACCAAGCTGATCCGAATTGTGCATTACTGGTCATGAATTCTCGCAAGCACTCCAGACGTTGAATAAGCGCGTCATCCAGTTGATGTTCAAGTCGACAAGCTTCATTGTCTGACCAGGCTACATTCATCTTCATGACATCGGTTAGAAAATCAAAGAGTATTTTGTGTCGTGTACTGAGTTGATCCGCCAGCCGATGACCATCCTCTGTTAAGTCAACATACCCATAAGATTTGTGTACAACGAGTTGCTTATCAACAAGATCACGCACAGCACGGCTGGCTGCGGGGCGGGTTACCTGGGCGGCTTCTGCAATTTCACTTACGGTGCAGACCTTATCATTGGTTAATAGATGGGCAATAGCTTCAATGTATTGCTCCATCGTCGGACTCATCTCCGATCGTTTTTCAGCAGCATTTTGACCATCTATTCCATCTTCCACAATGGAATCGTTTTCACTTTCGTTATACGAACTTGCAGGTAACAACATTTTAAAATCCAATCGTTATGCGCATATGGGATTCGCCACTTCCCACTATATAGTTACAAGATTAAGAATATATACTCAGAAAGATCAAATGATAATCATCTGTACTTTGTGCCAATTTTTCTGAACAGAATTATTCTATCGAAGCCAAGTTGGCTTGTGTTCTGGAATTATTACGCCAAGAACGAATACGTAGCTTCTTACACAGTATACCGTGTTTTGGGCCAAATAATGCGGCCAAAACAAAAAGTATTCCACTGATAACAGCCATAGCACCAGCAATTGAACCATTTAGTGCCGCAGCAAGTCCATATCCAAGTATAGCGGAAAGTATACCAAACACCACTGCCAACAAGGTCATGAGCCAAAGCCGGTCTGTAAGTAGATATGCAGTATTGGCTGGCACAATCAACATCGCGATGACAAGAATCGCACCTACACTTTCAAATGCGGCCACGGTTGTCATAGAGACAAACCCCATAAGCAGGTAGTGCCAAGTTGCCACATAAAACCCCATTGACGCAGCCAAACCAACATCGAAAGTACACAATTTAAGCTGTTTCCATCCCAACACAATAAAAAGCAGGTTGGCTATTGATATGCTCCCCATAATCCAGACCGACCGAGGTCCCATACGCAGACCAAAGAACGTCCAGGTATCAAACGGTGAATATAAAATTTCTCCGTACAGCACACAATCCAAATCCAGGTCGACATGCCCCGCATAATAGCTGACCATTATGACACCCAGTGCGAAGAGCCATGTGAATGTAACGCCGATTGCGGCATCATTTTGTAATTTTCCCTGACGATTCAACACATCGGTCAGAAATACCGTTAGAATTCCTAATGCGCCTGCCCCAATCAACATCGGGATTATATTTCTTGTTCCGGTAAACAAGAATGCAACAACAATACCCGGCAATACGGAATGGCTGATGGCATCACCCAACATTGACATGCGTCGAAGTATCAGGAAGACTCCCACCAGAGCGCATGCGACGCCAACCAGTGAGCCAGTCAGCATAATCCACAACCCCAATGCATCGGCACGAAAAACAGCATTGAATCCGTTTTGCAACATGGTTAACAAATTCATGATTGTGAATCCTCACTGCTCTCCGCCGTCGCAACAGGTGCCGGAACCACTTTACGGTGTGGGTCTTCTTCGGGGTAATCCAGGGTAGCTGCCAATTCTACTTCCATAGCGGGAGTGATGATATGTTCCACTTCTTCTGCATCTGCGTGTACATGGTCTGAAGGTAACTCCAGTTTCTTTGTTAGATAGATTTCCCAGAGGCGGTGTAAACGTGTTAAGCGCGCAGCTCTAAGTATTCCTGACTCTGTAAGTCGAAATTGACCGCCAACTGGCTCCTGAACGAATCCTCCTTTTTTTAAACGTGACAGCACGCCTGCCAAGGTATTGGGAATAAATGTCCGGCGCTTCATCATCGCATCAATAGAATAAAGCTGCTGCCAGTCTTTATCTGGCTCACCCAATAAATAGAGGGTACGCAAGACATTTTCATGCAACGTCTTGCGGCGGTACCTGCTAATGCGAAGCCACCGGGCAAGCAAACCCCGCTGAGGTGCCAGTAATAGTGAGACTAAAAAAACAAATGTAACTGCTATCACCATCCAGGGCCCGGTTGGCATTTTTGGGCCGAGATAACTCACATAAGCGCCAATGAAACCACTCATTGCGCCAAATAACGCGGCGAGCAGCAGCATAATGCTGAGGCGATGTGTCCAGAATCGGGCCGTTGCGGCAGGTGTTACCAACAATGCAGCCATCAAAACAACCCCAACTGCTTGCAGGCCAATGGCTACTGCCAGTACCAACAAAGTCGCGAGGAATACTTCCAGCAGACGAACCGGCATCCCGATAGCCCTGGCATATTCTGGATCAAAAGTCATGAGTTTCAGCTCTTTATAGGCAAGGACAACCGCAACAATTAACAACAATGAAACCAAGCTGATTACGCGTACATCCCTGGGTACCATTGCTGCGGCCTGGCCAAACAGAAAGTTATCCAGACCAGATTGCGCAGCATCACCCCGTTGCTGGATATACGTCAACAGCAATATTCCTAGACCGAAATAGACTGAAAGCACCATACCAAGGGCACTGTCTTCTTTGCAGCGTGTATATCGAACAATTGCATCGATAGACAGCGCACCTACCCAACAGGCAATAGAGGCCCCGGCCAAAATAACCCAGGGGTTTTTGGTTCCTGTCAGGAGGAATACCATACAAACACCGGGTAAGGCTGCATGGGCCAGCGCATCACCGATAAGTGAGCGCTTCCGCAGAAACGAGAAGCAGCCGATTAGTCCTGAGCCAGCGCCCAATGCCATACATCCCAACAAAACATAGACCACATTGGGGCTTTGAAATGTAAAAAAACGCAGCCAGTCCGGCATCGCTGCACTTGCCGCAGGCAGCATTTCTATCATGTCGTATAGGGAAATACTAATCAGTCTCATCCCGACGACTCCATTCTTTTCTACGCAGCTTTTCCGCAACTTCAGTCAGCATGGGCAAACGTCCACCATAGGTTTTCTGAAGATTTTCGGATGTAAACACTTCAGAAACAGGACCGTATGCTACGGCGCGTAAGTTTAACAGCAACACATCATCAAAATACTCTGGAACGGTCTGTAGATCATGATGAACTGCGACAACTGTAGCTCCCCGTTCCCGTAAATCTTGTAACAGCGTCACAATAGCGCGTTCTGTCGCGGCATCAACCCCGGCAAATGGCTCATCCATCAAATAAACCGAAGTTTGCTGCGCCAAAGCACGTGCCAGAAATACACGCTGCTGTTGTCCCCCGGACAACTGGCTGATCTGACGGTTTGCGTAACTTTCCATGCCGACTTTGTTCAATGCATCCAGGGCGATTTCACGATCCCTTCTCCGAGGACGTCCAAAAAGGGAAAGTTGACCATATCGGCCCATTAATACAACATCATAGGCAGTTGTTGGAAAATCCCAGTCAACAGAACCACGTTGTGGCACATACGCCACATTGTATGCACCTTTTGTCGATGATTTCCCATAAAATCGTACATAGCCAGACGCCAATGGAATTAAACCCATGACTGCCTTTAAAAGGGTGCTTTTCCCGGCGCCGTTTGGTCCAACAATTGCAATCAGCTTACCTTGTGGGAAAGTCACATCTATATCCCAGAGCACCGGTAGGTGATGGTATGCCACGGTAAGGTCATGCACTTCAATCGGGGGTATGGTATCTACAAATGTGTTCATCGTAATGCCTCTGTTATTGTATCTACATTGTGGCGAATCATACCGAGATAGGTACCTTGCGGGGTGCCTTCCCCCCCCAATGCATCGCCATATAATTCTCCACCAATACGTACCTCATTCCCCTTGGCACGTACCCCTGCCAGCAAAGCTTCCATTCCCCGTGTACTGACCGAAGTCTCAACAAATATTGCTGGAATTTTATGATCGATGATGGTATTCACCATACGCTCCACATCCTGCAAACCATATTCTGCTGCTGTGCTAATCCCTTGCAGTCCCATCACCTCGATACCATATGCCGATCCAAAATACCCGAATGCATCATGGGCAGTAACAAGCACACGTGCATTTACCGGTATACTGCCAATGGCATCTTTGGTATAAGCGTCCAGTTCCTCCATTTCAAGGAGAAATGAATCGGTATTGCTAGTGAAGTAATCGGCGTTTTCAGGATCGAGTTCAATAAAAATATCTCGCATTGCCTCAACAACATACCGCCACAAAGACAAATCCATCCATACGTGTGGGTCCTGGTTTCCTGGGTAATCTTCAAGCGAACGTAACTTGTCCTCGGGTATTTTTTCTGCCAAAGCCAATGTGCGCGTATAGGAATTCATTTGAGCCAAAACATCAACCATTCGACCTTCCAGATGCAAACCATTGTAGAGAATCAGATCGGCATTCGAGAGTCTTTTCAGGTCGGAATGGGTGGCCTTGTAAAGATGCGGGTCTACCCCTGGTCCCATTAATTGTTCGACTTGTATCAGTTCCCCGCCAATATTACGAGCCGTATCGGCAATCATACCTGTTGTAACAGTCACACGCAATGACCTGTCCGAGGCAGATACTTCAACGGCAGCGTTCTCACACCCCAAGAACAGCGATAAACTTACGACAATTAGGAAAATAAAATAAACCTTTCGAAAATACATATGCAAAATTCCTGTGAAAATCAATAATTCCCCTACAAAAGAGTATAAAACGCAGCACAAA
Organism: uncultured Nitrospirales bacterium; assembly: GCA_964537975.1. Classification (GTDB taxonomy): domain Bacteria; phylum Hydrogenedentota; class Hydrogenedentia; order Hydrogenedentales; family SCBR16-9; genus SCBR16-9. The sequence goes on along the minus strand of CAZIDP010000006.1, from coordinate 4,383 downwards.
TAACCCGCACACACTAAGTTTACCTAAGTTAATTTAATTTATGCAAGTTTTATTTACTTAACTTTTACCAGGTAATTATTCAGGTTGGCATGCGAAAAAAATCTGCAATATGATGTTACCATCAAGTTCATATGCTGAGAGCAGCATTTGGTTCTAGAATGCAATTGAAACATTTAATGTGCTTGCTCAACTGGTTGGATGAAGTCCATGTGGCTGCGTGCGCCATGTGCAGTGAGGTTTTGTTGCAACCGCTAAAGCCATAATCATATCAAACTGGTCGAACGCTTTGTTCGTTACCTGTTTCGCTTCACGATTAACGTCATTGTGGTGGGTATCACCAGGCTCAATTGAGATATTGTCAAGGATTTTCAGAAGCACACAATTAGAATGTGCCATTGTATGCGACATACTAAATTGAAGGAAGAGCTAGGTCAGCCATGGCAATGTGGCAAGTTGGTTTATTACTGTCTTTTCTATTAAAAGTTTTCATTTCTTGGCATGTACACAGAAGTGCCCACAATAAGAGAGCTTTTTTTTATTTATCCACAGATGATCTTTTTTTCTCAGAAAGCCATAAGATGAAATAATTTTATTTATTGGAGACTCATTTACAAACCACCTATCAAAGAGTTTTGAGGCACCAAACATATTTCTAATAATCAACGTAACCCCATCAATTCCAGGTCTGAACAACATAGTCTCAAATCCAGCATCGAGCAGTAGGTTCATAAAACCATGTGGTGTATAACCCCAAAAACTGTTTGAATGATATGGTTCTAAAAAAGATGCTGATAAAACCAAATCTCCTCCAGGTGCCATTACGCGATGCATTTCTGCCAAGAGATGTGCCGGATATCGCACATGCTCAAAGACTTGCCTGCAGAAAACCAATTCAATTGAATTGTCATTAAAGGGAATATCAGAACCATCAAAAGCTAAAAAGTTGCACAACTTATTACTTCGATAACAACCTTCTGGAGATTCTTGTATATCTATACCATACCAATTCATATTATATTTGCTAAAAAAAGTACTAGAATCACCAGCACCACAACCGACATCTAAAACATTGTTATAGCTTTTAGAATTTAGCAATAATTCTGTTTGTTGATATATATCTATTTGTCTGCTTGTGTTTTCCTGAAGATAGTTTTCAGGCAATATTTCGTTTTTATAATTCAACTCAACTTTATTACTCATTTTTTAACCACCTTAAAATTCAACATACCTAAAACAGGTTCCAGGTACTTATCTAATCTTAAAAACATAAAGTACATGAAAACTGACAGGATCAACAAAACACTCTGGAACAATATTGCATCGAATGATATGAGAAAGACAAAATACACACCAACCAAAAACATAAAAATATTTAACAAATACCCCCAAAAACTATAATCAATAAAACAAACTTTTCGGACAATGAGAATTGATAAATACAACTCAAAAATAGAAGCGACTAAAGTAGCAATAGCAGCACCAACTGCATCGAAATATGCAATCAGTACGACATTGAGTAATATTTTCAGGATACAGCTTAAGGTTATTATTAATAATATAATATTTGTTTTATTAGATACCATTATTGAAGTAAGCACAAAAAGTATTGTCAAGTACACAGCATACGATACCGACACTAAAGGTACATATATATATGATTTTTCATAAAAAGAGTCATTTATAATATACTTAATTAGTATTGGGCTAGATACAGATAACAAAAATGCCAAAAATAGTGATAATTTAGTTACGATTTTAAATATTTCATTCAAAGATTTTTCAGCATCATCTTCTTTTGCAATTTGATATGCTGAAGCAGGCCAAGCATTCTGGAATGCTCTAGTGAACAATGTCATGATCATACCAATCTTGAACCCTAAACTATAAACAGCTAAATCTTCATATCCGACCCAAGCCCTTAAAAAATATCTATCAGATAACGTTATAATTGATGTCATTAATGCCCAAGGCACTAAAGGGAGACTAAAGGCAATTAATGACTTAAGAGTATTATAGTCTAATTCAAAACACATCCACTTCTTTGAAATCAAAAAGCCAAACACTAGCATTACAAATAACCCAATGAAATCACCCAGTAAAACCCCAACCAAGCCCATTTCGAATTGGACTACCAATACAATTATAAATGCTGGACTAACTGTAGCACGTATTAAATTCAATAGTGCAAAACTAATACTTTTTTCCTGTGCTCGTAATAACGACAGCACCTGATTCCCAATAACAGTAACCCCAACCGTTATTGTTATTAAAAATATTAAATTTCCAAAATCAGAATCGCCATAAATTAATAATGATATCCAGTCCTTTAAAATCAACATGACTATGGAAGAAAATAGGACAGACAGCAAAACAAATGTAAAACTTGTAGAAACAACTTTCTGACGAGAATGCTCTGTCTCTGCAAAATGGTAAAACCTTACCAATGCAGAACCCATCGCCAATTCAAATATTGGAATTAAAATGATTACAGTTATAGTAGTTAAATCTAATTTAGCAAATGTCTCTGGATTCAATACACGAGTATAAAAAGGGATTAGCAAAAAAGCTATCCCCCGATTGGCGATTAAGCCAGCCATGTATATTAAGGTATGTACTAAAGTCCTTCGTGTTCTTGTCATATTACTTTTCTTGTCATATTACTTGCCTGAAAATGCGGTTGCGCTTTTCTGCGGTGTGCAAGAAAAAGAGCTGTGCAATTCCCATAAAATAGAGGATAAAATCGGTGTCATAGATGCGAATCCACACAGCTTCCATGTGAATTTTGCCCATACAAACCAGCAATCCAACAGATGAAACCCCGAAGCCCAACAACCAATCGGAAGCGGGCATCACAACCTCAGCCAGACAGGCGCCCCCGGCCAATATCAACAGCGCGATGCTCTTGGAATACAACAACGATACCATAACGACAATTACGGCGCTAAAGAAGCAATACAATACACTGTGGAATTTAGTCCTAACCGAAACTTGGCCAAACATCACTAGGCGCTTTCCGGCTGGAGTGCGACATCAAAAGCAACCATAGTGCCGCGAGAAAGCATTTTGCATTCAAAGTTGTCGCAGGCAATGCATTCCCGTACTTTGAGATATGCTGTGTATTTGTTACGCTGGAAAGAGGCACTGATGATTTCGAGGTAGTCGGCTACTTCGGAATCGATTATTGCAATTTCCAGGTGTTCACAGAAAGCAAGTTCAAAGTCGTAGTCGGTGCAGACAGATTTATCGCCGTTGATCTGTGATATTTTGGCTACAGCCTCAACGACGGATAACAAGGTGCAACGACTGATGGAACCTCCTTGCGGTGCGGTGTGGTTGGTGCAGGAGGATACAAGTCCAATAACGTGCAACGGATCGATGGCTTGACTATATAAACTTCTCAACAGTGGCACCATATCCAGCAGAAGAAAATTCAGAAATCGGCTCCAATGGAACACAGAAATCCCTGCCACGGTATCGGCAGTATCTTGCACAGGTTGCTGATACCAAGTGAATTTATGCGAGTGAAACGTCTCTCTCAAAACACGAATCCAACGTTTTCATAATAGATGGGGGCTTATCAGGTAGTAAATAAAGTCAAATTCTGTAGCATTGTACATAAAAAACAGTATTCAGGCAAAATTCTGCGGTATCCTGCATGAGCCTCAGGTTCAAATATTAAGCAGACCATTTGGTTCTAGAATGCAATCGCAGCTATCTGTGAACTAAGTCCTATCCCGACGGAAGCATCTGTCGTTCATGAACCTACATGTAATGCTATCGGTTTCAGTTTCAATTTTTGTTCCGTATTAAAAAGCAACTTATCGACTTCGAATTGTCTCAAGTAGCTGCTGAACTCTGTTTCGGTTATACCGCTGGAGCATTATTGGATAACAATTGATCAAGATGTTGAACACCAATAACCAGCCAACAGCATTGAAGTATCCCCTGAGAAACGCATAGAAAGTAGGGATCACCATCAACAAGAACACTACAAAATGGTAAGTTTCAGCATTCCGCATATTGCTTTCCAGAATTAATAGAGCTGCACTCGACCGATCTTTGGAAAGGGTAAGTTTCTGATTCAGCACAGCACATGGTCCGACCAATACAATCTTTTTATAGGTACGAATTCCCAGTTGCTCATATATGTTGCCCGATTGTTCAAACGGTTTTATTTTGTAGTAGCCCTTCGGAAATGAAATGGGTTCTACCTGACCAATAATGGCTACCCAGGATAAGACCAGCCAGTTCACAAAAAACGCAAAAGGTGGGCTATCAAATCTAAATACATCAGCAACCCAAATGATTAAGGTCATAACTACAATCGTTGTTAGCAGTATTAATGTAATATTTTTGATAGACTTCATTGTGTTACAATTCCTC
>CAZIDP010000005.1:8052-138769 GCA_964537975.1 uncultured Nitrospirales bacterium | reverse complement strand
ATAGGTACTTGGAGCATAGTAAACACCCGGTAATTCACTATTTCAGTCTGAAAGAACCGGTACCATGTGGGCTCTGGGTAGATGGAGATACAATACTCGATGAGACAGGCGCAACCGTCGCGCAATGCAGTGATTTTACTTTACCTGGAAATCATAATTTGTCAAATGCCCTGGCTGCTTTGACTATGATGCGTGCCGGATCATTCTCATGGGAAGCTACTTTGCAGGGGATGCGTTCATTTCTCGCGGTTGAGCATAGGATAGAGCCGGTAGCTTCGATTGATGGCGTTCAGTTTTATAATGATTCCAAATCGACAAATATTGACAGTTTGCGTGTTGCTTTGGAGAGTTTTGACAAACCTTTGACGTTGATTGCTGGCGGGCAGGGTAAGGGAAGCGATTACACGGTGCTGCGTCCTTTGATTCAGGATAAAGTAACTTGTTTGGTTACCTTGGGTGAAGACGCACCTAAATTTGAGGCTGCTTTTGGTGATATTGTTCCCTTCAAACGTGCTACTTCCATGCAGGATGCTGTAGAGCAGGCATTTTCATCCACGCCTACTGGTGGTGTGGTGTTGTTGTCACCTGGCTGTGCCAGTTTTGATATGTATGATAATTTTGAGTCGCGTGGAGATGACTTCAAGGAGCTGGTACATAATTTGGTAAAGCACTGCAGCATATCGGCAGAGGAGATGCTGGGTACATGAGAAAAGAAACAATCATCATAATCACTACAGTTTTGGCGCTGGTTGCCACGGGTATTCTTATGGTGTACAGCTCAAGTGCAGCATTAAGTGATTCAGTTGGGAAACTATATCGCCAATTGACATTTGTTGGGATTGGTATGTTTGCCATGGGGTTTACAATACGCTTTGATTATCACCGTCTGCGCGATAAGGGGATTTTTCGGCTGATAGTATTCATCTCATTGCTTTTGCTGGGGTTGGTATTGATGCCTGGATTCGGTAAAACCGTGGATGGTGCACAACGTTGGTTAAACCTGGCAGGTTTCCAGTTTCAACCGTCAGAATTTGCTAAGTTCGGTTTAATATTGTTGTTGGCAGTGAAAATAAGCAATAACCGTGAACATGCCCATGAATTCTTCCGTGGATTCTTGCCGCCCATTTTAATTGCATTGTTTTTTTCCGGATTAGTCGTGTTGCAGCGTGATATTGGTATTCCCATGTTGATGATGGCTACCGCGTTTGTGATGGTTATCGTTGCAGGTGCCAGATGGTTATGGGTTGGCTTGTGTCTGGCACCCATGATTGTTGCTGCTTCTTCTTTGATTATCTACTTCCCACACCGAATGCAGCGTATGGTCGCTTTCATTGATCCCTGGGCCTATCGCGACAGCGCTGGTTGGCACCTGATACAATCTCTATCTGCATTTGCCCAAGGTTCCTGGATGGGAAGAGGGGCCGGGGCAGGAGAACAAAAACTGGGCTATTTGCCCGCCGCAGATACGGACTTTATCTTTGCGGTTATCGGTGAAGAATTCGGTTTGCTTGGTACTATGATTGTGCTGGGACTTTTCGCATTATTGATTTTTAATGGTCTGCGGGTAGCTGCAAATGCTCAGGATTTCTTTGGTACCATGCTGGCTGTGGGTATAGTTACTGCAATTGGTTTACAAGCAATTTTTATTATGGCAGTGACGATAGGGCTGTTGCCGACAAAAGGATTGCCATTGCCGTTCATTAGTTATGGCGGAACAGCCTTGATTGTTTTCATGGCTATGACCGGTGTATTGGTTAATGTTGGCGTTCAGGCATTTGATCCCAATAAAACACCAAAACATCGCCGCAGGGTTGCAGTACCTGCGTAAGTGTTTAGTTTCGATTTTAAAATACTGGAGATAACCTCACCCATATGCGAATCATGATTACAGGTGGAGGAACGGGAGGACATACCTCCCCCGCGTTGGCTGTCATCGAAGAACTTCGTCGCCGGGATTCCCAATTATTGCTGCAATGGGTTGGTTGCAAGGGAAAACTGGAAGAATCTATATGTGAACGAAGTGGTATTCCTTTCCGGAGTCTGCCTGTTTCTGGCTGGCCACGTCGTTTTTCATTACGCCGTGTATGGGTTGGTATCAAATTATTGTATTCATTTTTTCGCGCTTCACTTTATATCCGTGCCTTTCAACCGCAATTGGTTTTAGGTGTCGGCGGCTATGTTTCACTGCCATTGATGTGGACAGCACAGCGGTTGGGAGTACCAACCGTAATACATGAACAAAACAAAACGCTTGGTTTGGCGAATCGTATGTTGGCGCATAAAGCAGATCGGATATATTTGAGCTATAGTGAAACTGTGGGTAATTATCCTGACGAGAGAGCTATCGTAGTTGGTAATCCCGTGCGCTCAGGCTTCATCGATCCGCCAGACAAAAATACTGCACGAGAAGCATTGGGGTTATCCCCTGATTTACCCACGGTACTGGTGTGTGGTGGTAGCCAAGGGGCGCATACAATTAATGTGGCGTTGATGGAGGCATTGTCGAATATTCCAAATGATTTAATCCAGGTGATTTGGATGACTGGAAAAAGTGATTTTTTAATGGCACGTACGCATGCCTTGAAAGTTGCTTCTGATATTCGGACATTCCCCTATATCGACGACATGCCACAAGCTTTTGCTGCTGCTGATTTGATAGTCAGCCGAGCTGGTGCGTCCAGTACCGCGGAAATAGCAGCCATGGCAAAACCTTCACTCCTGATTCCCTACCCCCATGCAACCGATAATCATCAAGAACAGAATGCACGTGCTTTTGAAGACAAAGGGGCAGCGGTTTGTATCTTGGACAAAGAGCTTTCAGGCGAGTTATTAAAATCCACAATGTTGGGTATTCTCAATGACACCGAGCGACTTGACCGTATGAGCCAAGCCGCCCGGACATTTGCGAAACCAGTGGCTGCTGAATCGATTGTGGAAGACCTGATGCAACTGGTCTTCGGCACAGAAAAGTCATCAAATTAAACGAACGTTGCTAATCTTCGCTGGGAAAACCTGCATTTCAATGGTTTAATTGATATTGGATATTCAGAATTCAAGTTATCCCAATTCAATTGGCGAGCGGAATGGCGCTCTTTGATTGAATATTTTGTCACAAAGTTGGGCCATTTCTGGTGTCCCTCGGGTGAGAAGTCCCAACTCACGTGCTTGTACTGTTTTAAAAGCACCAGAAAATAATCTTGTGAAGGTGTTGATGTTGCAGACAAATGCATTGGGATCATGTTCTGTAGTAACGTCAATATTCCCTGACTCTACATCCAAGATATAATGTAGTAATTTATCTCTGGAGACTACCCAATCTGTGATATCAAAAGACAAACGGCCTTTCAAGCCAGGGTCCACGGTGATCGATTTAACTGCGTTCTTGACGTCAAGTACCCGTAACTGCAAGCGGGCAACATACTCGATTGGGACACGGTCTGGAAAAAGTTCCGGCAAGAGACTGTTTTGAGGTAAAGTAAAGTAACATTGGTCAACTTTTGGGATAAAGTCGGGAAGCGCATGGGCCAATGCTGCCTGTATGGTGTAGCTTGGTGATTGCAGCTCTTCCACTTCTACATCAACACCATCAGCTTGGTTGCGTGCCTGAGTCTTGTAACGAAGATAGCCAGAGAGTGTGCCATCTTTCTCCTCTAAAACCAATGTACGTAAAAGTATTTCATCATTCCATTCTTTACTCCACCATTCCACGTCACGAACTGATTGCGCATTGGTAATGCGCGCACTGGCCCGGTAAATTGCCATTAAACCAGTCCTGTCGTTGGCTGTGGCTGGTCGAACAACAGCATCTATAGTGGGCAATTTGTGGAGCAAGCCTGGCCAGGCACGAAGTCGTAAGTCACGTGTGGCCATTTCCCAACCATACTTACGGTAATAGGCAAAAGAAAAAGGCCACAGTGGACAAACAGCTTTGCCTTGTTCGCGCAGACGGTTGATGCTGTTGACCAGCAACCCCCCCGCGAACCCTTTTTTCTGTTCACCAGGATCAGTTGCAACACCACTGATGGCAGCACCGGGTACCTGATCATCTCCCCACCACATGTCTTGCGGTGTCATAATCAACACTGCGACAGGATTGCCAGAGAGATCATAAGCGGCGAGCGTGTGTTTGTCGGGGTACCAATCCAGCGCATTACAATTAAAGGCCCTGGTGCCTATTCGCGCCAGAGCCTGTTTTTCGCTGTCTTGGGGTTCCCGAACCGTGATGTTGTCTTCGAACTGTGGAATTTCCATAAAGTTATCCCCCTTTAGGAGTAGCTCCTGTTTGGTTCTTAAGAATTACCAATGAAGTCACACACCGATTTCATTGGCCACAGTCAAGTTTTATTTATACGAAAAATCATCAAGTAAAATCCAGTCAATCACTTTAATGTTGCTTACGTTAAGTAAAACATAATTGATGACGTATTTTTTTTTACAGCAATAAAAGTATTACCAAATTAACCTTGACTCCATAATAAGGGGAAAGCGACGTAAAGTGCAACAACGTAAAATATTTTATGGTTTTGGTGGAACAGGTGGATCGAGGAGGCTTGGCTCCGCTAATTCTGTGTCCATGGTGTAAGGTAACATGTAAAGCTTACTTCCATCTGAATTTGTAAAAAAAAGTCGCGAAATCGATAATTGACTGGAGTCTCCATCTGCCCACAAGCAATAAAATGGTTCTGCCGGATTATGTGGGCGACGTAAGTAGGAATGGTTGAAGGGACTGTTTTCTGTTACCTGCTTGTCGAGTTTCCAATTTGCACCTTGGTCGGTGGATATCCACAATCCTACTTCGCCCCCTGTATGGTACGGCTGCGGACCGGTCAACGCCGGAGCAATAAGTGCCCAATGGTCTTCATTAATATAGAAACTGCCTACATCATAATTGTGGTCTGAATCAGTTATGTGGCTGGTGATCCATTTGCCTCCATCCCATCGCGCAATTTTCCAGCTCCGGGGAGCATTGTCTGGCCCTGGGGCAAATCCACTACTGGTCAGATACAGAATGGCTGGATGACCCGCACTGTCAAAAAGCAGTTTCAGGATATAGACGTTTTTGCCCTGTGTTTCATAATCAGTAATTAATGCTGCATTTTGTAATTCATTAAGTGGAGTTTCCAAGGATTGGCCATCAATTGTACTCCAGGTGTCTCCAAAGTCTGAAGTCTCCATGTAATAGAGGTTGGTTCTGCGATCTACATTACCCCCTGGGTGATAATTAAAAGCAGTCCCGACTTTTTTGTTGTGTAATCGGCTTACCTGGTAATGTCCGCCAAAACCTGCAAGTTTATTCTGCTCACTCCAGGTGTTTCCATCCCTGCTGGTTTCCCAGTACAGTTCTCTGCCGTGTGTGTATTTTGTCAACAGATGAAAAAAACCTTTTTCAGGCACGGTCCAGATTTGTGAGTATGTCTGTTCTCTGGAATCCATCAATTCAAACTCCTCTATGGAATAAGGCGCTGTACTGCGAAATATCTGACCCGGCCGTGCCCGACCTCGTCCTGCGATGAATACCCAGATATACCCATCCGGATCAATGGTTAAGCTGGGATTGTCGTGCGGATCGTCGACACCAAGCTGATCACGGACAATGGTAGGCTGGGGGACGCGGTGGTTGGCGTGATCATAATATGAAGCCATAATCAGGAGGTAACGTTCTTTGGTATCGGTCACCCCACCATAAACAAAAAAAGTTTTGTCAACTTCTGGTGCGTATACAGCCATGGGTGTCAAGGTATGTGGCCAGGCAAAAGCAGAACCCGCAGAATATTTGTCACCGTATACACCCGACATCTGCCCCAGGGTAAACCAGATGCCACGATATCCATCGACTTTATTGGTATACGTGTAGAAAGATATATCCCTGGTTGAAGTTCCAAAATCATTCGAAGCGGTGATGCTTGCCTTGTATGCAGAATCCGGCTCAAGGTCTAAATAAACAAAGTTTATACTGTCTAGTTCAACAGATTTCAATACATTTTCACTGACATCGTTATCATTCAGCATGATCTCAACAGCATGTATACTTTCCGGTTTCTCGTCAATGATCTGAAACTGAAATCCATCCGAAGGGGAGACCAACCCTCCAGGTGCCAGAGGCGCACTGATATTGATTGCTGGTGGTGTGGGTGAACTGGTAATCCGTAAATTGGTAATGTCAGCGTATTCACCTGCATTGCCACGTATACTACCAATACGAAGCCGACCAAATTCTGTGTCTGGAGCGAATCGATTTCTCCAAGTTAATCCACTTCCAATAGTTTCAGCATTAACAATAAGGTCAAAAGTATTCTCGGATAAATTATGTCGTATCTCATAGTGATTCCACTCAGTATTAATTGGTGCAAGGCGGTGATATTGACCATCAAAATATGAGAGGTGTCCTGGTTCGTATCCCCATATCAAAACAGAAGCCTGTGCCGTTGTGTGCGTATGTCCTGGACGTAACAGAAATATGTCGAGTGTTCTGGAATCTGTTGTCGATACTCGTGCGTCAAATGAAATGGTGAGTGTGGCACTGGCAACTGGTGGAAAATCCAGATAATCTACATCTATTGGTTGGTTGGCTGTTTGAAAGCGGCGAAGGCCGCGTTGAAATGGGCTGGCATCAAACTCCACAATTTCTCCAGGTACTGCACTTCCTGATGCAGGGTGCCATTGTCCTTTGCCGTGGCTGACGTTTTGCAATGGTCCTAGTGGAAAAAAGGTGATATCCTTAAACCCATTACTGTCATATATAGTTCGCTGCAAATCATCCTCCGCATATATATACGATGTTGCAAGGCATAACAATATGCCAACGGGAATTCGATAAAAGTGAATCATGCTGTGCTTCCTACTGAAAATTATGTTTTTTATTTTGTTGTACTATATTCTTTTATATTTTAATGTTACTGTCTTCAGGATGCAAAAAAACTGGAAAACATGCTCTGAGATGTTTTCCAGGTTGTATTAAATAAGTATAATATGTATAAATCAGCTAACTTCTAGGTCGATATACATGCAGACTCGCCTTCAAACCACCAGTCTCTCAACAGGGATCGCAAATGGTTTACTCTATCAGGGAAATTTTCTGCCAGATTATTTTGCTCCAGAGGATCATCAAAAACATTAAATAGCTGTGAATAATCGGTGTCCGTATTCTCTGTATTGGGTAGTATCAGTTTCCATTCCCCTTCCTGCACACAAAGATATTGCAGACTGGATTCAGGACGTTCAATGTCTACATGATCATGGGTGTAAGCAGCAGCAAAGTTGGTGTTGCGGGATGCCAATGCTTCCTGATCAAGCAGATTGATGCCTTGCATATCATTTGTCGGGGTGATACCACAAGCCTGAAGTATTGTAGGCGCCAGGTCAACTGCGTTGACCAGGGTGCGTTCATCGCGCCTTGGGGTGACTTTGCCAGGCCAGCGGACCATCAAAGGGGTTCGAACGCCTGAGTCATAAGGCGCACGTTTTGATCGTGGATGAAATCCCGGTTCATCTTCCAGTTGAGTCCATCCATTGTCGCATATGTACAACACCATGGTGTTATCAGCGAGGCCCTTTTCTTCCAGATGGTCCAGCAATTCGCCGCAAACTTCGTCCCACCACTCACACATGGCCCAATAACGCGCTACAAACATGGACTCATGTTTATCAGCATATTTTTCCATTAAGCGTTCAGGTGGATTGTGTGGTGTATGGGGTAGAAAAGGTGCAAACCATAGGAAGAATGGTGATTCGCCAGCATCCTCTATAAAGTCAAAAACCGGTTCCATGCCTTCTCTACCGATGCTTAGCCCGACGTCTCCATGTCGACCACCTCGTTCAAAGTCGCCGTGTGTCATGCCATGTGTAAAACCACCATTGCTGTAGTGCCCACCCCACCATTTGCCGGACTGGTGGGAGAGGTAGCCCTTTTCGGCCAGAAGCCGGGGCAAAGTGGGAGATTCTGTATACAGGCGTTCCATACGTCTGCGCAGGGCAATGCGTTCTTCAGACCAGGTGGTGGGGCCATGTTGCTGTCCAACATCATCGAATGGGGGATCGTTGCTGGTAATTTTATTTTGATGGGGGTGCAACCCCGTTACCATTGATCCCAGTGAGGGACAACACAGCGGTGCGGTTACCCATCCTCGGGTAAAAAGCAAGCTTTGTTCTGCTAACCGATCCAGGTTTGGTGTTTGAATTGAAGGGTGCCCCATGAATGAATAATCACCCCAGTCCTGATCGTCAGAAACGATCAAAACGATATTGGGTGGTTTATCCTGAGCAGTGTTGCTGTTTCCTTGAGCAAGGGCATGTCGACTGAACATAGTTAGCACTGAGGCTCCGGCCAGGTTGCGTAAAAATTCTCTTCGTTGCATGATCAAGCAATCCTCCTGGTATGCATTTTCAAAACAATGATAAAATAATATTTTCCAGATTTATCAACCTATTCAACATGTTTTGATGGGGCTGCGTCAATTTTTCTATTTTTTGCATTACAAGTTAACAAGATTTCCCCTATATGTAACCGTGTATTCTAAATTGTTGCATGCTGATTACCAATTCGACATCATATAGGTGGGCTGTAAGAGAGGTGTTCAGCGTTTCAATTTTTTAATGTACCACGTAGGTGGTCAAATCAAGGAAACTAACCATGTTTCGTTTCTGTTCGTGCTTTGGGGTGGTTATTTGTACTGCTGTGTTTTATTTTATGAGTCTGAATGGGGTAGGAAAATCAGTTTTCGCGGGAGTGCCGGAAATGAAAGGTGCAATGTCTTTTCAAGTTCCTGAACAAACTCACTATAAATTTGAGGATGTAGTGGGTGAGCGTATAAAAAATAATCTGGAGCAATGGTTGTTGCCAGCACCAATAGCCAACCCGGGTATTATAGAAATGTTTCGAGTGCGAGACCGACTACCCCAACCATATCTGATGGACTGGACAGGCGAATTTGTAGGAAAGTACCTGATATCTGCCATTCAGGCACGGCGCATGATAAACGATGATCGCCTGGACGATATGATTTTCTGGGTGATTCGTGAACTCATCGAAACACAGGCAGAGGATGGCTATATGGGGCCTTTCCGAAGCGATGATCGCTTGATGGGGCGATGGGATTTATGGGGACATTATCACATTATGATGGCCTTGATGATGTGGTATGAAAGTACAGGTGATAATGATTCGTTGGCGTGTGTCATTCGTGCAGCAGACCTGATTTGTGATGTTTACCTGGATGGGGACCGGCGTCCGATTGATGCGGGCTGGGCAGAAATGAATCTTTCTGTTCTGCATGGGTTCGGCAGGTTATACCGACTAACCGGCGATGAACGTTATTTGCGAATGATGAATGTGATTCTTGAAGATATGGAAGAACCAGAAGCCGGCGATTACTTTCGTTTGGGCCTTGCAGGTGTACCATTTTATAAAACACCCAAACCACGTTGGGAAAGTTTACATGCCATACAGGGGCTGGTCGAATTGTATCGGATTACGGGTAACACAGACTTTAAAGCTGCTTTTGAGAGCCATTGGTACACTATTCAAGCCTATGATTTACATAACAGCGGCGCATTCTCTACAGACGAACAAGCTGTTGGCAGCCCCTATCGCACCGGTGCTGTTGAGACTTGCTGTCACGTGGCCTGGACGTATATGAGCATTGACATGCTGGCATTAACTGGTGATGCGAAGGTCGCTGATACACTGGAAACTGGTTTCTGGAATGCCATCCTGGGATATCAACATCCCAGTGGGCGATGGAGCACCTATCATACCCCAAGTAATGGCGTGCGGGAGGCCTCAGCACATTCGATTGTGTTTCAAGCCAAACATGGCACACCCGAACTGAATTGTTGTTCTGTAAATGCGCCACGTGGGTTGGGCATGCTTTCTGAATGGGCTGTTATGCACGAGGGCGACGATACAATCATCCTCAATTTTTACGGCCCCATGCAGGCAACAATTCCGCTTGATGAGGATAACCTGCTGCGCATAGAACAGGTTACCCGGTATCCACGTGATGGGCATGTCAAGCTTGAGATTAATCCTGATGTAGCTGTGAGTTTCAAGATGAAACTGCGTATTCCTGCCTGGTCGACGACGACAACCGTTCACGTCAATGGGGAAGAGGTTAGCGGTATACAACCTGGTACCTATCTGGCACTTGACAGAGAATGGGTTGAAGGTGATGTTGTTGACATACAATTAGATATGTCGCTACGTACTTGGGTTGGGGATGAAGAGCGTGATGGTACAGTATCCTTATATTACGGTCCGCTACTTTTAGCTTTTGATCAGAAGTACAACATATTTGATACGGTGGCGATACCCGCCCTGAGTGGTACCCAACTGGGATACGAAATGTTGCAGGAAAGAAATACCCTCTTTGAGCCTCTGCTAAGGTTGGGCTTTACTGTCGCGTCAGGTGAGCACCTGGAACTTATTGATTTTGCTCATGCCGGTGTTTATGGGACACATTACGCGTCCTGGCTGCCAGCAGTCGAAATGCCACCTGCGCAGTTCAGGCTTTTGGGCCCAGACAACATGGCGCAACTGCCTATGGGACCGAATCGATTTACCTGGACCGGACCATCACTGACAGAAACTAAATCGTATTCATTATTGATTGCTGCATCACCCTCTATGGCAGAACCTGTCATTGAAGTTCATGGTATAAATGCTTCGAACACCTTATGTGACCTGTCTCTGAACCCGGATACAGTCTGGTATTGGACTGCTCAGGCGCAAAACGATCATGGGAAAGAAATAGCTGTCAATGGCCCACAAAGTTTCACCCTCGATACCAACTTGGAGAATCCATTTTTAAGGAATCCTGCACTGGTACAGTATCGTGGCGATGGTCTTGTGACGGGTGCTTATCTCAATGGAGATGGGAATCCGGTGTATGGCTTTCTTGACAGAGCTGCCTCAGTAACATCTGCCCAGGACCGACATGGTAATCCGGATGCTGCGCTGCGATTTCATGGAAACAGCATGCTGCGCTATCAGATACCAACATTCCCGCATACGGAATATTCGCTTGTGATGTGGGTACGCCCGGAAGGGCAACCCGCAGGACATGTGCGGCAACTATTCAGTGCCTGGGCGCGTTCCATGGATGATCCACTACGTGTATACCTTCGCAATACGGAATTGTTTGTTGGGATTGAAGGCAGTACGGGCGCATCTCTGGGCGGAATCACGATTCCATTTGATACCTGGAGCCATGTTGGGGTTGTGAAGCAGGGTCGACTGTTACGTTTGTTTGTCAATGGTGAATTACGTGCAGAAACCGATGCCGCACCACAAAGTCTGTCGAGTACTATGGCGGAGAATTTTGCATTGGGTGCCAATCCCAATCATCCAGCTGATGAGTATTTCACCGGGTGCATAGGTGAATTTGCGTTGTATGCAAAAATGTTGAGTGCAACCGACATCAAAGAAATATATAATAACGGACTTGAGCTTGAAAAATAATATCGTTATTTAAAATAAATCACCGGGTTGATTCTGGATGCTTGCTTATTGGTTCAGGTGACGTTTGCTCAATACCTCAACCAGTTGTTCTTTACTTTGTGTACCTACCAATACCATCATATCGCCCAGAGAATCCGGATGATTCAGCGTTTTCAAGTATGCTTCTGATTTGGTCTTGCCATCCATTAACTTTTTCTGCATATCCATGATGGCTTGAAGCATATCTTGACGGCTGACACAGCCGACCAATTGGTCGTCTTCCAACACCGGTAAATTGGTAAAGTTGGTTTCCAGAAATACAGATGTGGCGCGAAACAAGTCCATGTCGGTTGTGAGAACTGTTTTGACGGATGACATGTATTCTTTGATGGCACCGCCAGCCATTAGGTGATAGCTGTTGTAGGCATTGTGTGAGAGTACCCGTAAACAGTCTTTTTCTGTCAAAATACCGACCAGGTGCCCCTGTTCATCTTGTACTGGGAGTGCGGCGGCATGGTTGCTCCGAAGTAGTGTCATACCCTCATATATGTCCATATTGAGGCCAAGTGCACGGGACGGTGCCCGCATTATGTCGCGAATCAGGGGAATCTGTTCCATCATATAATCTCCCCGCCTTTGCGGCTTTGTTACTGCATCTTGAACTGCAAGACCCTGTCTTAATCTGATCTTATCACATTTTTTGACATTATGCTTATAATGATGAGCGAAAGGAATATTACGCTAGCAAAAAGCAGGTTATCTAAGGTGTAAGGAATTTGTTGCTGGTTGACACCACACATGGGTATTGACTTCATATCTTCTTCTTCATCAGGTTTATTTCCATCCCAATCAGGATTGAGTGCGGCATCTGAAAATTCCTCAAGAGAACCTGACCATTGCATTGTATTGACATACTCTTTATAGTTTGTTAAGCCGTCCTTATCAAGGTCTGCTGCACCCCCAAAAGGGAATTGATCCGCATCTAACTCTGAAACATCGTCTCCGCTAGCCACAGTCCATTGTGCAGATGCTGGATTTTCTGATTGCTCCAGAAAAACCCAACCATAATCATCATACACAGGATACCCTATATTATTTAATGCGAGACGTAAACTGTGTTGCGCCTCGGGACCCAGTAACATCCAAGCCGCAATGACGTTTTCATGCTCTTTGATCAATGGATATACTGGTTCAGTATGCAAGGTTTGCAGATTGTAAAAATAGGCCGATTGCAAAGTATTTTTTACGCTGTCTTGTAGATCATCAGGAACACCTTCGTAGCCAACACGATGCGCCAATGCCAGTGCGGCCTCAATTGGCAAGTTGAAATGCGATAATGTCAACATGGTGCTGCCAAGCTCTTCCAGTAGCGCATAAAGTCGGTTTTGAAAAACTTCGCTACTCTCAGCAGAAAATTCAGGTGTTAATATTAAATCATTATCAGGCTTAGGGGTAAAGTGCGCTGTGTCATGCTGGTCCTGGTTCCAGGTTTCAAATTTCAGACCCAGACCGGGAAGGGCAGTTACCTCCAATGGTATATCTTGAAAATATTTACCTGTCCAAGGGGTGTTGTCCGGGTGAATGTAGAGTGAATTAAAGCGTACCATCCCAGGTGTTTCTGGGGTCATTTCAATTGACACATTTATCAAACTCGGCAAGGAAAAAAAGTCTTGAAGGTGTTGCCTCATGTAATAAGGTCTTTCTCGGGCAAAGGTGCGCATATCATCGATTTTTCCTTCCCAGTATTCCATATAAAATGGAACACCCCACCTTCGCATGTGTTCAACGATTTCATGGCGGATTAATTCCTGACCGGCATTGATGTGGTTGACAACATGATTTTCATCGAATTGTGTGTTCAGCAGGTCGGCAAAGCGATTGATGAATTTCTGTTGAAATCCTTTGTTTTCCAGTAATTTACGAAATATGAAAGTACTCCAGGGTGGGTTGGGATATTCTGGCCCGTCAGGTGCAGCCGCCACTGCCAGGGTGTTCCGTGTATACGCTTCTGTATCGTTATCACCCGCGAAAGCTTCATCCAGATCATATAGTATCCAGCGCCAGCGACCATCCTGGCCACGAGGTAGTAAAAGGTCATTTACCTCCAATTGATGCCGCCAGTAGATAAGATTCCTGGAAGGCCAGTCCGTATTATTAACGTAAATTTGCGCAACCTGATAGTCGATGTAGCTTTCTATATCGATTTGTGTTGCGATGTATGCCATGTTTTCCTGGTTTGAAAGATCATGCTTGCGCAGGTAATCCAACATTTCCAGCATGTGACGGTCATCACCTTCGATCACAGTGGCGTAATACTCGAGCATATCAATTCTGTCAAGATCGATATCGTAATGCTCGGATATGTAATAACGATCCAGACGTTCACGTAAATTGTGAATTCCCCAATATTCACCATTGATATATAGCACGGTTGGGCGGTATGCCTGCTTGTCGATATTCAGACTCTCCAAGAGGTCCTGAATGATACCATCACGCATCATGGTTGCCGTCCAGTCACTACCGGAGTTGCGTAGAATCAAACGTTTAAAACGGTTGGGAACCTGCTCACCAAACAGCGGATATTCCAGCCATTCGGTGCCATAACTTGCTCTGGTGTATAACCGTAAACTTTTTTGTGGGTATATTCTACTGAATGTTCCATGAATTCGTATTCCAACTGGAATGTTAAATGCGGATTTGCCTCCAAGTTCAAAGAATTCCAGTTCTGCCGGTCGTTCCCAGTCGCTACCGCGTTCATGGTAGTTGGCTGGACGACTTACCCAGGACAAATCGGTATAGGGATTGGTGACATTCGGATAACCGACTGCTTCATCCCATAACTTTCCTGGGACATATATTCCATATTCATAATCAAAGAGATTATCCGCATCTGTAACCAAGCTGAATATAGGTAGTACATGCCTGTTATTGATATCGGAATCAACGAAATATGTTTTGGTCTCAATCGGGCCAGCTACACCGACCGGATTGATGGTTCTGGCGCGTACCACGGTTGCTTTTAATACGGGAAGTTCCGGGTTTACCGCTATCAATGAAGTCGGAATGTACGCGAATTGCTCAACGTCTGGTGTTCGGTTATAAATTGTAATCGGTCCATCATATATGGGACTGTCCAGTGTAGGTTCAGAACCATCCAGGGTATAATATGTCGGCAGCGGGTTATTGTCTGAAGTGATTTGCAGCGTAAATGCAGCTGTGTAAAACCCACTAGGATGTGAAAATTCTGGTGGATTCAGGTTAAGGGTATAACCTTCAGTTGTGTTGGACGCTCCTGGTGTTGGCGCATTAAAATACAGCCAGGTGTCACTCCCATCAGGTTGTCTGCCAAATGAAATGTCTCTTGGAATGGGTGTTGGGGGAAGCTCGTCCAGCCAGGTACCGTCAGGGCTTACCAAGACAATTTCTTCTCCTTCAAGATCGATTCGGAAATTGGTGTGCAGCTCTGAACCATACCGATCTTTACCTGAAGCAAAAACTACCAGGAAATCACCTGGTTCAATGATTACATCAGGGAACATCCATTGCATTGGTTCTTCATAATCGTCAGACAGGGCATACCCGGTTAAATTTACAGCATGTATACCCGCGTTATACAGTTCTATCCAATCAGAATTATCACCATCTTCGTCAGCTAATGTTTCTCCATTGGATGCCATGACCTCATTTAATACCACCTGGCCATATGCTTCATGAACGTTTACCAGACATAAGACAACCAAGCAGAATCCAAGCGTAAATGCTTGAATACCTTGCGTTTTCCTTGTGCTATGATTTTTAGAAATATAGCTAATAATGGGCTATTCTCCAATACATAGGGAATTAAGCGAGATCAACACCATTTTTTTTGTCGGCTACAGATCCCTTATTAAGATAAAGCCGTGATACTTCACTTGTGAGGTAATCAAAGGTTTCGTCGACGGTATCGCAAACCTTGAAAAGACTCAGGTCTTCTGCAGAAATTGTACCCCATTTTACGAGTGCTTCAAAATTAATTAACTCTTCCCAGAATTCTTTTCCATATACAACCACCGGCATGGATTTACGTGTTTTTTGGGTTTGTATCAATGTCAAAACTTCAAAAAGCTCATCGAGTGTTCCAAAACCCCCCGGGAAGACAACCAGGGCTTTCGCCAGATAGATAAACCAGAATTTGCGGATAAAAAAGTAATGAAATTCAAAGGCAAGTTCTGGGGTTTGGTATGGATTGGGAACTTGTTCAAAGGGGAGACTGATATTAAGACTTACCGATTTGCCACCAGCACGATGCGCCCCCAGGTTTGCTGCTTCCATAATGCCCGGGCCGCCACCAGAACAGATAGCGAAACGACGTCCTTTTTTAGGAAGTGATTTTGACCACAAGGTCAATTTTTCTGCAAGCTGAGCCGCTTCTTCATAATAACGAGACATATGCAAGTCATTCTGTGCCCGTGCCAAAGCAAGTTCAATTTCAGGAGAATTCTTGTCCGTTTCTTTAAATTGGCTTTTCAAGGATTCCAGATTTTTTTGGGCATCGTCTTTCGATTTAGTACGGGCAGAGCCAAACATAACGATGGTATCGCGGAGGTCTTCTCGCCTGAACCGGGCTTGTGGCTCAACAAATTCACATAGAACCCGAATTGCCCGGGCATCTGGTGAACTCAAAAATTCTATATTTTTATATGCTTTTTCTGGATGTGATTGATCACTGATGTTTTGATGTTCCAATTTATTGCTCCCATTTTGTTATAAAATCCCTATGCTAGCGTACATGGAAATTGTTCAGAATTTCCAATTCGTTCAATGGTTCCAGGGGCTCACAAGGGTTTAAAGATTTTGCAGGAATTCTTCTGATTCGACCAACATTTTTGCCCTTTTGATATGGCCGGACTGCGTTCTATCTTCTGGATAAAGGAAAATTGAATCTAGCAGGTGAAGTCCCTGGATTGGTGAGTTTTGATTTGGCATGCTGGAACAAAACTCTACTGGACACACGGCTTGCGCGAAAGGGGTACGAGCAACATGTACATCCAACAAGTCGGAATCAGTCAAGGCTGGCTGAATTCTCTTCAGTGCAGTCCAGCTATCCTCAATCACTTTTTCATTTTGTTCTGTGTACGGTGCAAGGCTGGTGTCAATATAATACGGTACATATACAAGATGTTCTGTGTTTGGTGAAAGCGGATTTAAATTCGTGTATTCGATGACTCCGTTAAAGGGAATATCTGGATCATGCACATTCAGCCAGAAATGATTCGAAACTGGACGTGCCAACTTAAACAAGACACACACCACACCAATATAGTGTACCGATTCTAGAATTTTTTGATATTCAGTATAGCCTTCGGGGAGTAATTGGGACAGAATTTTCATTGGTACAGTAGAGATTATTTTGTCGCATACAAATGTATTTTCATTTCCATGTACCAATCCAGTAATTTTGTTTTCTGAAGTTAAAATGTGATGGACTGGAGATGCTGTGTGGATTTTAATATTCATTGACTGAAGTTCATCGGTCAATACATCCATCAATTTGCCTGTACCACCCTGCAAATAACCCAGTTTACCATTGGAACGCGCTACACGGTGGACACGGTGCCAGACCCAGGCAGCAGAAATGTGATCATGGAAAGCCCCAAATTTCATTTCCAGCAATGGTTTCCAAATGATGTCATAGCAATGCTTGCCCAGGTTTTCCAACAACCAGGCTTTTGCGGGGATTTTGTCAAGCGAATCCCAGTCCTTGCGCCATTTGGAAGCTAACGCAAATAAACCAAATCGAATACGGTCTTTAAGGGTTAATGGTGAAAATTGTAATAGGTCCGATGCTGTTGAAAATGGATACAGGTGCCCGTTGCAATAAAAGCCTGTTGAAGCTTTTCGAAATACTATGCTTTCATCAATTCCCAATTCCCGGCACAGCTCAAATACGCCGTGGTCGTCACGGCACAGGAAGTGATAGAAATGTTCTGCACGAATGCCATTAAAATCAAATGTTGCAATCAAGCCGCCAATGCTGGCTTCTTTCTGGAAAATGTGTACTTCATGGTTTTGTTTTGCCAGCACTAAAGCTGAACTAAGCCCGGAAATTCCGGCACCAATAATTGCTATTTTCATAAACTCTCCTGCCGCTATGCCTACAGGTATAGTATAAGAATCCTGGTATGAAATACGAGTTATCTCGCAGGATTTTCAACAATTATCATGTGTGAATTGAATTATTTCCACCAATTCAGGTTTATTGGACTAGCATCCATGGATTCAAACTCTATGGTAAATCGAAATGGCCCTGGTATTTTGGAGCACTTTACCAAGAGGGTGTTACGGCCTTGTCGCAGGTAGGTTGTAAAAGAATCCATACCTAAATTGCCCGATGGTACATGACGATCAATAGCATGCACAGCACGGCCATTAATCCAGATACGCATTGCATTCTGAACTCCCAACATAGCGCAGACTTCTGCTCTTCTGTCGCAAGTGAATTCTGCATACGCGTAAGCGGTGACATAATCTTCCATGGGTTGCTGTTGCTTGAAAATTCCCAGTGCGTCTTGAAAATCCAGTAAATGACCTTGATTGGTGTGGGTGTACCATGTTTTCCACTCAATCATCTGATTCCAGCCATGATACGATGCGTTAAAATCAACCAACTCTTCAGGTGGATATATGGTGTCATGTCCCTGTAGTTCCCAATTAGAAAAACAGCCGACAACCATCCATCGTCGCATAAGTTGTGTGCGCGCAAAGCGAATCCACTCAACAGCTGGTTGGTATACATGCAGGGGGATTGTGGAAGGTACGGATCGACGTTCAAAATGTTGGAGTAAATTGGTAAACAGGCGATCCGCAACAGGGTCAGAACCAAGATGTTCCAGAATATGTAGATGTATAAATACGATACGACCACTTCCATAACGACGCACCAGGATATTGGTACCCCACCAGGCCATAGTGTCGGTGTTGCTCGCTTCATTTTGATTCAACACCAATGCGCCGCATATATCTTCATCTCCGGTCTCAGTAAAAGTACGATCCGGCAAGATGTTTCTGTAAGGGGTACGCATAAGGTCGCGAGAAGGCAAACCCTCAAAGACAGGATGCAGCCGGGCGTAGTGACCTGTATATTCGGTATCGTCCAGCAATGCTCGGCTACTTGCCTTGATACCCGGGTCTAAAGACTCTGCGAGATCATTCCAATCTTCTGGTGGGTTGAAAACCAGTGCAATAGCACCTCCATATACCTGTGCCAGTGCCTGCATTAATTCGTTTTCCGGGTATCCTGCAATGCTGTTTGATAAGGGTGGAATGATGTGAACTGGAGCGAGTAAATTATCAAATTCAACAAATGGTTTACACTTTGAAGTCCAATATCCGATTGTATCCAGTAAATGAACGCGTATTCGCTCACTTTCTACCGGTTTCATAACATAGAGTTCAAAATTGTTCTGTGCTATCAGCGAATTATTCTGCATCAAGCGAACGATAAACTTATGGGTTCCAGTGGAACCAGATGCTGCAATTGAACCGCTCCATAACTCTTTGCCCGGCTTGGGGAGTTTTACACTTCGGCGTTTTTTCCACAATACCTGATTGGTCGGCCCAATTAACTGCAATGACATTTCTGCCCGGCCTTCCAGACGCTTCTCATTTACAAGATATATGGTCAGAGGTGTTTCTTCGCGTGGTGTCAGGTTGGAGGTAGCAATATGAATTAAAGGACGTACAGGTTTTTGTAATTCTTCCAGAGAATGGTAAAGAGCCGGGATGCTCTTGCGCTCTGCCGCACTATGCCAGTGGTGACTTCGATGGCAATATCCAGCCAATCGCGGATTGTTGCGAAGTGCGTCCAGGTGGTACTGTATTGCGTCGAATTCCAGTTGCATCAAGCATTTTAGAAATTGGTTGAAATTTTCGAAAACCCGGTCCAGGTTGCGATCCGTAAAAATTGTTTCATGGATTTTGCGTATTGGGCTGTCGGGTGCTGCAAGCTGTCTTATATGATCAAGTTTTACCGGATATCCACAATTGTCCAGCATATTGATGCGATGTGTTGAGCCCATCTGCCGTAAATAGTATTCAGATTCTTGTGAAACAGGGGCTGAGTGAATAAATGAAGGGGCGTCCATTGGTTCCAGGAGGTTGCGATATGGACGGCAATGAAACTGCATACTTTTCATTGCTGGATTCGGATGATGTACAAAAAATAAGCGGGTTGGATCCAGTTCCCGAACAATGTGTGGCAAGCTCTCAGGGTTCAAAGCCATTTTGATTTCTGATGCTGCAGCTACCATCTGTAAATCTGGAATGGTCTCTGAAATCAACTGCCATGCGATAAGTGAGGGGTGGTTGGCCAAGGGAGATATTATCGCCTCGATGTTTTCAGTCATCTCATTTGAATGCTCATCATGCAACCCGAAATCATCCAGGATGACCATCACGCCCATCTTGTCTGCTACTTCCAACAATGCTTTCGGGTAAATCGCAGAAACAACAATAGCGTTGAATCCGGCCCGTTTGGTGCAAGATATGAGTTGTTCCGCAGTCTGGAGATCAAAATGGTCAGCTGTATCGCCAGTGATATTGGCCATCGCTTTGATATGCACCGGACGGTTGTTTAAATAAAAACGTTGGTCCTTGACTGTAAATTCACGCATGCCAAAGGTTGTGCATTGACTGTCAAGCACTTCTGCCTGATCACTATCATCAGATGACAGAAGTTCAGCTTGGAGTGAGTAGGTCACCGGGGTTTCTGGTGACCACATGGTAAAATCTGGAAACTCTACTAACTTCTCTTCGTCATGACTAAAAACCATATGGTTAATATCTGTTTCTTGTATGGTCAGTCGAACTGGACTACTGGTGTTGCTTTTGACTTGAACCAGGATGCGTTTGCGCCGAATATCCGGTAAAACCTGTACATGCTCAATGTGGTGGCGGGGCATGCTATGGAGGGCAACCGAACCTAGTCCTGCTGCAACGGAAGCAAGTCTAATTGCTATGATGTTGTTACCTGGATGTAAATGTGCGCTGACAGGGACGGAGAAGGATACATAGGAAGCATTTTGCTGCGTGACAAGATGTCCATTAATCCAGACGGTTGACTTGGCCGGAAATCCCTCAAAGACAAGTTCTTGATGTGTTCTGTCTACATCACTTGAGGAAATATGGAAATCATGGAATAGCCAGTGAGGATATTGAGTCAGTGATAAATCACGAGTTTTAGATCGCGGATATGGGTGAAGACAAGGTAAATGAATGGTCGTACCTGCTGGCAGGCTGGCCTTATTCAACCAATTTTTATGGAGACCGATATCCCCGGGGTCCTGTACAAAAAGCCACTCTTCATTAATACTCTGGACATTACGCGATAAACTCATGATTCAATTTCTCTGTCGGGGCACTCTGGCCCCTTTTGTGATCCCAATACTGCGTTTTAAAACTGTTTCATTGTATTATTTTTAGTGATTATGATGCAAATTAACATGCATAAGAACCTGAGAGGGGAACTACCGAAAAGGTGAATTCGATATTTCTTTACCTTAATTTGCGATAATCGTTGTGACTGAAGTTTTAAATCCAGAAATATTCTCAGGCTAATTGGTCGGGTCGGCCATGACGGACAAATATACAAGTGAATATATGCAGTATGGAATATAATAAAAAAGAAATAAATGATGATGTTGCAAACTCGCCAGTAACTATGCTGCCAGGCATAGGGGGGAAACGGGCAGAAACATTGTCCAGGTTGGGTATAAATACCATCTTGGACTTGTTGCTTTATTTTCCGAAATCTCATATAGATAGGCGCAAAATTGCCCGGATTTCAGATTTGACACCAGGTCAGCTTGTTACCGTGAAAGGGACTGTGGACTCTGTACGTGTAATTCGAATGCGTAAGGGTGTTTCATCTACCCGTATAATGGTAAGCGATGATTCGGGAAGCATGGCAATTACATTTTTCGGTCAGGGGTATTTGGCACAAGGAGTATTTCAACCTGGCAAGTGCTTCTTGTTTTCTGGGACGAGTAAAGATTTCAACGGGATTACTCTGGGGAATCCGACCTATGAAATAGTTGGTGATGATGAGGATGATTTAGTAAATTCCGGTCGTATAACTCCTGTATACGGGCTGACCGACGGGATTTCCCAACGTCAGCTACGTTCCTGGATTTATACTGCGTTGTCTATGCTCAATAGCGGGCTGGAAGAGACATTACCCGAAGATTTGTTGAAAAAACATCAATTACCTGCGATTTCTTATGCACTTCCAAATGCGCATTTTCCAGATACACCTGACAATGAAGTCGCTGCTCGTAAGCGTTTTGTATATGAAGAACTGTTGGCACTCCAACTTGTTGTATTACGTGAGCGTGCATCACGCCAAAAAGATAATGGCATCAGTCATGTTATCAATGGCCCCCGGCTGCGTGGCATAGGCAAGACACTGTCTTTTACCTTGACCACGGCGCAAGACCGTGTCATATCAGGGTTGTTACGAGATATGGGTGCAGCATATCCCATGGCACAGTTACTGCAAGGTGACGTTGGCAGCGGGAAAACGGTGGTTGCCCTTCATTGTATCGCTGCAGCACTGGATGGTGGCTATCAGGTAGCATTCATGGTTCCTACTGAAATTTTGGTAGAGCAACACATGATGAACCTTCGTCCGATGCTGGAGCCTTTGGGGGTACGCATAGGACTACTTACCGGTTCTGTTGTCGGTGCAAAAGCAGTTCGCCAGAATCTTGCCAGGGGGAATCTGGATGTGGTTGTGGGAACCCATGCGCTTTTTCAAGAGAGTACACAATTTAAGAAGCTAGGACTGGTTATTATTGATGAGCAGCACCGGTTTGGTGTTTTGCAGCGCAATGCCTTGATTTCAAAAGGCAATCAGCCTGATATATTGCATATGTCTGCTACTCCAATTCCACGGTCCTTGGCACTTACAATATACGGTGGATTAGATATCAGTACTTTGAATGAAATGCCACCAGGTCGAAAACCCGTTAAAACGCTCCGAATCCCGGATCACAAGCTACCGGAACTGTATCACTATTTGTGCGAGCAGGTGACGCAAGGACGACAAGGATATATTGTCTGTCCATTAATAGAGGAAACAGAAGGTAAAGACACGCTTAAATCTGTATTAAGTCATTACGATGAATTGTGTGCTGGCCCTTTATCTCGAATACGCGTAGCCTTGTTACATGGTAAAATGGAGTCCAGAGTGAAAGATGCTGTTATGACTGCTTTTCAGGCTGGACAGATCGATATTTTGATTAGCACTACAGTGATTGAAGTTGGGGTTGATGTGCCCAATGCAACCACCATGGTGATTGAGAATGCGCCCAGGTTTGGGTTGACACAACTACATCAATTGCGAGGTCGTGTAGGCCGAGGCACGGAACAATCCTATTGTTTTTTAACAGGTACGCCTACTACCTTGGAGGGAAAAAAGCGAATGGAAATCATATGTAGTGAAACAGATGGTTTTGCAATTGCCGAGGCAGATTTAGCACTACGCGGACCAGGAGAGTTTTTAGGGGTACGTCAGACAGGAATATCTGACTTGCGTATTGCGAATCTGGCAACTGACGCACCTCTTCTTGAGCTAGCCAGGTCAGATGCCCTTGAGATTCTTGGTTCCGGTTGTAATCTAAACAGAATTTTGTCCAGTCATATGGTTCAACGTGTACAACAATTGAGTAGTATTCAAGGATAATTTTTCGTTTTTATGAATAATTGACCTAATAAGAGTAAACTTGCTAGGATATAGAAACATTAAATCGGGGGATTAACCAAAAAGCGAGACTTTCTGACCAGCCTCATCATACGTCGGCCAAGGTTTTTCGCGGGTAAAGAGATCTGGAATTGGAAAACCAGCTTGTGCAACGTTCCATAGAATTCGAAAATCTCGTACTTGAGCATTTAGACATGCTTTATGCAGTGGCGCTTCGACTGACACATAATGCTGCAGACGCTGAAGATTTAACACAAAATACTGTAGTTAAAGCACTGCGCTTTCATGATAAGTTTAAAGAAGGCACTTATATAAAGGCGTGGCTGCTCACCATTTTGCGTAATACATTCATTAATGAGTACCGGCGTCGTGCACGTCGTCCTACCTTTGTTGAATTGACAGGTGCAGAGCCAGCACCACATCTAGGCCCAGACCCGAATATACCTTTACAAGCAGAAGATGGTAAGACCAATGGTTTGTTGGAATTGCTTGATGATGAGGTGCGGTTGGCCATCGAATCTTTACCCAATGATTTTCGCGTTGCAGTTATTATGGCAGATTTGGAAGACAAGTCCTACAAAGAAATAGCGGATGCCATGGAATGCCCCTTGGGTACGGTGATGTCTCGACTATATCGGGGACGTAAGCTGCTTCGCGATCAACTCGAGGAATATGCCCGCAAACGCAGGGTGATCAGTGATGCTAAAGAAAACTGATTGTGCCGGTTATCAGAAGTATATACTAGATGCACCAGCGCAGCATGTTTTTAACTTTTACGCCAGAATGATGGTAAAAATAAAGCACATACACTGAAAATCTCTAAACGCCCCATGATCATCACCAGACTTAGCAATAGTTTTGCTGCGTTGGGTAGCAGGTGAAAGTCCTGTATTGCTCCCACATGTTCCATTCCCGGTCCCACGCCATTGATAGTAGCGGCTACCGCTGAAATGGCTGTGATGAAGGGTAGCCCCATGGCTGAAAGTAGTAGAACTGTAGCGGAATAAACAAGAATATATAGTGTAATGAAATTGTATATTGTTTGTTGAACAGCATCTGGAACCACTTCTCCATTCAGACGCACCGCACGTACAGTTTTGGGACGGTACGTATTTTCTATTTTCCAGTGCAACATTTTTATTAGTAGTACAACACGCATCACCTTTATACCACCACTGGTGGAGCCCGTACAACCTCCAATAATCATAAGAAATATGAGTAACATACGAGAGAAATGGGGCCAGCTGTCAAAATTATCGGTCGCAAATCCGGTTGTACTCATTGCAGATATTGTGTTGAAAGAGGCTGCGCGTAAGGCTTGTAAAGGCGTATAACAGAAATCTGAACGTGCAGCATCTTCAGCATCCAGTATCAGGTCTACATGAGGAGAACCCCACATCAGGTTCAATGTTATTAGTAGAATGGCAACAGCTAGAATGGCCAGAAATACCTTCCATTCTGTGTTTTGAACCAAGTTGCGCCAGTCTCCTTTTGACAATCCAAAAAATAGCACAAAATTTATACTGGCCAGCACCATTCCAAAGATAAGAATCAATTCAACCAATTGACTGTCGTATGCGGCAATACTGGCTTGACGCGTTGAATATCCCCCTGTTGCCAGTGTAGTAAAAGCGTGGCATATGGCATCGAAGACAGACATGCCTGCCATCATCAGCATTATTGACATCAGTATGGTCATACCCATATAGATTTTGAAAATTACAATCGCAGATTCTTTGATGCGTGGACGAAATGAACGTGTGTTGATTCCATATGATTCATGCTGCATCAGGTGTTTACCACCTGCACCGAGGTAAGGAAGCACCGTAATAAAAATAAGTACTATTCCCATCCCGCCGATCCATTGGATAAAAGCACGCCAAAACAAAAGACCTTTGGGAGCTTCTTCAATGGCCGTCATCACTGAGGAACCGGTTGTGGTAAGTCCAGAAATTGATTCAAAAAGGGAATCGACCGGATTTAGCAATCCACTGAAGAGAAAAGGGAGACTGCCTGCAATACCGGCAATCATCCAGCCGATGCTGACCAGAACCAGCATTTCCCGTTCATACATCTGTGACGATGCATTGCGACCGAAAAAATGTAAGATGAGTGCCAGTATCAACACACTTACTATAGAGGCAAGAAAAGTAATCACCATATACCATTCATGATATAAAATGGAACAAATCATGGACGGTAGCATAAGTAATACAAAAACACCTAAAAAGTGTGCGAAAAACTTACTGATTAGTTTATAGTTCATTGTAGGCGCTTTATTAAAAAATATATGTCAGTGAACACATCAGGCATGCCGCCAAAATGCCGGCACAAAAAGTACACACACCGTGAACATCTCCAGTCTTCCCATCATCATAAACAATGCCAGAAATAGTTTCCCGATATCAGGGATGAAAGCAAAGCTTTCAACTGGACCTACGTGTTCAAAGCCTGGGCCGATGTTATTCAAGGTGGCAGCTACAGAGGATGCTGCTGATTCAATGGGGAGACCGAAGAATGTCATGATCAATGTACCTGAACTAAATACAACCATATTGAGTGCAAAAAAAGCATAAATCATCTGCTGAATGTCTTCTTCAATCACCTGTCCATTTACACGAATTGCACGTACAGTTTTAGGTCGAAAAGTGCTTTCAATTCGCCAATAAACCATCTTTGCCAATATCACCCAGCGGATTACCTTTAGTCCGCCTGCTGTTGACCCGGCATTCCCACCGATGAACATGAGTAGCAGCAACAATACCCGTGAGAAGTAGGGCCAAACGTCAAAATCTTCAGTAGCATATCCTGTTGATGTCATGATTGAAACGACTTGAAAGGCAGAAGCTCGCATCGTTTCGACAGCAGTGTATTCTGGTGTCTCTGGGGGAGAGGTGGACAGCACCAGTTGTTTTTGTGCTCCTTGCAAGTTCGCCGCAACGAGTAGTGTTGCAACAGTAAGAACTAAAAGATATGTACGCCATTCTGTATCTCGGAAAAATATAAATTTTTTTCCTCTCAATATCGTCACATATAATGCAAAATTAGTACCTGCAAGTATCATAAAGACTATAATAATAGTCTCAATGATTGCACTGTCATAATATGCAATGCTGTCTTGTCTAGGTGAAAAACCACCTGTTGATAAAGTAGTGAATGTGTGGCACAGAGCGTCATACAAGTCCATACCAGCAAACATCAAAAGCAGTACTAATATTATGGTCATTCCGAAATAGATTTTATACAAGAACGACGCGGTATCTTTGATTCTTGGGCTTAATCCCCGAGGGTCCGGGCCAGTTACTTCTGATCGAAACAACTGTTTACCACCAGCACCCAGATAGGGCAGCACCGCAATAAACAACAAGATGATGCCCATGCCACCGAGCCATTGAGAAAAAGATCGCCAGAACAGGAGAGATTTTGGGTGCGATTCAATATCTTCCATGATGGTAGCTCCGGTCGTTGTCAGTCCGGACATAGACTCGAAAATTGAATCGACCATACTAAAGGCGCCACTGAAATAAAAGGGGAGTGCACCGATAATTGCGGATAATAACCAGCCCAGAGCAACCAGTCCTAAAGCTTCTCTTTGGTAGAATTTGAAGGTGGCATTTTTTCCGAACAGGGCCAAAGCACCTCCAATGAGGCACGCGACAATAATTGTATTTAGAAATGTGTACACCATGGAGGTTTCGCCATAAATCAATGCGCACAACAAAGAGGGAAGCGTAAGGAATGAAAAGATGATGATGAATTGTCCCAGATATTTGGATACTAATCTGTAATTCATCGTTTAACTTTCAAAACTTTTCTGACTTGGTCCAGTGCCTCGGCTGTAGCGAGTACAATTACAGAGTCACCGTCTAATATTTCATCTTCACCCCCAGGTACAAATACTTTGTCACCTCTCAATATGGTGGTTATGAGTGCATCTTTGGGCATTTTAGATGAAAATTCTTTAATTCGACGTCCCAACACAGGCGAATTCGAGTCAACATCATATTCTACCAATTCAAACTTGCCTTCACTGAGTATCGCAAGCGAGGCTACTTGCCCGGTATGAACCAATTTAATAATACTGTTTGCAATACTGGCCCGAGGTGATACGGTAAGGTCTATACCGAGGCGTTCGACCAGAGGTGCAAAATCAGGTTGGTTTACCACGGCTACTACAGTTTTTGCGCCGACTTCCTTTGCCAATACAGCAGCCAAAATATTCCGTTCATCGTCTTTGGTTGCTGCGACGAAGGTATATGATCCGTCAATGTGTTCTTGCTCCAGATCACTACGGGAGGTACCGTCGCGCTCAACAATTTTAACCTTGGTAAATTGTTTTGATAATACCTCGGCGCGTCCGTGGTTACGTTCAATAATTTTAATAGAACGAACATTTCCCTCCAGCGCCATTGCCAGACGTACACCGATTGTGCCACCACCCAGAATGGCGACTTTTTCAGGTCTGGCTTTTTCATTGATAAATAATTTAAGGTGCGCTCTCATTTTTTCTTTGTTGCCAATCAGGGTGATGTTATCGCCCGGGTGAATAATAGAATCTCCATGCGGGATTCTTGACATTCCGTCATGTTGAATCAAGGCAACGAGTACACCACTACCAGGTGGTAATGCATCTTTTAGTGTTTTTCCATTATCTGTGGGCGATTTACTCACAGAAATCTGTTGCATCTGAATGAGTCCCCGGCCAAAATCTCGGCTGTTAAGGATTCCTGGATGCTCAACATAATTCGCAATTTCAAGAGCTGCAACGGCGTCTGGACTTAATATATAATTAATGCCCAATGCGGTCTCATATAAGAAATTGTCTTCAATGAACATCGGGCTGTCAACCCGTGCAACAACTTGCTTGGCTCCGAGACTTTTTGCAATAGCGGCTGCAATAAGGTTGGCTTCGTCTGTTCCCATGGCAGAAACAAAGAGGTCGGCTGCGCCTACACCCAGAGACTGTAATAGCAGAATGGAGCGACCGTCACCAATGACGGTTCTGACATCCATTGCATCGATTTTCTCGAATTGTTTGATGTCACTTTCGATAACGGTGACATCCTGGTCTTCTGAACTTATCAAGCGGGCAAGGTGATATCCGACACGACCGCCGCCTGCTATGAAGATATTCATATTGTTTTATTCCTGAGAACTGGCGTTATAATGTAAAATAGAGGTGATCATCCTATACAGAGGCATTGTTAGTCAAGGAAAGTAACCTACATGGCCATTAAGTATACGCATGATGAAAGTAACCAACAACACAGATATGTTCTAAGAAGGCGAGTTGGAGCAACACCTCAATACCGACCACTCATTTTTTTGATGATAACAACACTGATGTTGGTTATATTATTTGCAATGGCATCGCAACGGCCTACCGATGAATTCTTGCCCGCGCTTATACCAGGGGTCGGGGTTGTCCATGGGCATGATATTTTACAGGGCAACAACAATTCTGAAAAAGATGATCCAACAATTAATCCAACATTTATTTTACATTTATCTATAAATATATCTCCAGAATTGAACGTGATTGAATGTATTGAGGTATCAGAGTCACAATGGACTCATTTTAAGGTTGGTGATAATGTCGGCATACTTTATCAACGTCATCGTCAAGATGCAAGAATTCGCATAAAAGAAGTGGGATTGGTTGCGCTTAATAATCCGATACGTTAAACTGCTCTTTAGAAGCTGGAGTTTATGCTGCCGCATTTTAGCAATAGATCATAGTATTAGTTGCTGTAATGGCCGTTTTGCACATGTAGATTGGAGTTTGCGTATGCCATTAAGCCCACAAGAAATGCAGGAAGTCTTTCAACGTACTGTCATTGTGCGTAAGCCGACCTATGGAATAATCAAGGGATATCATGAACTTCCTTATGTTTGTCTGGGAACACGACTGGATAAATCGGAAGGCGCTACCCGTGTAAAAGGTATTGTTCACGTATCGCCGCAGATCATAATACGTCCATCGCATTTGACACCTAATTATGAAGAAGTTTTTGGAGAGGACAATGTTGACATTGAATTGGTAGGACGCGTCTTCGGTTTTTTGGGCTTTCATAAACGACCAGTTGAGTGCAAATCAGAGAAGTTGGAAATATCTAATTTAAAAGCATCAGTTGATGAATGTTTAGCTGAAAGTCTGGATGAGTTGGAACGAATGGAAGACATAACCACCGGCATTATTATCACACCGAACAGTCGTTATTATCCCATTTCTGTTGAACGCTTTATCAGCAGTATTCTGGATGATGAATTTAATCTGTAAAAAGTAGACAACCAATTATAGAATTGGTTTTGTGTTTTATCTAATGAAAAGGAGAATGCAAGTATATGAAGAGTGCGCTTGAGATTGCTTTGGAAAAGATGGAAGAAAACAGTGGACCAGCACGAAGATTGAGTAGCGAGGAAAAAGCGGTTATTGCTGATATTAATACTCGGTGTGATGCGGACATTGCCGCTGCCAGACTGGATTATGATCAAAGAATTTCACAGGTTGATACACCCGAACAATTACAGATACTGCGAGAAGAACTTGCCGGTATTATCAGTAAGATTGAAGAAAAACGCACATCAGAATGCGATCGCGTCTGGAATGCTGAACAAGCATAGCAATGCTTGTTGCAATTGCTGTGTACGGTTTCTCCATTAATTTTACTACATTATTGGAAATGTTAATCATTACCTGTGCGTATCTGGAGAGATTTAAGTGGGGTTGGTCAGTAAAAATGTAGTGCGAGCTGTTCATTGGCGTTTGATCATCAAATTTGCAGTTGTTGGTTTGGTGTTTGCTCTGTATTATTCATTGGGCAACCTGGACTATAACCTCAAGCTTGCTCCTCATGAGGGATACCATCCAGAAGCAGCAGATAATATTCTATTTGTACCTGCTTTTCCTGTTTTTTGGAATGCATTGGAGCACAGCCATGCAGGCGCATTATTTGTCAACGAATTTTCAAATTTTAAATATGATTTAGAACTGGGTGTCCGTAAGGTTTCCGGAATTCGACCTACTCCTACGCGCTGGCAATTGTGGTTGGGGCCTCAAATGCTAGCGGCCAATCATGGTGGGGATTGGGGTGCTTGTTTTCATCCAGGTATCCTCTTAAGGAGTGCTGGAGCCTTGCACGCGTTGATGACATCTGAAGTCGATGATCTGGGTACACGGCAATTCGGAGACTTGTTTTATGTCTGGCATGATGGGTTTATAATTGTTTCGCCTCATCACAGTTATATTCGAGCTGTCCTGGAATCACCTGCGATCAGCGATACGAGTATTGTTGCAAGTGACAGCTTGGCATTCCAGAGGAATGGTGAAGATACCGATCTGATGGTGGAAATTCAGGCCAGTCGTGAAATATTTTTAAGAGGTTATATGTCTGACAGCCGTTTTGCCGGTGGCGGAAAACCTTTCGAAACAATTGACTTGCCTGAAGATATGCTGCAACCATTGTTTGTTCTTGGCGCTACAAATTGGGCAGACAGCCATATCGTATTAGATTATTTGCTGACTGTTCTGGAAGACGGGTTACCTGAGGGGTATAGTTTCTTAAAACATCTCACAAGATATTTGGTTCCTGATTTTGACGTTGTGTTTCAAGAAACCCTGGATACTATCAATAACTTAAACGATCCTGCCGCTTATCTGATTTTGATGGATATCGATACCTCAGAATCGTTGCCAATTCCTGAATTTGCACTCATATCGAGAACATCAGGAGGGGCTGCAATGCGTCATCCCTTTTACTGGTTGAATGAGCGGGCAGAATCTATCCCCTTTTATTGGAATGACCGAGATGGTCTATTAGTACCCTTTTCAGGTGAAAAGATGACATTCTGCCTTGCACAGGACCTTCGTTATTATTATCTTACATCACAGGAACCGCTTATGGCGGGGTTATTAGGCCAATGTAGCAGTGGTCGTCGATTAAACGGTGATTTGTTGCTTCAAATCTACTGGCCTGCATATGCAGACATGTTTCGTGATTTAACAATGCATAATGCCCGTCTTGGTCTTGTAGGAACAAAAGACGATATAGTTATGGGTAAAAATATCACACCGATTTCTGGCCTGCTTAAATCTTTGGGGAATCTCGAACTTGTTGGGTATTCAAGGGAGGGGTTGTTTGAGTTTAGAGGTTACCTCGCAAGAGCAGAGTTAACATGAAAGGTCCGATTTTTTTTACAGTATCATTATTGATTGGTTTGCAGATAACCATTTTTGGTGTATTTGCAGAGGAATCCCCCGGGTTGACGAATCTGGGCAATGGCAGGTTGAGTATATCGATTGATAATAGCGGGAATATTGTTTCATGCCGATGGCCAAGTCCCGGGTATTACGAACACTATGGTAAATCAATTGTTAATCATGCAGTTGGCTATACAGATGATAATATTTCCACGTTTTCGGGTTGGTTACTACTAGATGGTGATGAGTACATTTCACCTGATCTATACCAACAAGAATTGGATATTGATGTACCGCTACTACATGCTGAATCAACCTGGGAAAGTCTGGGTCTAACATTACACCATAAAGTTTTTGTGCATCCTATATTCGATGTGATTGTATCGCAAGTAGTTGTAGATTCTGCCTTACCATCAACCCAAGACTTTGAATTTCGTTGGACATCTTCTTATATACCTGAAAATCGTATCTATCCGGAGTATCCTGCTGCCACAATTATGCTCAGGCCCAAAGAGCAATCTGGGCTTATGTTTGCAGGAGGCGATCAAGGTGTTTATAGTTTTGCGCCTGGTGAAGATAGTTGGCTGGAGTGGAATGCATTGGTAGGCACAGCGCCAGGTCTGATATCACATGAATCAATATCGACGCTGGGGAAAGGTATTTGGATAAGCACCACTACAGATATTTCACCGAGCAAGGTAGTTGCCAACACAAAAAGTAACGACATAGTGTTGGAACAGCCGTTACTGCACACACAAGTAAATTCATTGAGCTTCGAATTAGTATTAAAGAAGGACGATAAATGTGCAGTGTTTATTGCTTTTGCGGAAACCAGGGAGTCTCTGGATGCTGCGCTCATTCAAATACAGGAACAGCATAGTAAACAGCTCGAAACAGAAGTCAGGACATTCTGGGAGCAGCTTCTTCCGACTACAACAACAACAACAAACAGTACAGTGATTGATGAATTACTTCCATATATTGAGCAAACATTTCATCTATTTCGCGATACTAATTCAGGAGCGATAGTAGAATATCTGGATTTTGGTAGTCCGTTTTATGGAGTTACCCCAGAAACTTCAGCCTGGGTAGCTTATGCATATGCTGTAGAAGAAGAATGGGAAAAAGCAGATGGGTTGTTGAACTTTCAGCGTAGCACAATGCGAAATACTCATGCACGTGGTAAGCCAATAGGTTCTTTACCAGTAGCCGCATATTCCAATGGCACAGAAGCAACGCCACACTTATGGCTTAATCGTAGTGGAACTGCCTGGTGGCTTGGCGCTTGTCATCATGTGCATCGGCTACTGCCTGAAAATATGCTTTCAATATTTTGGGAGCAATACAAAGATAGCATTACAATTGCCGGGGATTACCTGGCAGAAAGCATCCAGCCTCGCAATGCAGAGCCTTTGCCCGGTTTTGATGCTCGTTACATGATGGATGTACGTAGTATCCAAGCAGATATCATGCAATATACAGGGCTTCTGTCCGCGATACACCTGTTAGAATCATCAGGAGAGACGATACCGGGGCTATGGACTCAATCAATAAATGATTTGGAAACCTATCTGGCTTTTGAACAGTTAAACCAGGATGCTGCCTGGGAAGTGGACACTTCATTGCCATTGTGGTTAGATGGGTTGATACCGGCTGACAACCGATTGTGGGACGCATTGATCACAACTGAGTTGGGTTGGTTGCCCATGCGGGTAGCAATCACGTTTCCAGAGCAAACCTGGACTGATGACATACGCAACGAAATTCGTAATTCACCACGTTTGGCGGCGCAGGCATTGCTTCGATTGCGCCATGTTTAAACATTTTACAGAATAAAATGAGATTAATCGGATCGTTGCAGTTGTCAGAATTTTGTTCAACCTGTACCAGGATTGATGGCTTGAGGTAATTCATCAGCAATTTCCGACAACTTCTGTAAAGGTGCAGGACGGCCAGTCCCCCTGAAGTGGTTTCTGATTTCATCAAACCGAAATTCACGTGACAGAAATGCTTTGACGATCAAGGAATCAAATTGCTTTCCATCGCCTTCCAGAATGATAGCTTTTGATTTTTCGTGGCTGAAAGGTTCTTTATAGGGTCTGCGTGATGATAGGGCATCATACACATCTGCCAATGCGGTTATACGGGCTGCTATGGGGATCATTTGATCGCGCAATCCGAATGGGTATCCTTTTCCATCCATTCTTTCATGATGGAAGTAGGCAATGTCACGACCCATTTTTAAAAATGAATTTTGCCCGGCTTCCAAGTCTGCTGCATGTAAGGTATCCCCTCCAATCAGCGGATGTCTTTTCATGATTTCGAACTCATGAGCAGTAAGCTTCCCTGGCTTAAGTAGGATTTTATCTGGTATACCTACCTTACCAATATCATGCAATGGGCAGGAATCGTAGATTTTTTTTATAAACGATTGGTCGATTATTGCGCTGAATTCTGAATAACCACTCAACTCTTCAGCCAGTTCACGCGCATAACAACGTATGCGTTCCAAATGGTCGCCGGTTTCATTGTCTCTGGACTCAGCAAGTTTGGCCAGACTGAAAACAGTGATTCGCTGGGTCAGTTCAACCTGTTTAGTGCGTTGTCGCACTATTTCTTCCAATTCTTGCTGGTGTTCCAATAACTGGTCTTGTAGGATTTTTGTCTTTATAGAAGTATCGATTCGGGCTTGAAGCAATACCCTGTCAAATGGTTTTGTAAGGAAGTCATCGGCACCAGCTTCGATAGCTTTTATATTTGCTTCGCGCTCCGAAACTCCCGTGATGATAATGACAGGGACATGCCGGGTGTTAGGTTGCTGTTTCAACCTGCGACAAACTTCGAGTCCGTTCATTCCAGGCATAACCAAATCGAGCAATATAACATCAGGAATAGTTTTGGATACCAGCTCCAGTGCCTCTTCACCGCTGGTGACAGCGTCTATGATATAGCCTTGAGGAGTCAGAAAACTGGAAAGTATTTTGGCGTTTTCTGGTAGATCGTCGACTACCAGGATATGTTTGCCAATTTGCGTGTTTCCAGACAACAAATAATCTCCCAAATAATAAATACCTATAATTTCTATACAATCTAAATTTTACTGCATTGAGAGCTTATTATTCTACATAAACAATGATACCCATTAATTTTCTGGTTCTACAATCATGCTTGTCGTCAATATAGCATTATTTCCGCATGCCCAAACTAGGCATATTCCATTAAAATAGAGCAACAGTTGTCTCGAATCGGGCTAGTACGAATTATCCATACTCTGGATAAGACCATTTGAGACAAGAAGCCTCAAATAGGGTATGAGCAAGGCATTGTATAAAGAAGAAATAACTGTAAGTCCTTGATATCAATTGTCTTGAAAGCATGATTGTAAATAGGCACGCATTATGCTCCCAGTAAACTATGTGGAATTATAAGTTCATTAAATCATCCTTATATACAGTTGTTTTTCTGGTTGGGTTGTGGCATTCCAATCTGAATGCTGAACCCATTGCATCGGTTGAATTTGAAGAATCCCGGTGTTATGTGGGGTCACCTTTTATCATTGAATACCATGTAGCCTGGCAAGGTGATCCGGGTAATTTTGCTGTATTACCCATTGAAGTTCCTGAAATCTCCTGGGGAGAAATTGAATATGGCTCCGCAAAGTCATATCAGGATAATAATGAATGGGTTGTGTTACAGCAACTGGTGGTAAAGCCGCACAGTGAGGGTGAATTTGTCTTTCCTGAGGTGCGGATTGGCTATGTTACAGCGAATGAATTCCCGGAAGAATCAGCAATATTGGACGATGTGTTGGAGCATAACACGTATGTTCTGGTTGTTGAAGGGATGAACATAGTTGTAGTGCAACCGGTCAGTGCCTGGATAATAGCATTACCTATTGTGGGTGTCTTGGTGTTTGGAATCGCATTTGCATTGCTGGTCTGGTGGCGAAGTTCTACAACCATGAGCTTGCCTCCTGTTTCTCAACAACAGAAAGCACTACAAGACTTTCATCAGGCGCAACGCTTACGACTTGATGGTGATTATTATGCCATGTACCTGCTTTTATCTCGTATCGTTGGTGATTTCGGAAATCAGACAGAAGATGCATTGCTGATAAATCGCCTTAAAGAGACCACCCAGGCCGTGGGTTTTCAGGGCATTCGCCCATCAGAAGATGAAATAAGTGGAGACATGCGTGACGTGGAACGATTGGTTACCCAATTGAAGGAGGAGCCCTCTAGATGACGACAATGACGAATGTGGAAGAAGTTCGGCGTAGCGTGGAGCGTCAAGCCCAGTTTGTTACGCGACTGCGTACAGAAATTGGCCGGGTGATTGTCGGACAGCAATACATGATAGATCGGTTGCTAATTGGTATGTTGGCCAATGGCCATGTATTGATAGAGGGTGTACCTGGGTTGGCCAAAACGACTGCTGTAAATACCCTGGCAAAAGCAATTTCGTGTAATTTTAAACGTATCCAATTTACCCCGGATTTGTTACCGGCAGATTTAATTGGTACTTTGGTATATAACCCAAAGTCTGGGGAGTTTACAACGAAAAAAGGTCCCATATTTGGCAATATAATACTTGCGGATGAAATTAATCGCGCACCAGCCAAGGTTCAAAGTGCCTTGCTTGAAGCTATGCAGGAACGTCAGGTAACCATAGGCGATACAACGTTCAGTCTGGATGAGCCATTTATGGTGTTGGCAACGCAGAATCCTATTGAACAGGAAGGCACGTATCCATTACCGGAAGCGCAGGTAGACCGCTTCATGTTGAAGCTTCGCATTACATATCCCAGCCGAGCAGAAGAACGTGAAATCATGGACCGGGTTGATATGCTGCACAATTCTATCGTTTCTGCAGTTGTGACGCGTCAGGAGATAATGGAAGCACGTGAAGTAGTTAATAAGATATATGTGGATGACAAGGCTAAAAATTATATTGTTGATATTGTCCACGCGACCCGGCATCCGGAGGCATTTGGGTTACAGATTAACCATTTGATTGAATACGGTGCCTCTCCCCGCGCAACCATCTATTTGCAGCAAGCCGCACGCGCTCTCGCATTCCTTCAATGTGAAGGCAATGTTTTCCCCAACGATGTTAAACAGGTTGCAATGGACATTCTGCGGCATCGTGTCAAGGTTACCTATGAAGCAGAAGCGGAAAATACTTTCAGTGAAGACATTATTCGCAAAATTCTTGAAACAGTACCCGTACCATAACCAAAAACAGGAATTGCACGTATGATCCCTGCAGAAATCATGCAACAGATTCGCCGGATTCAAATCAGGACGAGTCGCATGGTAAATGAAATACTTGCTGGCCAATACGAAAGTGTATTTAAGGGCCAGGGTATGGAATTTAAAGAAGTCAGGGAGTATGTACCAGGTGATGATGTTCGTTCTATAGACTGGAATGTTACAGCACGGACAGGACATCCCCAGGTTAAAGTGTTGGCTGAAGAACGTGAGTTGACAGTCATGCTCGTGGTTGACGCGAGTGGTTCTGGAAGATTTGGCAGTGTGTCGCGTTTTAAAAACGAGTTGGCTGCCGAGTTGTGCGCAGTACTGGCTTTTTCAGCCATCAAAAATAACGATAAAGTCGGCCTGATTATTTTTACGGACAAGGTGGAGTTGTATGTGCCGCCAAGTAAAGGCAGTAAGCATGTGCTTCGTGTAATTCGAGAAGTGTTGTATTACACTCCCAGTGGTGTAAAGACCAACATTCCTGAAGCTTTGCATTACCTGAACAATGTCATACGTCGTAAAGCGGTGGTCTTTCTGGTCTCGGATTTTATGGCCGATGATTATGAGGCAGCGTTACGCATTGCCAATCGGAAGCATGATGTTATTGCAACGGTGGTAAGTGATCCCCGTGAAATGGAATTGCCAAATGTCGGTCTGGTTGCAATACGTGATGCAGAAACAGGTCGAGAGATGTTGGTTAATACCAGTGACACGAAAGTTCGCATGGCATACCTGAATGAAGCGCGGAAACGGGAATCTACCAGAGAACAAATATTTCGCAGGACTCGTGTTGATACCATCGCGGTTCGAACGGATACCTCGTATGTTAATGAGTTGTATCGATTTTTCAGAATGCGGGAGAAGCGTTTACGCTAATGCGGCTATTTAATTACAGTTTAACAAACAGTACAACGAATTTCTTTTTGCGTGTTGCCAACAGGATGTTTACTTTCTGCTGTGTAATCACTATGTCGTTGGTAATAGCTGGCATAACTCCGGCAAATATCGCATATGCTGAAGGGAATGTTACTTTAGCTGTAGAAGTGACCCCGGTGGTAACACCCTATCATATGCCCGTCGAATACCGGGTAATTGCGGAGGGCCCGTCTTCGCTTGAACTTCAACTGGATCGATTGCCTTCAAGTCTTTCCGGTCTTGAAATTGAGTATTTGGGGCAAAGTATTGATGAATTACGGTCTGGTCGCTATCGCATTACGCAACGATATCTTATTGACCCCATGAAGATAGCTACCTATCAGCTACCACCAGCAACGGTAAAATGGGGTGATTCGCAGTCCATGCGATTGCCAGGAGTCCTCTTTAAAGCACGTGACTTGACAGAAGAAGAGCGAGAACACCTGTCTACAATGGCTCCCGTTATTGAGCCAGATACTTTGGTTCCAGAACGATCTACTACCTGGATGTGGGTGTCAGGAATTGTGGCACTTGTGCTACTGGTGGCAATGTTCTATGGACTATACTCCCGACGAAACATACCCGAGATTATTCGTCCGACGTTACCGGCCTGGGAAATTGCTTTACACCGACTCGAAGATTTAAACCAGAGACAATTACCGGCGTCCGGGCGTTATGAGCAATACTACGTGGATTTATCAGCAATACTACGATATTACATTGAAGACCGGTTTCAAGTGCAAGCCCCAGAACTTACAACCCAGGAGTTTTTAGAAATTGCCGGAAAAAACAATATCCTGGATATTGATTATCACGATAAAATAGCCAATTTCCTTAAACAAAGTGACCGGGTGAAATTTGCGCGTCACCAGCCTTCTACTGAAGAGATGGCCTTAAATTTTGAAGTAGTAGAATCTTATATCAAGTCAACCATCCCCAAAGAAACATCTGAAGAAAAACCTGATGAACAGGAGGCTGTCACATGAGTCTTCTGAATGTATTCCAATTTGATGCTTTGAGTTATCCTTACGTACTTCTGTTGATAATTGGGGTTGTTATTTTACTATTCCTGGAAATGACCGCAAAAACCCCAGGTGCAGTCAATATTTCCACTGGTGAAGTCCTGGCAAGGCTTCATACCCATAAGCACAATTGGGCACGCAGGTTGCCCCCGCTTTTACGTGCTTTAGGATTGACCGCGTTGATTGTCGCTCTGGCAGGACCATTACACGGTTATCAGATTCGCCGCGATCGCGCCAACATTATTGACATCATGCTGGTGGTGGATGTTTCAAGCAGTATGCAGGAGCGCGATTTTTTTGAAGGCGGGCAACCACGAGATCGTTTATATATAACGAAGCAAGAAGTACGAAACTTTATAGAAAGCAGGCGAAATCGCAGTTCGGACCGCTTCGGTCTGGACCGTATTGGTCTGATTAATTATGCCGGTTTTGCCTGGACTCAATGCCCATTAACCCTTGATTATGAAATATTACTACGGGAGTTGGGACGTACAGAAATAATGCGTGACCGGCGACGGGATGGTACCGCAATTGGTTCTGCATTGGGACTGGCAATTCAAAGGTTGAATAAGAGTGAAGCAAATTCAAAGGTCATTATATTATTGACTGACGGTTTGAACAATCGCGGTGAGCTTGATCCTATTTCCGCA
The DNA here is from genome assembly GCA_964537975.1 of uncultured Nitrospirales bacterium. Taxonomy (GTDB): domain Bacteria; phylum Hydrogenedentota; class Hydrogenedentia; order Hydrogenedentales; family SCBR16-9; genus SCBR16-9. Next base: position 99,553 of record CAZIDP010000005.1, on the reverse strand, counting down.
GCACATATAGCAGCTGAATTTGGAATTCGTGTTTATACCATAGGTGTTGGGGAAACAAAAAGTGGAATGTACACAGGATTTGGATTTTTGAATCGTCCTGTTGAAACAATTGATGAAGATATGTTGAAAGAGATAGCGGAGATAACCACTGGGCGTTATTACCATGCTAGTGATACCGAAGGACTTCAACTCGCTTACAATGAAATTGGCAAGTTGGAAACGACAGAAGTCGAAATTGGTGATTATTATGAATTTCGAGTAGCGTTTATGCCTTATTTTCTGTTTGGTGGATTATCATTGCTGGTTTCAATAACGCTACGTCGATTGTATTTTGAATCTATTCCCTGATTTACGCCATACAATGTGCTGGAGGCATATTTACTGCTTGAATCACTTAGGAGGTACCTAATGAAACTGGAGCATTCGTTCTTATAATGCAATTTGCTTTTCCTATAAGTCAGCTACCATTTTGGTTGCTCGTAGGCATCGGTTTGGCAGGATTATGCTTTCTGGCTTTACGTGCAATGGAGCACCACCGTAGAAGCAGGCTGCATCAGTTTATTGAGGCTGGCCTGGCAACCCGTTTATTGCCCGGTTATGATGCGGGTGTGAGGAAACCGTTGGTCTGGTTCAGCATTTTCGGTGTTGTATTTTTGCTTTTAACGCTTGCCCAACCGCATTGGGGAGAGTCCTGGGTCGATTTGGAGCGGGGAAGTCGCGACATTCTTGTTTTGGTTGATATTTCTGAAAGTATGAATGCAACTGATATCCTTCCAACAAGATTGGAGCGTGCGAAAAATAAAATCGAAGCTATGCTGGAAATGGTTCCTGGTGACCGCGTAGGGTTGATAGTTTTTGCTGGAGAAGCTGCTCTAATGAGTCCATTGACACATGATCATGGGTATTTCAAGTCTATATTGCAGACAACAGATACGGATTCATTGAATGTCATGGGCACAGATATCGCCGAGGCGCTCCGTACTGCTGGCGAGGTATTTCAGGAAGATGCGCGCATCACAGGTGATTCAAGTCGTGCCCACCGTGCTATCTGGTTGATTAGTGATGGTGAACAAATAAGCGGCGATGCTGTAAGACAGGCTGCGTTGGCTGGACAAGATGCCGGGATATTTGTTCTGGGAATCGGTTCAGAACAAGGTACGGTGATTGAGTTCCCACAATGGATGTTACGCTACAGGAACATACCTGCTGAGAAAAGACACCAGATCAGTCGACTGGATGAATCGACCTTGACACAAATCGCAATGGCTGGTGATGGCGTTTATGTGCGGACTACTCCTACCAGTGATGACATTCGATATATCCATGATGAAATGGAACATTTGACGGCTCGTACTATCGAAGGTGAACTGCGTTTCAGCTTGGTTAACCGCTACCGATGGCCCCTGGCTTTAGCATTGCTGTGTTTTGCTGCTGAAGGTTTCTGGTTTTCGATTATGCCCTGGTTGCGATTCCGTAGAATGCATAGTGATGCGATGAATTCCAGGGGGTCTCTACATGCATAAAAAGTGTATATATAATGTTACGGTTTTGGTTATTATGGTTTTGACTTCTCTTCCTGCTGCCGCGTCTCGTGAAATCATGCAACGTGTGGAAGATTATATTCGTATCGAAGAGTATGATGCTGCCCTGGAATTATTGCGTGAATTGCAAGTGGAGCTTCCAGACAATGAGATGCTTCTTCAGGGAATTGCAATAGCCCAACTGGGTAAAGCACAAAAATTGATTGGGTTGGAAGATGAAGAGCAGGGACTGGCAGCCCTGAGTGAGGCGCGAATTGTATTTCAGCGACTTGCTGAACAAACCGACAATCCTGAAACCCGTGTCAACGCCCGGTTTAACGAGGCTACCTTGTTGGCACAAGAAAGCAAGTTACGAATTACACCGGATGATTTTAAAGAAAGTGTTGCGAGAGTTCGTCGCGCTGTTGATGCATTGAATGATGTTACAGCGCAATACCCTGAACATGACGCGGCACGCCACAACCTGGAGCACATGCGATTGGTGCTCAAAGAGTTGCTTGCGAATCCACCTGAACAAGAAAGTCAGAATGATGAGTCGCCACCAGATGAGCAACCGCAAATGATGAGTATTTTTAACTTTGCTACTACAGAATTACCTGGTGCTGATGCTGAATTAGCTGAAAGTGGTGACACCGTCATACTTCATCCTGCGAGACGAACGGGAGTGGCTGAATGATGAACATGTTTGCTATGACATTGTTATTGACATTCATTTCGCAAGTTCCCGGAGTGGGGGGTGTACTGCCCCAAAATTCAGGAAACGAATCTGTCACAATTAGTATGACAGCGTTTTACGCATTGAATGATGAAGAAACGGAAATTATTGATGTTCCTGATGCGCTAAAACCTTTTGATAGTTTTCTTGATTCCTTACCTTACAATCGGTTTGAAGTACTGACTGATGCTTCAGCACAAGCAGAAAGAGGCAGGGAGCTTCACATGCCGGTGAGTGGTATTTTTTCTTTTTATGTAACACCGCTTCAGACCCATGACGGTGGTTCTGTCGAACTGGATTTGCGTGTGGAGATGCTGCATGATTCTGGTTATCTGGATGCAATTCGTGCGCAAGGTTTAGCTGCACCCAATCAGCCATTGGTCATGCGTGGATTTCCAGTAAATCGGGGAGAACTGATTCTAATCGTCCGGTTGGAATCAGATGGTGATGGTGAAGGACAAAGTGCAGACAATGATTCAAATTCAGATGAGCAGGAAAGCGATGAGGGCACATCACAGGAACCTCAGGAAGAGGAAGAACAAGAGGGTGATGAGAATCAAAATGAACAACCAGAAGATTCGCAACCACCGCAGCAGCAGTCACAAAGCTCTGAATTGGATGAATCCAAGCCTGACCTGCAAAATGTAGAAGCATTGTTGGAATATTTGGAAGAAGTAGATCGTCGCGAACAAGAAGAAATTCGTCGTCAGCGAGATTCTATTGAAATTCGTGGAGACTGGTGGTGATGCGTATTAGAATATTTTACATACTATCCATTTTTTTATTGATTATGCCTGTGTTTGCATTAGCTAAAACCGGAGTATTGGTGTCAACGGAAAGCAGAACTGTTACTGTCGGCGAGGTTTTTTTAATCCGTATTGAAGTGGAAGGTTCAAATATTGGTACGATAAAAGTTGCGGAGCAGGATGTATTTGATATCAACACCACCATTCCTGTAAGAAGCTCCAGTACATTTTCCACTTCAAACATCTTTGGAAACACAATCATGACCAATAAACAGGTTATGGAGTATCGTGCAGTTGCCAAGATTGCAGGTACGCATCAGTTACCAACGTTTCAGGTAGAGGTTGATGGCAACCTGCTGGAAAGCAATTTGCTCCAGATTGAAGTACTTGAACCTGACGCGGTACCACAACCTCGAACACCGGGTACTCCAACGGTTGAAGATGCGATTATCATAGAATCTGAGGTGGAGAAACATCGTGTTTACCTGGGAGAACAAATCAACCTGACATTGCGATTGTTGCAATTGCAAAGAAGAAACATTGCTGTAAGGCATATAAACAGAGGCTTACCAGTTCCCGATACAGAGGGATTCTATACGGGAGCAAATCGAGACTACACCTCGACAGGTACGCGTAATGGCCTGGATTATTTAATTCGGGAATTTGTGCAGCCTTTGTATCCGACACGTTCCGGTGAATTGCGGATTGGTCCCTGGAGCTGGCGTGGGTATATCCAGGGTATAACCCAATATGGAGTACGTGACGTATATAAGGAACTGCAAACAGAACCAATAATTGTTGAAGTGTTGCCTCTTCCTGAAGGGCCCCCCGGCTTTTCTGGAATAGTAGGGGAATTTGATATAAATGCAGAGACAGATACCCATCTGCAACAGGGCATCCCTGGCAAATTATCAGTTCATATTGTGGGAGAAGGTAATCCTGACGCAATCAATGCGCCACAATTTCCCGCGTTGTCCTGGGCTTATTTGGGATCACCCAGTGTGCAAATAATTCATCCAGATGCAGATTTAATTAACAAGAATAAAAAGGTATTTACTTACGCTATCACTGCTTTGGAGCCTGGTGAACATGAAATCCCGCCCATCGAGCTGGTGTATTTCTCTCCAAAAAGTGAAAAGTATGTTATGAAAGAAAGTGCGCCACTTGTTGTTCAAGTACGACCTTCTGCTGAGCAGACAGAATTTATTGCCAGGGGAGGACGTCAATCGCAAGGTCAAGTTGAAATTCTGGGCGATGACATTTTTTCAATTGTCACTACTTCTATGCAATTGCGACCGCAAAGAACAGCATATTCTCAGGTGGCGATATCATTTTTAATGCCCCCCTTGCTGTACGTTGGTGCTTTTGTCGTGGTTCGTCAGCGAAAAAGGTTGTTGGCGAATCCTGCTTTGGTACGTAACAAAAAAGCACATTCAAAGTGTGTCAATCGGTTAGAAAACCTGCTGAAATCAACAGACCCCAGTCTGGACATACATCTGGCATTGACAGGTTACATTGCCGACAAGATAAATGCGTCGGATAAAGGATTTACATCTCAGGACATCAAAGAATTGATGGAACAACACAACGTACCTTTGGAATGCTCAAAACCAATTGATACCATATTAAGGACATGCGAACGCAAGCGTTATTCAGGCAGCGAAATTTCTCGTGAAGAAATCAACGCATTAAAAAGCGCGGCACATGAAGCTATTAACAAAATGGAAACACATTTCAATCGGGAGGGAAATATATGAGCTATGTGTTCTATATTCCCTTGGTACTTTTGTTCTCAGTCTATGATGCGACTTTTGAGCAAGGAAACGAAGCATACCAACAAGGTGATTATACGCAGGCAATTCAGTCCTATGAACAACTAATCTACTCGGGAGTAGCAGAGCCTGAAGTTTTTTATAATTTGGCAACTGCATACTATAGAGAAGGCCGTGTTGGTGCGGCGGTAGTCAACTACGAGCGTGCCTTGTATTTACAGCCAGAATTTGGTGCGGCCCGAGACAATTTAGGTCGTGTACTTCGTGATACGGAACGCAATTTGCCACGTCCGGTTACGTCGAGCTTCATGCAAAACATGGTTTGGAACAGTAAACTTTCTAGCAGAAGTTTACTGATAGTTACATCAATATCCTGGATAGCATTTTGGTCTCTACTTTTTTTGCGATTATGGCGACCGCTGCCTTACCTACGATTGGTTGCGGCTGTATTCTTGTTTGTTGCAGTAGTCAACGGTACCGCAGCATATGGTCGGGTTCAGCCATCACCACTGGCTGTTGCAATTGAAGAGCGTGTACCAGCCCGTTTTGGAACCAGTGATTCTGAACAGGTACGATTTGAATTGTATGAAGGTGACAGAGTCCTGATTGATCGAATTGAAGGAGACTGGATACGGGTGGTTACAGCTTCTGGTGAGCGAGGTTGGGTACGCTTCTCACAGTTGTTGGAGGTGGGACCCCCATTTCGCACTTTAACAGCCGATAACCGTAATCGTGAATAGTCGGAACAGGTAATTGCGAAATATTTTTTAATGACCGATTTACAGAAACATGAAGTAGTGTGGTCAGATTAATGTCAACGATGACTTTTACAGAATTAACTCAAATGGCACAGCAGACTCCGGATTCATTTTGCATGCTTAATCCGGATTCCTGTGTTGATGCTGTGCGTAAATTCGTGTCATCTGAACATGAGCATATTCGCAAACTTCATGACGCGGGAGAATCAGGGCAAAAAGTATTACGCAGGTTGTCTGCAACAGCAGATATCGTTGTTAAAAGTATTACATCATTCGCGCTAGCGCATTTTTCAAATAGAACACAGTTACTTGACGAATTTTCGATATGTGCTCTTGGTGGTTATGGTCGTATGGAATTAAGCCCCTGTTCTGATGTGGACTTGTTGATATTATACGAAAGAGAACCAGAAGAAATCCCGGAAATAAAAAAGTTTAATGAAATTTACATACCTTTATTATGGGATACTGGATACCAGGTTAGCGTAGTTACAACAGGAATACAAGAAGCACTGTCTCTGGCAAAAGAAAACCCGGAAGTTTTGACAACCTACTACCAGTCACGGCTGATTGACGGAAACAGCGGGCCCTATACTAAGATGCGGTTGTCGTTAACGGAATTGCCTTATGCATTAAAATTTAAGACGATGCAGCATATTCGGAAGCGTGAACATATTGAATCGTTGCCACCAGAGTATCAGGAACTATTCAGCACAGAGCCAGACATAAAGGAAAATGTTGGTGGACTTCGCGATTATCATGCAGCAATCTGGTTGTTATTGTTGGCCCAGGGGCCGGTTAGTTTGGAAGATTTACAACGCCTGGGGCACATTACTTCGGAAGAGCTACTCAATTTATATGAGGGCATTGATTTTCTGTGGCGTTTACGTAATGAGATACATTTCCATGTCGGTCGTAACGAAAACAGACTTGGGTTTGAATTACAAAAACACCTTGTAGAGGCGTTTGGATATGGTCCGGTTAATTCAAAGAGTCTTGACCGGCTCATGGAAGATTATTATGAAGCAGCCCGTCAGGTACGCCATTTCTTACAAGTTGCTGTCCGAGTTTGTGAGCACCCGCTTGAAGTGGAAGTTACTGAAGACCCGGTAGTTGATCGTTCTGGATTCAGGGTTGTTGGTGACAAACTGACCATTGGTCTGCATGATCCCCATTGGTTTGCCGAGAATCCTGCGCGGTTGATGGAATTGTTTTGGGAATGCGCCCGGCGCAATCGCCCCTTGAGTCCAGGGACTTTGAGTCAGGTAAAAAACAATCTGCATTTGGTTAATGAAGCTTTTCGTAATAATGATGTTGTTCGGCGTTTTTTTGTCGCATTATGCAACCGACCGCTACGTGCAGGATTTGCATTGCGAGAAGCAGCGAGTTCAGGTCTGTTGGCAGCCTATATTCCAGAATACGCAGCAGTACAAGGCATTATGCGATATGAGGATTTTCACAGCTATCCTGTTGATGAACATACACTGCGGTCAATAGAAGCATTGGCAGATATATCGTCTCTGGGTGGACCTATCGGACGGAGTTTGCAACAGAACCTGGAGCATGTACGTGATCCTTACCTTTTGGTAATGGCACTGTTGTTTCATGATCTTGGTAAAGCTTCCGGCGAATTGCATGTAGTAGAAGGACAACGCTTGTCAGAGGTGATATGCAGAAGAATTGGTATGTCAGAAGACGATACAGAGCGTATATCCTTTTTGGTTAAACATCACATGCTGATGACGCATATCAGTATGTATCGTGATACTGATGATCCAGATACCGTCTTAAAGTTTTCTGAACTGATGCGGACGGATGAACGATTACGCACGTTGTATTTAATGTCGTATGCAGATTTGAAAGGTGTAGGTCCTGCAGTATGGAATGACTGGAAGGGAGCATTATTATTAAAATTGTTTTTGAAAGCCGGGCGTGTGTTGCAAGGAGGAGCCATTGGCTCAACGGAAGATTATTGGACCTTGCCCAAGTCAATTGAAGTGCGTGAGTTGGTACCTGCATCGTTGCGGAGGCGTGTACGTCCTTTTGTGCGTGGTCTTGGTGAGCGGTATTTCCATGCATTCAGTCCGGAAGCAATAGCCAGACACTTACAGGCTGTTGAAACTGCAAAGCAAGATGGTTTGTCTGTATGGTATGAACCAAGTCCTGGTGCCCAAATGAGTCAGATTGGTGTATGTACACAAGACCAGCATGGGTTGTTTGCAAAAATATGTGGATGTCTGACATCTCATTTGATTGACGTAGAAGTTGTTGAAGTATTTACCACATCAGATTCCTATGCACTGGATTTTTTTACAGTAACAGATGCTGCGCATCGGCGTCCCCTTACTGCCCGGCAATTCGAAGGAATCGCGCATACATTAGAGGAGGTGCTGCTTTTAAAGAAAGATGTGCGGGAATATGTTGCACAATCACGTAAACGCATTTATGCGTTGTTGCAACCCCGTGTACCTGTTCGAACCTGCATAACATTTGACAATGAAGCTTCCAAGACTGACACCGTTATCGATGTTGAAGCAGGTGATCGAACTGGATTGTTGTTTGACATGACCCTGGCCTTGTCTAAAATGGGTGTTTATCTATATTCGGCAAGGATTGTTACGGACGCACGTCGCGTTCGTGATTCCTTATATGTCCAAAAACTGGGCATGAAAATCGTTGATGAGAACGATCAAAATATCATCCGTCATGGATTAATTCATGCTATTGAGTCAATCACGATGAATGAACCAACCTTAACAGGAGAATCACAAAAATGAAACGAGCTGCAATATTAATGCTTACCGGCGTTATTATGTCGGTTGTTGCACTGGAGGCCGCAGCCGATCGTGCTGGAATGCTCCGTGAGCTGGAAGACAGCTTTGTCCGTCTGCACGAAGAAGTACGGCCAAGTGTAGTTAATGTAGAGACCGAAACACGAACAGATCAGGAAATGGGTCCCAACATGGAAGACCTTTTTCGATTCTTTGGCGTACCGGTTCCAGAAGGGCCACAACCAGACCGGCGTCCACGGCAGGGAACAGGTTCTGGCTTTGTGTATGATGCCGCGAACGGTTACATAGTCACCAATAACCATGTTGTTACCGATGCAGAAAACATACGGGTACGTCTCTGGAATGGCAAAGAATATGACGCAGAAGTCGTGGGTACAGATTCCGATACCGATTTGGCGGTCATTAAAATTAATTCTGACACGCCTTTGGTAGAAGCCAGGCTGGGAGACTCGGATGCATTGCGGGTCGGTCAATTTGCCATAGCTATGGGTAGTCCCCGTGGTTTTGAAGGTTCCTTGTCCTTTGGGCATATCAGTGCGTTGGGACGCGACAATCTCGTCGGACTTGCTGTGCAAGGTTTACGTTTCCAGAATCTGATACAAACGGATGCTGCCATTAATCTTGGCAACAGTGGTGGCCCGTTGACCAACATTGAAGGTGAAGTCATTGGCATAAATGTTGCCATCATGTTTGGAGCAAATTCTATTGGCTTTGCCATACCTATCAATACGGCAAAAATGGTTGTACCTCAACTCATAGAATCTGGAGAAGTTATCCGAGGATTTCTTGGGGTAAATATTGAAGATGTCGCGCATTACAAAGAAGCTATCGGCTTGGAAGACAGCCGTGGTGCTTTTGTGGTTGATGTGCGGCCTGATACCCCTGCGGAACGAGCTGGGCTAGAGTCTTACGATGTAATTCGCTCCGTCAATGGTAATGCTGTAGAGAATGCCCGTGATCTTATGGTAAAAATTGCATCATTCCCTCCAGATACCGAAGTAACCCTGGATGTTTGGCGTAACGAACAAAATATCGAGATCAAAGCGATGCTTGATAAATGGGAAGCAGGTACGCCGAGACAACAGGCAGCAGCCGACCGAGATATGTTGGGCATGAATGTTACCGATATTAGCCCGGAAGTTAAACAGCGGATGAATTTACCGGATGACGTTGATGGTGTACTTGTGCGACAAGTGGAACCACGAAGCCTTGCGGAACGCGCCAACATCTTTCAGGGTGATGTCATTATCGAGTTTGCACGGCAACCGGTTACAAGTGTAGCCCGGTTCCGCGAATTGGTAAATGAGCATGCCAAACCCGGTTCCTCAATATTGGTTCGTTACATTCGCGGCGGTGGTCCTAGAGGAATTACTGTCATTCAGATTCCAGAAAACTAGGTAGTCACAGGAACAAAGTATCGCTAATACGGTTACAATTTACCTGGGTGGAGCATCGGGAAATACTGGTGCTCCACCCAGTTTTTTTATTACCTTGGCTGTCCTGATGAATTATTCCAAAGTATACATCTCGCCGAATACTATTGATTGCATCTCAGGGGAGTCTATTGCATAGCGAAGTTCGGTAATGCCTGGTTGGCTAAGTGTGATTGGGTGTGCATACAACGATGAATTCTGGTCCGGGTCACTTCCATCAAGTGTATAACGTACATTTTGGCCATCTGATGCTATCAATTTCACCTGTTGTGGAGATGTATAGACCCCCCCTGCAGGTTCTGCTTTTACCAAGAATGCTTGTGCCATACCTTCAGAACCTATGCTTAAATCTGCCAGAAATGCTTCGAACTCTCCTGGCCCCTTATTACTGTCAAAAGCAGCAAAAACCAAAAAAATCTCTTTGCCAGCATGTTCGCGTCCTATATAGTGACGTATTAAGGACCATTCACCAACGGTACCTCTAGGTTGCGCCGGGTGCGCACCGGGGGTTTCTGAGTCACGTAAGGTACTGCCATCTGTGAACAAAAGATCAATAGCCGTATTGCGACTCAATTCATTTTCAGGTTTAATCCAATATTGCATAATAGTGTCGGAAGCTATGGGGACACCGGCTTCCATTAAGATATAGTAGATGTGTGCAGGTACTTCCTCGCCAACACTACCAGATATCCTAAATGCGGGATTACCTGAAGGGGTTTCTCCTGTATACAAACTATAGATTGGTTCTGTTATGCCTTGTTGCATGGCTGGTTGCGGTGTTGCGTGGCGCCAGTCAGCATTAAAAACTACAGGTTCATCTGCAATCCACGGAGGACGCCTGGCAGTACTGTTGGCACGTAATTGTACCTGGCTCAATTCTTTTGCATTGGCATAATTTACATCAAGCCTGCCTGATGTCGCTGCATTTGAAAGCACACGCGCATGGTTGATGTCTGAACTTATATCAATATATGGCGACAACGGCAGTTGAAAATATATGTTTTCCAGGTAGGCAGTTCCTGCGTCAACATAAATTTCACCCGAAATAGTGTTCAGTTGCTGCAATACTACAGTGCCGCTGCCTTCCAGAACACCCGTAATCGTACCTGCCCAAACCTGGGTATTAAACAACCAGGCATAACCATCAAATGCTTCATCAGTTACGATGGCTCCAACTTCCCAATTGCTTAATGGGACCAATTGCGAGTTGATCAATTCAATTCCTTTTGGGTCTGTTTTTTCGATAAACAAGGCACGACTCGCTGTATCTACGCCTTGCATTACTACATGGGCATGTGCGCCACCATCATCATCTCGAAACGAGAGACCGTCGTAGGCTCCATAGAGAAAATTTCTATATATACGCTGATTGGCGCTGCGACCAAACTTCATGCCTTCAAGGTGTTCTCGTTGATAACTGACAAAATCACCAAACACGGCATGGTTTGGTTGGGTCAGAGACTTGTGCAAACGGAAAGCATAATGTGGGTTAAATTGAATATCTTCCACCCAACCATTGGTGTTGGCTTTGCTGATGCTGAGGCCTTGGCGAAGAAAGGCACCAGCCAGATACTGTATTACATGACCGTCGCTGGGGTGTGTCCAGAAATCTACTCCTTGATATGAAGGTGCTATGGTTACATCCAGCAACCAGCACTCAGGCCCCAGGCTGCGTACGCTCCAGGGATAGGGAACAATTGATTCTTGTGTATTTCCTTGTTCTGGGTACCATATGGTGATGCCCCGTAAACCAGAACCTGCTTCCAATTGTATGAAGGGCGTGCCCTCTTTGTTGCCTTTTCCCGATAGCGGCATCAGGATTGAGCCTCCAGATACCGTGTGATGTGGTACGTCAAAACAACCACGAAGCTCAACACCGGTGGGTATGCGTAGTTCTCCATGAAAGTTATAGTTGCCTGCGGGAACATAAACTGTACCACCGGTTGGGGACATGGCATCCAAAGCTTTTTGGAAAGCATCGGTGTTGTCTTCAGATTCAGGAGCTGCGCCAAAGTCGCTTACACTCACAAGGTAGTAAGAACTGGGACGTGGATAAGGCATGGAATAGTCGGGTGCTTGCATGGCTGGACGTACCATGTCTTGGTCCAGATGTGTAATCATGCTGTCACCACCAAGCATATGGTTTGTGATATGTGGTTCACCTTCATAACGGTTGCCCAGGATTCGGTTATACGCTACCAATTCATCCAGAAAAATATGCCCAGCATCCGTTTCGCTTCCACCACTAAAGTTAAAGTCTGAATTGAGTATTGTTATACCGCCACCATCACTTCGAATTGTGTTTTCGAAGGTGCAATTCTGAAAAGACATCATCGGGCTACCGGCGATATAAACTGATTTTTCGCCTCCAGAAAAAGTAGACGCGTTAAATTGCGCTACATTGGAGAACCGTTGAGTGCTTGAAAGCCCGTATCGGGAACCTTCGAATGTAGAAGCGGTCGCTGCCAGTCCCATATTGTTCATGGAAACCAATTCCAGCCCTATTACACACTTTGTAAATTGACTGGCAAACATTACTGCGTTGGCACCGCCATCTTTACCCTGGCGAATACGCATTCCGACTCCATACCCTTGAACTGACACATCGTAAATATACTCCCAGTCACTCCGGCCCATGTCAATGCCGACTGCGTCGTCGAGTACCAATCCCAGCGTGTTACGGGCGGTATCAGATGCCGGAGCACCTGGCAATCCGGAGTCAGCCCAAACCTCGGGATTGAACCGCACATGAATCAGGCGCCCGATATCGGTAGTCATATCTATTCTGATGCCTGTTTTCAAGGGTGTTGCATAAACATTACGCAGGGTGTGCAATTCATTAAATTCAGGTCCTGTCATAAAACCTTGGTAAGGGTTAACCAAGGTCGTGTTCATGATGGTGTGGTTGTTGCCCACAAGCTGTGTACAGGTACGTATGCTCCAGGGATACGGTACTATATTCTCTGCATTTTGTTCTGGATACCATACAGAAACCTCACGTAACCCGGCTCCCCTTTGCATCGTAATTGCTGGTGTCCCTTCGGCTTCACCACGGCCTGAATATACCGCCAACAAGGTTCCTTTGACACCAGGTGGAGGGGTCCAGTCACCCCGCAGCGTTACTGCTTCCCGTATGACTATGGGAACTTCCAGCCGATATATTCCCTCGTGAAGAAACACGACTCCGCCTCCGGCATCTGCTACGACATCAATAGCATTTTGTATCATTGTTGATGCGTCTACCTGATCTGATGAAGGAGCGTTTAATTCGGTAAGTGCAACAACAACATCGTTGGTGACATAGCGGGTGTATACTACACGTGGTTCAATGGATTCTATCGCTGCAAAGCTGTTCCATCCCGTTAAAAGAAGGAGCAAGCTTGCCAGAACATACGAATATTGCATAATGTGATCTCCCCGAATAAGCTTTTCTGGTTCCCTGATTAGTTCCATTCAAACAAGCATGGTAGTCCATATGAAATTAATGTGCAAGGTTTTGATTGTCAGAATTACTTTTTGAAATGATTTTTTTAGAAAATTACGCTATTCATGAGGCTTGAAATGAAGGACCCAGAGCTCAGATTCCTTTGCTTTTTGTCAGTAAAATTTGCCTTTATTACGGAGGTTTGTTAGTATCTATTGCAATGGGTGAGTTGCGCCTGAACGCTAACTATTATCGGTAAGGCAGTGAACCACCAGGCAACCTTGAAATGGTACCCATTTTTAGTAACTTTGGGAGAGTAAACAGCATGCGAATCTCTGTTTTCGCTACAGCGCTAATGCTTGCGCTGTGTGTTTTTATTATGGAATCGTCTCATGCGCAATGGACTTGGACGCCACAGACTGGCCGTTGGGTGAATTTAAAAAGTTTACCTATGGAGACGCCCGAGTTGCAGATTGAGCATGCGCGTAGTCTTATGCTGCAAGGGCAATATCGGCAGGCTCTGCGAGAAACAGACAAATTCACGCAATTTTATTCTGATAGTGAGCTGGCCGATGAAAATCAGTTTTTACGCGGGGAGATTCGTATAGCCCAAGGTCGCTTACTCGAAGGTTCACAGGAATTTCAGCGCGTGATTGCCAATTATCCGGACACACAATACTTCGACGATGCCATTGCCAAGCAATATGAGATTGGAGATGAGCTTTTTGAGGTCGGGCAATCACGTCTTGACAAACGGTGGCGTCCATTCAGGAAACGTCCAATAAAACGTGCTGGTGAAGTCTACGCCATGGTAGTCGATAATCAACCATTCACCGCAGCAGCAGCTGAAGCGCAATACAAGATTGGATTGACGCATTATGTACGGAAAGAATACCTGACTGCCGCATTTGAATATCGCCGGGTAGTAGAAGATTACTCTGCATCTGAATGGGTTAATGAAGCGAGCTATGGGTTGGCCATGTGTTATTACAATCTTTCATTACCTCCGGAGTACGATCAGTCACCAAGTAAAATGACTATGAGTTCAATCGACAGCTTTCGCAGCCGATATCCCTCGGACGAACGTGTAGATGGTTTGATGGAAAAGCGAGAGGAAATGCGTCAAAACATTGCGCAACAACGGTTGCAAGTGGCTCGCTTTTATGAACGAAGGCGTAATTTTGATTCCGCACGCATTTATTACCAGGTTGTCGTTGAGCAATTCCCCGGTACTGAGGCTGCCGAGTCAGCCCAGGCATGGCTGGAAGCCAATCCAGCGCATGACCGTGCTCCTGCATGAAGCGACGGTATTACATAGGCTTGTTCTTACTGGCTGGTTTGGTGGTGCTGTCTTTAGCGGCATTGTCTGGATGCGGGTATTCAACACACAGCAGTTTAGACCATCGGTATCAAACCATACATGTTTCACCAGCCTATGATGCATCACGTGAAATCGGTTTGCAAGCTCCCCTTACCAATGCGTTAACACGCAAATTTATTAATGATGGGCGATTGCGTGTTGCCAACCGAGAAAATGCCGATTTGTTGATCGAATTGTTAATCCAGGACTACCAAATGCGTGGATTAACTACCGATGAGCGTGATGAGGTTACCCAATTCCTGATGGTGATTATAGCCGCGGTTAGGGTTACTGATACACATTCCGGTGAAGTATTGTGGGAAGAACCCATTGTCTCTGGTGAAACCAGTTTCTACACACGAGCTTCAGGCATCAGTTCAGATCGTCTTCGTGGCAATGTCGAAACCTTTATTATGCCCTTAAATGCATTTCCAACTGAAGAAGAAAACCGGGCGGCTGCGGAAGCATTGGACCAATTGGCGTCAGATATTTTTTATCGTACGGTTGAACCTTGGTAAACTTTGGTGCATGCACTGGATTTTATAAAAAGTATTGATGGTGATAATATCTCCCTGCCTCAAGTGATCCTGATTGGCCCTGGAAAAGGTGGCTTCAACACGGACCCCTTTGAACCGCTTTTAGCGGAGCGGGCAACGCAGTCTATTATTCAAAAATATGTTGATCCTTCCATGAGAGACCTCTGTCTGTCAATCTATTATGCCGACGAGACATCTCCAGGTGAAATTGCTATGGAAGCGCAAACCCTGCCTTTTTTGGTTGAGCGCCGTGTTGTTGTCGTACGAAACGCTGAACGATATTATCAGATGTCGGGCGAAAAACGTTCCCCTTTGGCGGCGCTATTATATTATCTAAAATCCCCCAACCCTTCGACACTCCTGGTGTTGGTGAGTGCAAAAGTCGACAAACGTGTAAAATTTCATAAGGCATGCCTGGATGCAGGGTTACACATTGAATGCCCACAGTTAACAGATAGCCAACTTAAAAGCTGGGTCAGGAACGAGGCTGGAAGCCGGGGGAAGAAAATAGATGCCAATGCGGTAGATATACTTCTTGAACGAACAGGACACCGCCTTGGTGATGTCGTAAATGCAATTGGTTTGGTGGCTTCGTACGTTGGTAATAACAACGAAATCAAAATAGCTGATGTAAATGCGGCATGTGCTGATGTTGCAGAAGAAACAGTCTGGAACATGACCGATGCCATTGCTGAATCCAATACTGCGTCTGCTCTGCAAGCACTGTATCAATTATTGCAATATGGCAAAAGCCCGGATGAGATCATGGGTACCATTAATTGGTTGTTGGAGTCGGCATACAAAGCTTGTCCGGAGTCTTCACTCAACAACAAGTCACAATTTGTTACCAATAATGTTACACCGTTGGTGCGAAAATGGGGTATAGCCAAGATCATTGACGCGCTAGCGCTCAGTACCGATACCCATTTCATGATTCGAAGTACCGGAGTTGATCAAAAGCTTGCTCTGGAATTACTCGTGCTCAAGCTTGCCGCACCGCGTAAGCGCGCCAAGACCGCAAGCAATTGATATCAAGTACTAGTAGATGCTCAATGGCGAATTCCAATATTTTTAACAAAGGATGTGGAAAGTTGAATGGGGCGTTTCTGATGAAAATTAATCAGGAATCTAGACTTGGTAAATAATAATACTTGGTTAAGTAAGTAGCATTATTTTAAGTCATGGGCAAGGTTGTTGGCTAGAGAGAGCAGTCGCCCATTGCTTTGATGCCGTTTGGTAACTCTCAGTTTAACTGGTGAAAATATACAGAGGATTCCAAATTTATACAGAAACACAATTGCGACCAGATTCTTTGCTCTTATAAAGCAATGCGTCTGCACGTGCCAATGCATCAGACTGAGATTCATTATCATTTACCAGGGTAGCGCCAACAGAAACCGTGATTGATATTTTGTTATTGCTTATCGACCGACTGGATTGTTCTACAAGATGGCGATGACGTTCCGCAAGTTGCCATATTTGATCTTGTCGCACATTAGGGGTTAATGCCATGAATTCTTCACCGCCCCAACGACCCACAAAATCATAAGTACGCATACTATTCATCAAAGTTCGTGCAACCATCTTTAAGACAACATCACCTATCTTGTGGCCATATTGGTCATTAAATTTTTTAAAATAATCGACATCAAATAAAATGATACCTAGTGAACTTGAATCAATAAATTCTAATTCATTGAAGCGTCGTGACAGCATTTTATCACAACATCTCCGATTTCCAATTCCCGTCAGGCTGTCAATATATACCTGTTCTTTTAAATTTTCTACTTCTTTAATTGCAGCCATTTCATGCGTAATGTCTTGAAAAGTCTCCAACCCCCCAATTACTTCACCATCATCATCAAAGATTGGTGCAATACTTACGCGAATGGGTACCAGATGTCCCTCTTTGTGATGTAAGTATAAACTTTCATGTCTTTGAATTTGATCAATCAGCGTAGCCTGTAATGGACAATTGTTAATGCACAATGAATTTCCATCCAGGTCGACATGCATGAGTATATTGTCAGCACAGCGACAACCCAGAACTTCGCCAGCAGAAAAACCGGTAATGCGTTCTGCTCCCTTATTCCAATATTTTATGCGTCGATTGGTGTCAGTAAAATAGACACCATCATATAGATTGTCCAGCAAGGTTTTATAAAGTAAATCGTTGAACATTTAATTTCCTAAAAAATTTTACTAGTAAAGAATTCTAACTTGTAATAATACTTGATAAATACATAATATAAAATTTTTTAAGATGTAAATTTCTGCTTACAAGAAAATCGTATATATTGAAAAATCCGCATATAACGCAATTATATTGTCTAATATTAATTATACATATTATAATTAAATAAGTCAAATTTTCTTTGTGTTATATTAGCAATAAACTCATATCAGTCGAAATATTATCAATTTTATTATCTCGTGTATTCATCAATATTCTAAAAAACTATAGTGTAAAATTTGAATTTAATCATAGGAAGTTATCTTATTGAATCAATATCTGTGCATGTTCCCATGCTCGGTGTTGGTTGTGGAATAATTGATTTTAGGAGCGAAAATGTACCTTAATTGAAGGTTGTCAATAATTTTGACTGATATTAATAGAAATATTTCACCTCTTAGGCAATAATTGTGCTATATCAACCGTAATGGGAGGATTTCCTGGTTTTCTTTGTGGAATTACAAATGCATGTCCGCAGTGCATATTTTAAAGCTATATCTCAAGCTTTTGTTTTACTAGTGCCGAGAGTACACTAACTATAGTGTTCCAAAGGTAGTGTTGTGTGTATTACAGTACGGTTCCAATCTGGCTTTTTCGCGTTCTTTGTAGATTCGTTCCAATTCGCCAACAAGCATAAACACTTCACCACGGACTTCAAAACTGGAAAGATAGGAATTGTCTCGTAGTAGTTCAGTCAACGATTTGATTATTTGCACATTTCGGGTTATGTCGTTACCACGGGTTCTGTCACCACGCGTAACAGCTTGTTGCAACTTACCATTGCCATATTGTAACAATACCGCTACTCCATCAATTTTAAGTTCGACAACATAAACTGGTATATCAACACGACCAAGTGCTTTTCGTACTCTTGAGTCAAACGCATGCAATTTACCTTCATTTTACGTGTTGTCTGAATAGATATTATCAATGTCCATGCTTAATTGTTGTTTAATTGCGCTTCCAATTCCAGAGCCCGCGGAAAAAGGATGTTGTTTTCTTTGTGGATGTGCAGATGCATGTCTTTTTCCAAGGTATCCAAAGCATCATACAAGGCTCGATAGGTGTTGCAGGCCCATTCTGGTGGAGTGAAATTGTCGGTAAGTGAGCGCATTTCTTCAAGCCCACCACCAGCATTTTCATGTTCCATTTCCATGGCTCGAATTGGGTTTGCCAAGGTGCCAAAGGGAAACCGTGGTGACTGTTCCGATTGTAACATGGCGTTTATTGCTGGAAAGAGGATGTGCTCTTCTTTTGTTGCATGTGCATAGATTTCTGCTGTGAACTGTTGAACAACTTCCAACAAGGTGTTTAACCGTACTTCTTGCGTACCGTGTACTTTCGCGACTTTTTCTGCAAGTTTGTTAATTCGTGGCAGTTCCTGGCGTAAATAGGCATGGTGTGTTTGTACGATGTTGTCGATCAGAGCATCAAGCGTCATAGCACCTGGATCCGTTCCTGTATCTTTGTTTTTATGCAGGATAAATGGCACAACCTTCAGAAAAGTTTCTGCATCAAGTCCCTTTTTTTCAAACAGCTCAACAATGGGTTTCTTGCCACCACAGCAATAGTCGATACCCAATGCTTCGAAAACCCGAGTCAGTTCCGGATGTTTGGTAACATAATCTGAGACAGACTTCTGCAACTCGTGTTCAAAGGTTTGTGTGTTCATGAATGTTTCCTTTTTCGTTGTCGTTAGTCCAAATTGTGGTTGGTTGCACAGCGGTAAAACTATCAGTAGACGGACAGCGAGTCGTCATGATCGGGGGAAAGATATCATAATTCTTCCCACTGTCCGGCATTGATGAGCCTTGTTGATCTGATATTGAATCATGATGTCAGCATTGGTATTTTCAAGTTTCATTCAAGTGTACCTTTAAATCTAATAGCATGTGAATATACGATTATAGATTTTAACTTTTATAACTGTATGCAAATTCATTTGTTACTAAACTTTGCTGAATGCGGACAAGGGTTTGCGGCCAGAAGCTACTTCGTGTAATGTTGTTTTTTGTAGCATATCCAGATATGCATTTCGAACTGCAAGCCAACGATCATGCATGGGGCAGGGATCATTGTCAGAGCAATTTGCTTGTCCCATGAAGCACCCTTTCCAGCGGCTTATATGATCAATCGGCTCAATCACATCAAGCAAGGTGATATCCTTTGGGTGACGTGTCAATTGGAAACCGCCGCCCAAACCTTTCTGTGAATGAACCAGTCCTTCCCGTGCCAAACTTTGAAGCAACTTGCCCAGGTAATTCTGCGGAGCACCTATCCTTGCTGCAATCTGTGCCGAACCGATATAAGCGGTGTCAGATTTTGCCAGTTCAATCACAGCATGTAAAGTATGTAAAGCAGTCTTGGAAATCATCATATGCTCCTAATCACATGTTATTATCCTATTTATTGACCCAAAAGTCAAGTAAAAAATATTGGTTCGGAATATCCAATCGTCAGAGACAATATACTTGACAAAAATTGGTGATGGTTTACTTTGATTTCAATGATAAGTACAGGTAACCTTGGGCTAAAGAGATAACCAATACAAGAAGTCATAAAAAAAGCTAGAGCAAGGTGGTTATTCCATTGCTCCAGCCAAAATGTTAATTAATAGCGTTCGGGTGTCGCGAAATCTTCATCCATATGATAGGGCAATACGCGTACTACATCGCCTTCACGATTGGTGAAGTAGATTCTGGACTCGGAAAATTCATCTGGATTGCCGTCAGCCCAGAAAGCGTAGAAATCGGGATGCGCATTCACAGGTCGCCGGGCGTAGCCATGATTGTACTTACTGTTGGACGTGATGTCACGCACTTTCTCCCAGGTCATGCCCTGGTCGTTGCTGGTCCACAGGGCTATTTCCCCTCCGGTACCATACTGTTGTGGTCCGGTTTCTGAAGGAATAATCACGCGCCACATTCCATCTGATTCAATGTACAAGGAACCGGTGTCATAATTATGGCCGGAAGTTGTGATGTCGCGAAAATCCCAGTCTTCGCCAGTCCAGCGTGCGGTTGCCCATGTCCTGGGGTCATTTTCCGGACCTGCGGCATGTCCCTGACTAACCAGGTGCAAGATGACAGGGTGGCCGTCCAGTCCAAGTCGAATATCTTTAATATAAACGTTCTGCTCATGGGAGAGGAAATCGCGAACCAGTGCGGGGTTCTCAACTTCTGTCAATGGTAAATCAAGAGTTTCACCTTTCGCATTGGTCCAGGTTTCACCAAAGTCTTTAGTTTCGACATAGTAAATATTGGTTCTGCGATCGACACTGGCATTCGGGTGGTGGTTAAAAGCAGTAAATACACGCCCATTTTCAGCATTGGTTATCTGATAGTGACCACCGAATTCAGCAAGTGCTTTGGTTTCCCCCCAGTTTTCTCCTGTCTCGTCGCTTGTTTCCCAATACAAAAAGCGACCTGTACGATATTGTGTCAAACAGTGCATGAAGCCCTTATCTTTTACCCAGAATATCTGGGGATAGGTCATTTCTCTTGTTTCCATCAAATCGAAAGCAGAAATATCGTATGGTTTCACACTGCGGTATTTAAATCCTGGGCGACCTCTACCCCGACCGCTGACAAATACCCAGATATGGCCTTTGTCGTCCATGCTGATGCTCGGATTATCATGGGGATCAATGACACCATCTTTGTCATGCACAATGACTGGTTTGGGTACTTTATCGGTTTCGTGATCATAGTACGACACCATGATCAACAGGTGCTTCTCATCTGGAGCACGTGTGCCACCATAAACAAAAAACGTTTTGTTTGCTTCTTCAGAGTAGATGGCCAACGGAATATGCTTGGCGGTATAGGTACCGAGACCACCCGAATATTTGTCGCCATATTCTGCAAATTGACCTAGTGTAAACCAGATACCCTTATAACCGTCAGCCTGGGTACCTGTTTCAATCCGGCTGTCTTCTTCTGCCATTGCTGTAATTGTCCATGATAAAGATACAAAAAGCAAGGTGCATATAATACTATTGCATAACCTCATTATAAACCTCCGTTGTTGGTAAAAAACAAACAGGTATAAAACTAGTGAATAAGTCAATAAGCTATTCTAGCATATAACTATTCTTGATGCAATGGGCATGTGACTTTCTCTGATTGGTGTGATGCGTTCTGGCAGTGCATCTTCGGGGAGATCAAACGGCTCGAACCCCTCAACTTCAGTTTGAACTATAAAGAAATCAAAATACATTACCCCGAAAATTATCAACAATAGCAGCCCTGTTATGGCTATACATATCAAGATCATTTTAGGGTATGGGTCTTTTTCAAAGGCAGATTTTGACTTTTTTTCCTGATTAGTATGTGACATATCTAAACCAATTGTTGAAAGCGACTCAGGTAAAATCGAATTTGTTTATTAATCGAACATTGGTGATGCTTCGAGTTCATCCATAAATGCTTGATCCCAGAATACAGTATTGCCAGGACCCGCTTCTTTGGCCTTTTTCAATGTAAGTTCGCATCGTGTAAACAGCTCACGAATTTCTGTTCCATCATCGGGAACACTTACAATACCCGCACTGAAGGTCAGTTCTACACCGGCTACGGTATCGGCAACGGCCAAAAGTTGTTTTTGAATTCGAGCGGCAAGAACAGCAGCTCCTTGCTTGTCTGTTTCTGGTAGAAACAGTAAAAACATGGCTCCTCTGTAACGACCTGCGATGTCCATCGTGCGAATTGTTGTGAGTACAATGCCAGAGAGACAGGTTAGCAGCAAATCGCCCAAAGCAACACCATTTTCCATATTAACGTTATTCAAATTGTCCACATCGATAACCATCATGCTGGCAAATCGTTTGTAGCGTTTGACCCGGTCAAGCTCATCGCTCAGTTCCTTTTCCAGTGTGGGACGATTGAGCAACCTGGTCATGGGATCAATACGTACCATACGATCATAGGAATGCCGTCGCTCAATGGCTGCCTGGACATGTGCAACCAAAACAACAGGATCAAAGGGCTTGGTAATGACATCATCAACACCACTTCGAAGGGCACGAACCTGATTGTCTGTTTGCTTGGCATCTACAATGAATAAAAACGGGACATCGCGGGTGCTTGGCGTTAATAAACACTTTTCACGCAAGCTGGCACCATCCATGTCATTGATAGTCATTTCAGAAATAATCAGGTCCAATGGCGATTCCTTGATGCGCTTTAATGCTTCCCAGCCATTCACCGCTGTGCGTACCTGAAATTGTGCTCGTGTAAGATAATCGCGAATGGTATTCAATTGGTTGGCATCGTCTTCGATAACCAAAATTTGTGGTGGATATGTATTTAATTCATTCAACATGTGGTGTGCCCCTCTCCCTGGTATCAAAACTTCTGATATGCTAAATTTTGCTTCCTGTATAAATATATATAGAAAATTGCGTGAACCATAATCAATAGTGTAGTGAATATGACCTTGCTCAGACAAACATCAA
This sequence comes from uncultured Nitrospirales bacterium, assembly GCA_964537975.1. Classification (GTDB taxonomy): domain Bacteria; phylum Hydrogenedentota; class Hydrogenedentia; order Hydrogenedentales; family SCBR16-9; genus SCBR16-9. Next base: position 76,791 of record CAZIDP010000005.1, on the reverse strand, counting down.
ATAATGTATATAAATCATTGCAGGATAGTCTGAACTCATCCTGCATCTCTCCAATATGGTCAATCATAATGTTACGGATGATACTTGGCAGATTATGAACTCAAATCGGGTAAAACCCGTATTAATTCTTCCAGCGTTGTAATACCTTTTCGTGCTTTTCGATACCCATCTGTAGCCATGGTTTCCATTTTCTGCTCAATAGCTATTTGATGTAATTGTGAGGTTGTGGGCCGCGTCAGTACTATTTCTCCGATAGCCTGGTTAACCAGCATCAACTCCCCAATTGATGCGCGTCCCCGAAATCCAATACCGTTACAGGCATCACACCCTGTACTTCGATAAAATTTGCAGTTTTTTTCATCCTGGCCAAAACGCTTTATTATCATGGGCTCTGGATTATATTCAGTGAGACATTGCGGACAGTTGAGCCGTACCAGACGTTGCGCCAGGACACCAGTCAGTGATGAGGCTACGAGGAATGGTTCGATGCCCATATCCAACAAACGTGTAAATACGCCCGCGGCTGTCCCGCTGTGAATGGTGCTGATTACAAAATGCCCTGTCAGGCCAGCTTGAATGGCAATATTGGCTGTGTCCCGATCGCGAATTTCACCCACCATGATCACTTCAGGGTCTTGCCGAAGTATTGCGCGTAGTGCATTGGCAAATGTAAAGTCAACGTTGGGATTCACTTGCATTTGCGCAATTTTGTCCATACCGTATTCTACGGGGTCTTCCACAGTCACAATATTCGTAGCATTTTTTCGCAAATTCATCAGTTCACGCAGTAGCGCATAAATCGTAGTGGTTTTACCGCTTGAGCTGGGTCCAGTCAATAAAATGGTGCCTTGACTACGAGATATTATTTCGCGAAGATGTTCTGCTATCTCAGGCTGAAAACCCAGCATGTCCAGCGAATAAATATCTTTCGAATCGCCCAATAACCGGATTACCGTTTTTTCTCCCTTGATGGTGGGAACAGTGGATACACGCATAGGACGTCCACACGAAGTTTTCTCTTTGTCGATACGACCGTCTTGTGGTACATCTTTTCGGTACACGACCAAGTCTGCAATTACTTTGATGCGTGCATTCAGCTTAGCCTGAAAATCGCGTGGTAACAGGGCAATCTGATGCAAGATACCATCAATTCGATATCGAATAGAATAGAAATCAGTCCAAGGCTCCAGGTGGATGTCACTGCACCCGTGGTATGCGCCTTGACTGAGAATTAGATCAATGGCATCTGCAATACCAGTTTCATCGCTGTGCTCAAGCGAAGTAAGCAAGCGTTCTTGAACCTGGGGCAGTGGTATGGCCTTGATTAAATCCTGACCGGTATGAAGCTCACGGGCCACTTATATGCCTTTCGTTGTCAATGGTTATTCCTATTTTATTGTGTCATTTAAAAAAAGAAAATAAAGGCAAAAATATTCTAACCAAATTAGTTTTCAATGAAGTATAACCGATTTTCAAAGTGTAACATATTTTTCTTTTTCCAGTTATAAACAAAGTGAATACCTATGCAGGGCAGTTTTGCCTGCGTTACATAAGATATTTTCCTTTGCATTTGAAAAAAATATTTTGGGGTTTGACGGCAAAGTATGCGATACTTATACTTTAGGGTAATAAGTTGACGAATGCAGCGGGTATGGTGTGCCTTTTACGAAAACTTCGTTTTCGTTGAAAGTGTTGTAACTGCTGGTTAACTTAATTATTAGTAATTGTATCGGGTAGGTCGCGAATTGGAAGCGTTTCATTAAATTGGGAGATCAATTAAGCATATGAACGAACCAGTATATTACCCAAACATTGGAGAATTTCTGTTTCTGCTCCTTTTTGTTTTGGTACTCTTACTGGCCGGGCGCATCATCAAATTGCGATGGAGCAGTATCGGGGAAAGTGTCCCTATACCTGTTGCATTGTTGATGTGGCTGGGTATGTTGGTTGCGTTTAGTCTGGTTGTATCGTCGCTCTACTTCACCAATATCCCTGCCCAGTCGGAAGCTGAACCTTTAGACTTATTCGGGGCTTCGACCCCAGAACCTGACCGACGTTTCATGTTGTTTTACTGGAGTTTACTGTTCTTCACCGTCCCTGTTGCCTATTATACCTATACGGTTGTCAATTCCTTTGCAACACGTACCGTAGATGCGATAGACCCATTCAGTGCAGTTATTGAAGACCCATCAGAATTTGCGGCTGCACGAAAGATGGCGCTGCGGGGTGATGTTGATGGTGCAGTCGCCATGTATCGATCTTATCGAGAAAATACCGCAAGCGCCATGTTTGAAGCAGCACGACTGCTGCGTTCCGATGATCGCAATAAAGAAGCAGCTGCGTTATTTGAAGAAATAGCCGAACGTTTTCATGATAACCGTCGTTACTGGTCAGAAGCTGTTTATCAAAAAGCTCGTCTGTATGAAGTTAATTTGAACCGTGTTAATGAAGCTAAAGCTTTATATCGAATGCTCCTGGAACGATGTCCGGAAACGCAATTTGCGCGCTTGGCAATTGATGATTTATCGCGATTAAACATATTGACTGAAAATGTTCTGGATAACATGCTGCATGCCGATACTCATACTGTGGATTCAAGAAACGCTGAGTTCCAGCCTGATAATATGGAAGAGGAAACACCAGAAGAAGCGGATGTTCCCATCCCGGACAGTGATCCCTTTTTCAAACCTGTGGCAGAAAAACCCGTCTCCAGGAAAACAGTAGGTAAAATTGTCAATGACGTGGAATTAATTAGTGGTCTTGCGGCAGCTAAACAGAGCAAACCGGTATCTCCGGTTCCTGCAAAAGCTACTGCAAAAAAGAAGCCTGTCGCACGGAAACCTGCACCAAGGAAAAAAAAGTCTAGTTGATTTGTATTGCGATAGTTTTAGAATGAAAAACCCTGTTCAAATTTATGATGATCTGGCTGATGCCGTGGATGCATTGTCGTTTTCCAACCCGGTTGCCTGTGTTTATAATCCCCTCCGTTATGCCAAAAATGCCATGATTCAATATCTGGAGCGATATGACGGTGCTTACAAGGAAGCTGTTTTTCTCGGCATGAATCCAGGGCCATGGGGGATGGTTCAAACAGGTATTCCCTTTGGAGATGTCCCCATGGTTCGTGACTGGATTGGTATTGATGTTCCTACAGCAGTACCGGAGATACAACACCCAAAGCGTCCCATAGAAGGATTTCAATGCAGGCGCCGGGAAGTGAGTGGTAAGCGTTTCTGGGGACTTATGCAGGCAATATATGGTACACCAGAAGTTTTTTTCAGTGATAATATTGTGTTGAATTATTGCCCTCTGGCTTTTATGGAAGCCGGTGGTAAAAATATTACTCCCGACAAACTGCCCATTCAGGAGCGAAATGCCCTATTGACTGTATGCGATAATGCACTTGTGGAATTGTTGTCGTACTACCAGCCCAAGTATCTAATTGGTATTGGAAATTTTGCGTTGAAACGTCTGGAATTGATCTGCACAGACAACCTTGAAATCAGCCGTAAAGTAGAGATTTGTAAAATTCCACACCCCAGTCCTGCCAGTCCAGCTGCCAACCAAGATTGGGCTGGACAAACTCGTAATAAATTATGTGAAATCGGTATTACCTTACCTGATGGATCATAACAGCAAATTCGCGTATTGCGGTTATGAGCAACACGTTTGTTATCTCGTCTTTACGCATCTATACCAGATATGTTACCTTGTTTTGCCAGACTTCTATAGATATTGATTTTTTAATTAAGCGGGAAGATTCCTGCGAGTACAGGATATTCTAAATTATATTCTATTTTTTATAATGCTATTTACACAGGAGTAAAAGTACATGGAAATAAAGACATCTTTCTACCCCCCGACCCGGACGCTGATGGGGCCAGGGCCTTCTGATATACATCCCCGCGTAAGTCAGGCACTTGCCCGGCCAACCATTGGTCACCTCGACCCGGAATTCATCAAAATGATGGATGAATTGAAAGTCTTGTTGCAGTATGCTTTTCAAACCCAAAATGATGTTACCTTTCCTGTTTCTGCGCCTGGTTCAGCAGGGATGGAGTGCTGTTTCGTAAATTTGGTTGAGCCAGGTGATACCGTGGTTGTTTGTCAGAACGGTGTCTTTGGTGGGCGTATGAAAGAAAATGTTATCCGTTGTGGCGGTATACCTGTGATGGTGGAAGATGATTGGGGGCATCCTGTAGACCCGAACAAATTAGAAGATACGTTGAAACTACATCCAGAAGCAAAATTGGTTGCTTTCGTACATGCCGAAACGTCAACTGGAGCAGCTTCCGATGTGAAGTCCCTGGTTGAAATTGCCCACCGTTATGATTGCCTGACTATTGTAGATACTGTTACAGGATTGGGTGGAATTGCTTATTTCAATGATGATTGGTCAGTTGATGCTGTGTACAGCGGTAGCCAGAAATGCTTGTCGTGCGTACCTGGTTTGGCACCGGTGTCCTTTAATGAAAACGCAATTGAGAAAACCCGTAACCGCAAGACACCAGTTCAAAGTTGGTTTCTGGACTTGAATCTTGTGTTGTCTTATTGGGGTGGTGGAGGGAAACGGGCCTATCACCATACGGCTCCCATCAATGCGCTATACGCGTTACATGAAGCCTTGGTAATGTTACAAGAAGAAGGACTTGAAGCTGCCTGGGCACGACACCGAAGAAATCATAGAGCATTACGTGCTGGAATTGAAGCTATGGGTTTGTCATTCCTGGCACCAGAGGCGAGTTGTCTACCCCAACTCAATGCTGTATCCGTGCCAGTTGGGATAGATGAGGCGAAAGTGCGTGCCATATTATTGGAGGAGTACAGCCTGGAGATTGGAGCCGGTCTTGGCGTAATGGCAGGTAAAGCCTGGCGTATCGGGCTGATGGGTTACTCAAGCAGACCACGGAATGTCCTGGTTTGTCTTGGGGCATTGGAAGATACCCTTACCCGTCTAGGCGCTGATATTAAGACATGTGTTGCCGTTCAAGCTGCACAAAAAGCATATTCGTCAACATAATCATAGTCATTATGATAATTCGATGTACAACAATACAGACACTGAAGTGATAAAAGGCTTTTTATTATAATGTGTCTGAAGTTGTGCTATTTTAAAATAGCAATTGGCTTTCCATCTTTGATATAAAGTACTTTGTTCATTCATCTGATATATATACATATTGGATTGAATGTAAAAAACAAAATGATTATAGTGGAGTTTAATATGAAAATACGTATTGGTTTGGTTGGACTTGGATTTATCGGTAAAGTACACTGGGATACATTTCTACAATTGCCTGAAGCTGAAGTAGTTGCTGTTTCTGATGTTGAAGAAAGTCGGCTGGAAGGCCGTTTCAAGCTGCCAGATGGAGGTGAAGAAATCGTTGATTTTTCAAATGTTCGGAAGTATGCCAAAGCTGAAGACTTGTACAACGATCCCGAAATCGATGTTGTAGACATTAGCCTCCCGACATTTATGCACCTGAAGCACACAGAAGCAGCGTTGGCTGCAGGTAAGCATGTGATATGTGAAAAACCGATGGCGTTGAATGCTGCTGAATCAGAAGCCATGTTGCAGGCATCCAGGCAGTATAATCGTCACTTGTTCATAGCGCATTGTATACGTTTTTGGCCCGTGTATGCCAAAGCTAAAGAGATTATTGACAGTAAGCAATACGGTAATGTATTAACAGCCCGTTTCAACCGAATTTCTCCCTTACCCTCGTGGAGCTGGAAAGGCTGGTTACAAAAAGGTGCCGAAAGTGGTTTGGCTGCTTTGGATTTTCATATTCACGATGCCGACTTTGTTCAATATGTATTTGGACAACCAAAGTCAGTGCGAAGTTTTTCTGGTGGCATGGCAGCTGGACGGATCGATCACATCATAACCGATTATGAATACACCGATACGCAATTGATTGTAACGGAAGGTGCCTGGGAATATGCTTCGGGGTATTCCTTCGGAATGAACTTTACCATTGCTCTGGAAAAGGCTACCTTGGCCATGAACAATGATCTTGGTTTGTATGTTTATACTCTGGACGGGATGACGGAGGCGATTCAATTGCCTGAAGGTGACGGGTATTTTCATGAGATGCGACATTTTTTGCAATGTATTCAAGAAGACAAACCTTCTGAAATAGCCGCACCTGATTCTGCCGTAAATACTATCAAGCTGATTGAAGCAGAAATTAAATCCGCAAAATTGAATGGTGAGCGTGTTCCAGTGGATTTTTCGTAGAATGCAGGAATTTACAGTATCGTTCCCAAAATCAATTATTTTAGTTACATTTGACGCGGTGGGAACGCTTATCTGTCCTGATCCAAGTGTCGGGGCGGTGTATCAGGAAATCTTCGCTGAACATGGTATTGACGCCAGGGTGGAAGATGTCGAGTCACGTTTTCGGCATGTTTTTGGGCAATTTGAAAACTACCGTGTACGCCACCCCGTGACAGCAGATGATCGGGAATTCTGGAAAGCTATTGTGTGTGATACGGTTGCTCCATGGTCTACCGATTTCTTGCAGCAAACAAGTATATTCGAGCGACTATATGCTGCCTTCGGTGAAGGCAGACGTTGGCAGGTATTGCCCGGTGTTTTTGAGACCCTGGAAAGTTTGAAATCGTCTGGCAGACGACTGGCATTGTTGAGCAATGCGGATCAACGTTTTCATAATGTCATGGAAGCACTGAAACTTCGTAGTTATTTTGAGCAGGTGTTTTTATCTGGTGAAGTTGGGTATGAAAAGCCTGATGTACGTATCTTTCAATATGTAGAACAAGTTTGTCAGGTCGATCCACTGCAAATTTGTCACGTTGGTGATAGTATCAAGCATGATATTGAAGGTGCCCGGGCTGCTGGTTGGCATGCATTTTATATTGGCAACAATGGTTGTTCACTTACCGAGCTGATAAAACAACTGGTATAAACTCAGCTGAATGTGGAGGGGTATCATGTCTGAATCTAATGTGCGTACACACAGGTTTGATTTGTCTCGTCCGACAGACTATCTTCTCCTGGCTGGTATAATGGGACTCATGGGAGCCTTTTATTGGGCTATTCGGGGCACAACCGGTTTTGGTGGCTCCCAAGGGGGATTGTTGGCCGGGCTGGGCTGGGGCATATTATGGTTCGGATTCTCTACCAGAGATATTGCGGGTAACCGACGCCCATATTCCACGCCTTGGATGCTTGCTGCAATCACTTTCGGTATCGCCTATGGTGGTCTTACAGGGTATGGCGTATACATTGCCTGGCTTAGCGGAAACTTTTATCTGAACTTTCCGGAAGGGGTACGCGACATTGCACCTTGGACCGGGTATACGATGCTATTTTTCTGTGGTCTGCACTGGGGCGGTGTAACCGGCGCTTTTATGGCCTGGTGTGGGCCAAATGCCCGATTGCAATGGTGGGGATGGTTATTGCGATTTGCGTCTGGGATTCTCGGTGCCTTGATCGCATTGCTTATTGTGCGATCATTCCCCCAATGGTTCCTGCCATTTTACACGGAAGGTATTTACGAAGTAGAAGAGAACCGAACGTGTATCCGGGCCGCAGGTTCAATCAGAAATATTGCTCCACACGTAGGTTTCTTTTTCGGTTTTCTTGTATTTGAAATGATCCGGAGAGATTGGCGTGCTGTGAGCATGATGCTTGTAATGGGGTTGGGTTTTGCCATTCCCTTTACAATAGGCGGCTATTGGCAAACATTCCACGGTGCAAGCCTGGAGATTGACTGGTGGAAAAATTGGGAGATGACTATAGGCCTGGGTGGTGGGCTTGCTTTTGGTCTTGCATTCTATCTGTTAAATCGTCCTGAGATTGGAAGTCCGGTGCAGATGTTTTCTGCCAGGTCTTGTGTTATAGGGGTCGGATTCCCAATTTGGTTTGCGTCTGGTATTGTATTTAGAAATGTACTGAAAGGGTATAATAATTTACATGAACTTGGTTTACCCGACAGTTATCAAGTCTGGTTTTCTTTGCTCTATCTGATCCCTGCAACGTTTCTATTTGTATTGTTTATAAGTAAAACAAGTGGAATTCAAAGTCGAAAAGCTGTATCTCTTGGAGCTTTGATCATTCTGGTTATCTTCACTATTGCAATATATAAAGCACCTTTGCTTTATCTGGTTCCAGCGGTAATATTAATTGGCGTGTTAGCTTATCCATCTCGAAATTCATTAGACCACGTGCCAGTTCCAGATTGGGTTCTTATTGGAACGCTCAAACTGATTGTTGTGGTTGGTTTTGTTGTCAGTATACCGATCCCGTTGCAATTTTTTAACAAAGTACTGCTGGTTTTGTACGTTATATACATAGTAGGCAGTCTGATTTGCCTTGGCTTGTTATTGCGGCGCAGGACACTCAAAATTTAGGTTTCTTCATTTGTGACAACGGTTAAAGCACAAAGAACAAGGTGAAGTGTAACCAGGCAGACACTGCCACAAAGTGTACAAATATGCCAAGGCATTCCATGCGATTCATGAGTCGTTTTTGTTTGTTCCCGGGGGCGAGCAGAAAAACTATACTGGATACCATAACAATAATCAGAAAAAGAATTTGTAACCCGGTCAACAGGTGAAACAACGCATAGAAATTGTGCTTTACCGGAGTGAAACCTTGCTGTGCCAGAACATGCTGCTGGTAGGCACAGGTGAATATAGCACCCAGGCTGATGATGACAGACGCACCCAAACTGCACCATACCATGCCGAAGCTACCCTGTCGGGCAAACAACCAATTCCAGGGAGATAAAAGTGCAATCAAAGTTTGCAAAACAACTGCCAGTATCCCCAAAGTCATGGATAGCCTGATTTGATATATATTCCATTCGCCCGAGGTATATCTCAGCATTGCATATCCCGAATACAATGCTGCGAGCAACATGATCGATGATGCTATTAAGAGCCAGACTCCCAGACGTGCATTGTATTGCCCGGTGTCTCGTCTTGGGTGTATATCATAGGGTAATTGCTGTGTCATGTTGTGCTGTCTACTGCAATGTTTTGTGGCGTATAGTCGTCTTGTGCACCTGGTACACTATACTCTGATGGGCCGCGATATACATGAACTGGAAATGGAAAATTGCCATTACGTAATGGGGGACTGGGAGCGATCCATTCCAGCGTGACACCATGCCACGGATTCCTGTCCACTTTTTTTCCCCGGTACAAGCTGTGTATCAAGTTTATTACAAAAGGTATTTGTGCCATTGCCAGTAAATAGGCCGATGTCGTGATGATGGTATGTAAATGAGCGACCTCCTGTCCATGGGTATAGGTTATACCGCCATCGTACATTCGACGTGAAACGCCGGCCACACCTTGTAACAACATGTGAAAAAAAACACTGTTTACAAGCAGCAGTGTTGGCCAAAAATGCAGATGGGCCAAGAGGCCATTCATTGATTTGCCAGTAATTTTTGGAAACCAGTAATAGGTGCCCGCAATGATGGCAAACACGGTTCCGCCGACCACGATATAATGGAAATGGCCCACCACATAAAAGGTATCGTGCAGCACAATGTTTGTGCTGGGTAATGCCAGGGGAAGGCCTGTAAGGCCGCCGATACCAAACATGGGAAGAAATGCCAACGCAAACAACATAGGTGGCGTGAAACGAATGGCGCCACCCCAAAGTGAGACGACCAAAGAAGATGCGATCACAATCGATGGTACGGATATGATAATGGTAGTCACCTGGAAAAAGCGGCTAAGCGATGCGCCCATATTCGTCAAATACATGTGATGTGCCCAAACGAGAAACGACATTATGCCCAGAAACAGTGTGGCATAGACCATACCACGATATCCCCAGAGTGGCCTGCGAGTATTATTGGGAATAATCTCGGCAATAATACCCAGAGCTGGCAGCAGCAATACATATACTTCCGGATGTGCCAGAAACCAGAAGAGGTGTTGCCACAGCAACGCACTGCCTCCGCCACTGACTTCCAGGGCTTCACCACTGATCACCAATCCCGATGGGAGAAAGAAACTGCTCCCCGTTACACGGTCCATGATTTGCATTAGCGATGCGGCAGCCAATGATGGGAATGATAGCAGCAGCAATAACGCTGCAATACCTTGTGACCAGACAAAAAATGGCATACGCATAAAATACATACCATGTGTTCTTGACTGGATTATGGTTACAAGGAGGTTGATACTGATTGCGAGTGAGGACAGGTAGACCAGCATCATTCCGATCAGCCAGAATGTCTGACCGGGTGAGTCCAGGACTGCAAGTGGCGGATAACTGGTCCATCCTGCTGAAGCTGGACCACCGCTGGTAAAAAAGCTTGCCAACACAACAAAAGCCCCAAAAACATACGCGATATATCCCAAAAAAGAAATGCGGGGAAATACCAGATTGGGTGCGCCAATCATCAATGGAACAAGATAATTACCGAATCCTCCCAATAATATGGGAACCACAGCGAAAAATACCATGATACTGCCATGCATCGCGACAAGTTGGTTATAAAACTCAGGTTGTAACACACCTCCGGGCATCCAGGCATGGCTGAGGTCGAACCAGTTGGAAGTAAGCGGTAAAGCAGTTCCGGGGTAGGCTAGTTGCCATCGCATCATTAATGCGATGCAAAAAGCCAAAAACATCATAAAGATCGCAGTAAAAAAATACAGCAGTGCAATTACTTTATGGTCTTTTAAAACAGCGCTACGCAAATGGTACTTCTCCTGACACACCATTGAAGTGCAATACATTGAAAATGGGGTTGGGTCTCATGTTGTATCTTTGCATATGGGTCAGACAATTTCAAGTGGTAAATATTTAGTATACATTACGGGTGAGAGCAGATTAATAAATTTGAAAAACCAAGTGCTTGCATATTCAAGTGAGTTGCATAAATTAATCAATGTTCTTGCAATTTAAGTTTGATGAGTCCAGAATTATTAAAGAATATAAAATTACTATAAATTATACTATTCGATTGGAGGTTAATCATGGCGGACCTGTCACGCAGAAATTTTATGTCAGGTACTTTTGGGCTGGGGTTGGGGGCCTTTGGTCTCGGCAGTATTTCACAACTTGAAACGGTACGCAGAACCGCGGTAGCCGCTACCAATGATTCTCGGCCCAATGTCATCATTTTCTTTACTGATGACCACAGTGCCCATTTAGGTTGCTTGGGTACTACGGGCCTGAACACGCCTCATGTAGATGCGTTGGCACGGGAAGGTCTCCTTTTTCCCAATGGCTTTGCGGCAAGTGCTTCTTGTGCACCCAGCCGGTGTGCGTTACTTACAGGCATGCATTGTCATGCGAATGGCGTTTGGCGTAATGTGCATACACCAACCATCAATGCGCCGGAAGAAGAACTCGGAACAGAAACCCGGTTCCGTGAAATTGAGCATGTTGGGGTGCATGATGAGATACCGACATTACCGGAGATTCTGAATGAAGCAGGTTATTACACTGGGATTACCGACAAATTTCACCTGAGCCCAATCTGGAAATTTCCGTTTATGCACCGATTCACCAACACGACTCCAGAAGAAACCAAACAGGCTTTTGCGAAGTTTTTGGAAGCTGGTGATGGGAAGCCTTTCTTCTTGATGTCGAATGTAAATTGGACACACCGACCATTTCTTCGCCCAATTATTGATCGTTGGAATAAACCGCTTCCAGACCTGGAGCAGGTTGAGGTACCGGGATACCTCGCAGACAACACCTTGATGCGCCAAGACCTGGCTGAATATTACCGTACTGTTGAGATGTGTGACTTGACGATGGCGGCCTACCTGGAAGTACTTCGTGATAAAGGGCTGTATGACGATACGTTGATATTTTTCACTGGAGACCAGGGCTTCTGTTACCATAGGGCCAAAGCGACAGCATATGACAAAGGGATTCGGGTGCCGTTCATTGTTAAGCCTCCCGCTGAGACACCCGCTCGACAATCCAGAGCATTGGTCAGTCATCTGGATATATTGCCGACTATTCTGGATTATGCTGGTATTGATGTACCCGATGCGGTACACGGCAAATCGTTGCGTCCCTTGTTAACAGCCACTGAGGACCCACTTGACTGGCGTGATTATGTCTTTGCGGAGCACAATGCCCATGGTCCTAGTCCTTTGGAGTATTACCCGTCACGCGCGGTGTGGGACGGACGATTTCACTATATCCGGCATCTGATGCATGAACGAACCTGGGACGAGGACCCCGCGTCACTGCTGGATATGGAGGGTAATTTACCACCGGAAATATTTTTTGCAGGGCCTGCCGATGCCTTCCCAACCAGGAATTGGGGGAACAATGCCTATGAAGCTGCAATTCAGGCCAAAGAGACTTTCCCGGTTCAATACAGAATACTGGAATCAATTTTCCACCGAGAACACGAAGAGCTTTACGATTTACATACGGATCCAGAGGAACTAAACAATCTGGCAGGTGATGTTGAATTTAAGGCGCATCTGGAGCGTATGCGGAAAGTACTGGATTCCTGGATGCTGGAGACGAATGATCCTGGTGTCGCAACACGTGAGGTGCCCCGGCGGATATTATAACTGCTTGTATGCTTTTACTCGAAAGATTTTTTAAGGGAGGATGATGATTGGAAGCATCCTCCCTGTGTCCGACATATCAAGTCATGTATGGCTGGAAATGCCAGGTTATAACAGTACGCGCTTTCCTTCCTGGGCTGATTCATAGGCAGCGAGTACCATTTCAACACTTACGCGGCCTTCCCGTGCTGAGGCCAGTTTTGGCGCGCCATAGAGGAGGCTGTTTACCCAGGGGCGTGGAACCGCTCGTATGCGGTGGCCATGGTCTGGTGGAATTGGTATGCTCTGGTCTTCCCAATCGGGTTGGCCATACCGGAACACCTTCAATGCAGGCGAATCTTTTGCTCTGGGCACATGATTTGATGGGCCATCTCCATAATTCTGGATTATACAGCCTTTTTCGCCATAAATTTCTGAAGTATTTTCAGCGGCATTGACCACGGAACTGTTTAGAAGTATTCCAATCATGCCATCTTCAAAACGATACACTGCCACACCGCAATCGTCTGGAGCTACATTGGTAATGACGTTATCAATTTCCGCGATGACACTTACCGGCTTACCAAACAACCAATAGAACCAGTCTGCGGCATGAACCGCATCGTCCATAAACATCCCCTTGTTTTTGACCGGATCAATATGCCAATTCGTGGGGCCATTGACGAAATTGTTGTCCAGTAGCACGCCGATACAATGACGACGACGTGCAATGGCCAAATTGCCAAGCGCCTTCTTTTGAATCAACTCACGCATACGAATATTTGCCGGATCGTGCCGCATCTGAAACGCAACGGCAAATTCGATTCCTGCTTCTTCTACCGCGGCAATGATGTTGTCACAGGCTTCCAATGAGAATGCCATAGGTTTTTGCAGTAATATGTGTTTACCAGCTTTGGCTGCTGCGATGCATAATTCTTCGTGGCGATTGGTTTCGCCACCGATCATGACTGCTTGAATTTCCTCATTCGACAGTACATTGTTTATGTCTTCAGAATACTGCATTCCATTGCGCTCACAGATTGGCTGAGCACGTTCCGCATTGTCATCGTAAGCTGCTATAAGTTTTACATCATCAAAGTCTTTCATTACGTCGGCATATGCCGTGACATGGCCGTGCGCAAAACTTAACACACCTACTTTTAATGGTGCTTCCATAATAATCCCCTCCCAAGCTTAATAGTTTGATACAAAATGACCAGTTTAACTATAAAATATAGTGCAGACTTTGGTTTATACAAGCTGATATTCCATTGTGAACTTACAACATGGAATTAACGAATTTCTGTAAGAATGTGAAGCGTCTCTTATCATTGCGCTATCATGAGGTAAATCGCAAGTTTTGGGAGAAGTTATTTTTATGTCTTTCACTTATTCATATCCCAGACCAATGGTCACTGTCGATGCGGTCGTATTTCGTGGTGGTGATAATGGTTTGGAAGTACTTTTAATCGAACGAAGAAACGATCCATTTTCTGGTTCTTGGGCTTTACCTGGCGGATTTCTGGAGTTGGATGAAGAATTAGAAGCTGGTGCACTACGTGAACTGAAAGAAGAAACCGGTATCAGCAATATTTCTCTGGAGCAATTTCATACATTTGGTGATGTTGGGCGAGACCCAAGAGGCAGGAGTATTACGGTAGCCTTTGTCGGGATGCTGAACACTGACAAGCCAGAACCAGTACCGGTAGGGGGAGATGATGCAGCAGATGCCAGGTGGTTTCGCATTACTGACATGCCTGTTATGGCATTTGATCATGGGAAAATAATTGACAAAGCATTAAACTGGTTGCATACAGAAGGATATCTATGAAAATACAAGATAATGATGCGCTTTTGGTTGTCGATGTCCAAAACGATTTCTGCCCTGGTGGTGCCCTTGCTGTTCCTGGAGGCAGTGGTGTGGTGCCGGTTATAAACAGTATTCTGGGAAAATTCAATGTGGTTGCCTTTTCGCGAGATTGGCACCCAGAAGACCATTGCAGTTTTAGTGACACACCAAAATTTGAAGACTCATCATGGCCAGCTCACTGTGTACAGTATTCACCAGGAGCAGCCTTCCATGCTGATTTGCATGTGCCTTTAGACGCCTATATAGCAGATAAAGGAACAGACCCGAATGTCGAGAATTATAGTGCTTTTGCCAATCCGGGGTTGTCAGCGTATTTTATTAAAAAAAGTGTCGATCGTATTTTCATTACAGGTCTTGCGACAGATTATTGTGTGAAGGCTTCAGCGTTTGGGGCGATAGATGCAGGGTTTAATGTTGTGCTAGTCAAAGATGGTTGTCGTGGTATTTCCGATGCCAATGTGGAAACTGCGCTCCTGGAGATGCAGGAGGCAGGGGTAAATCTGATTAGAAGTGGAGCGCTTGAATGACCTATGAGTCAATGAACCAAGGTTGGTTCCAACGAAAAGGGCTTGCATTGTTGACTGATTTTTATCAGTTAACCATGATGGCAGGCCAGTGGAAAGAAGGACGAGCGGAAAAACGTGTTTCGTTTGAATACTTCTTTCGCAACTTACCGCCTCACACGGGTTTTGCAGTTACTGCCGGTCTTGAGCTGTTATTGGATTATCTTGCCAATTTGCGTTTCATGCCTGATGATGTAGCATATTTGCGATCTCAAGGTTTGTTTGAAGAAGATTTTCTTACGTTTTTGACAGAATTTAAACCTGCCTATGACATTCATGCAATACCGGAAGGCAGTATAGCGTTTCCATATGAACCAATTGTGCAGGTTGATGGTACCATCATGGAAGCCCAGTTGGTGGAAACAGCCTTGCTCAACATGCTTAATTATTCCACGCTTATTGCAACTAAATCCGCGCGTATTTGCCAGGCAGCTTGTAATGATCCTGTTATGGAATTCGGGCTGAGACGTGCACATGGCCCAGATGGTGGCATAAGTGGATCACGCGCTGCATATATCGGTGGTTGCACATCAACGTCCAATGTATTGGCTGGCAAAATATATGGCATACCTGTAGCAGGAACCCATGCGCATAGCTGGGTTATGAGTTTCTCGAGTGAGTTGGAGGCTTTTCGTGCATTTGCCAGGCATTATCCAGATCGTTGTACCTTGCTGGTAGATACTTACGATACTGTAAAAAGTGGTGTTCCCAATGCTATCACTGTCTTTAAGGAACTGAAAGAGGCGGGTCATAAAATACGTCCGGCTATTCGACTCGACTCGGGTGATCTGGCCAAGCTGAGTAAGATAGCTTATAATATGATGATTGATGCTGGATTAGAGAACCCGTTAATAGTGGCTTCCAATGACTTGGAAGAGGATTTGATTGCGGATTTGAAACGACAAGGTGCGTGTATTAATGCCTGGGGTGTTGGAACGCATTTGATCACTTCAAAAGACGCACCTTCGCTTAGTGGTGTATATAAGCTGGCTGCCATATACAATGAATCAGCGTGGCAACCACGCATGAAAATTACTTCGAATGTCGAAAAAGCAACCGATCCAGGCAAAAAGAACCTGGTACGATATTATGATGCTCATGATCATCCCTTGGCCGATGTCATGTATTTGCATGATGAAAAGTGGGACTATTCTGAACTGGTGGTTGGTCGTAATCGTACGTCTCCCGCACATAAACATGCATTGGAAGGTGTTGCACGTGCGGAATCATTGCTAAAACTAGTAATACAGTCTGGCCAACGACTGACAGTGCCAGAAAACATTCAAACAATACGCGATCGTGCCCAGAAGCAAATCGCCTTGTTGCCAGAAGAATTTAAGCGTATGCGCAATCCAGAAATATATGAAGTGCTTCTTTCTCCCAAGATTGGCGATATGAAGGAGACAATGTTGGAAAACCCAGAACTGGCCTGACATGAATACTCCGGAGTCAAACGAACCTGCCATACTATTCCAGGAAGAACAGCAATTTCGCCAGCCGGTCTTGTGGGTGATACTTATCTTCAGCTCAGCCATGGTTATGGGCACTGTCTTTTGGATGTGGTTACGCCAACTGATTCAAGGCGAATCATTCGCCCCAGATTCATTGTCGAATGTGACTTTATTGTTTTTTGGTAGTCTGATTGTATTAAGCGATGGGTTGGTCATAGCATTTTTTTTGTTAGCTCGATTGCAGACTGAGGTCACTACGGAAGGATTTTTTTTGCGTTTTTTCCCTTTGCAATGGAAAGTACGCCAAGTTGATTTGACTGGGGTGGAACGCGTTGAGCGTACAACATTTCAGGCATTTCTAGAATACGGTGGCTTTGGAATTCGGCGGGTTGGGAAAAGCAAATCGTATATTATTCACGCCAATGAAGGAGTGAAGATTTTCTGGGATAACGGAATGCACCTGCTTGTTAGCAGTAAGTATCCGGATGAACTATTTGATGCACTCAAGATTGTGTTGGCAGGACAGGAGTATCAAGAATAAATGGGTATGCGTTTGGTGCGTATCGGTACAGCGGCAGTTTCTGTCAAAGTAGGTGATTTCACGGGTAATGCGGCCCGATTGATAGAGGTGATCGAAGCTGCAAGAACGCAGCAGGTGCATTTGCTGGTAACCCCTGAGTTGTGTATCTCAGGATATAGCCTGGAAGACCGCATATACTGGCCGGAAATTGTCCAGCGTAGTTGGGAAGCGTTGCATGAAATTGCCAAGTCGTGTGTAGAGATTGATGTATTTATCGGATTACCTGTACGTATTCATGGATTGGCTCACAATGCTGCCGCGTTGGTATCAAATGGCAAAGTACATGGCTTAATCTTGAAACGTTATATTCCAACCTACAGTATTTTTTATGAAGGCCGAAATTGGTCTGCCTGGGGTGGTGGCGTAACGGAGTTTGAAGGGGTTCCTGCTGGCGACCTGGTATTTCGTCTGCCATATGGTATGGTAACTGCCGAGATATGTGAAGACCTTTGGACTGCGTCTTCCCCTGCCCGCGATCGTGTCCAGGCTGGGGCCGAGATCATTTGTAATCCCAGTGCTTCTCCATTTTTACCCGGTAAAAATAATGAACGCAAGCGCCTGGTGCAAGGCACGGCTGCCAATTTGAAATCCATATATGCCTATTCAAATTTGCTGGGGTGTGACAATAGCCGGCTCGTATTTGATGGTGGTGGTTTGATTGCCACACCAGATGAATTGTTGTGCGATATGCCCATCTTATCAAAGCAGTCCTGGACCTTGGGCTCCGCAGTGGTGAATCTTGATGATTTGGTTCGTCAGCGTTCTGAAAATACAACCTGGCGTGAAAGTGCTATCCAAAAAAATAGTTCCACAGTCAACTCAAATTCTATCGGAGTGGTTGATATTACCAGTAATTCCTACACGCCTGCGCCGTTGGCTGATTATGTTGCTCAAATGCCCCATTCTTTTTATATGCCCGATTCAACTGAGTCGGTTGTTGCGAGCAACATCTACCTTGATGAATTGTTTGATGCGCTGGTTTTGGGACTTCGTGACTATTTTGAGAAAGTAGGAGCATTTCAGCGATTTTTAATTGCCTTATCCGGGGGACGTGACAGTGCTTTGTGCCTGCTGATGGCTGTAGAAGCAGCCAAAGCGCTTAATGGTGGCGCTGAATGCAAACGTTATCCTGAGCGGGTGAGCACGGTCTATCTGCCCAACAAATCTTTCAGTTCTTCTGCGACTCGGGATGCCGCCCAGGCGCTTGCCGAGGAATTGGGCGTGCCTTTTGATGTGGTCACAATACACGAAGAGTCTGAAATTGCTTTAAGTAAAGCAATGGAGCTTGTTGGGGGCGAGCATAATATCGCTCCGATGGCCAGGCAAAATCTGCAGGCGCGTATACGTGGTGCCATGATGCTGAATTGGAGTAATAGTGTCGGTGGCCTGGTGCTGGTTACCTCTAATTTGAGTGAAGCTGCTGTGGGGTACAGTACAACGGGAGGTGACAACCAGGGTGGATATTCTCCCATTGCCAATATCCCGAAAAGTCTGATATCTGCATTGCTGGCATATCTGTCTGAAAGAGATGGGATAAAATCAATACAGAAAGTTTTGGCCCTTGCTCCCAGTGCAGAATTGACCTCAGACCAGCAAGATGAAAAAGATTTAATGCCCTATGTGGTACTTGATGATTTATTGTACCTCTATGCTCGCCGCAGACTATCACTTGTGGATTGTTGGCAAATCGTGTGTCAGCGACACACAGATCACGCACCGGAACAACTGAAAATCTGGGCTGCTGATTTTGCCCGGTTGTTTGCACAAAGTCAATGGAAACGTGATCAACATCCTGTAGCTTTGAAAGTAATGGATTTGGACCTGGACCCCAAAACAGGATTTCGCTTCCCGGTTACCCAGAGTATTGAACATGAACTCAAAGCGCTGCAGAATGCTAAATCAAGCAGTTGATAACCTATTTCTTAGCTTTGTTTATATGACTAGTTACCAGTCAATGCCATAATGATCAGGAAGAAAAGTGCCCCCAAGATAAAGACCACTGCGAAACACCCAAATGCACAACAATTCGGGCCCTGGTTATAACGTTTTTCAAAGTAAAACGTACGTATTCGTTTGGCACCACTTCCCTGATGTTGTGCAGGATCAAATCCACTCCAACCGTATGCTCTTTGGGCTGCTGGGTCCCGTGTTCTTAAGAAGCGTTCCGGTTGGGATGGTTCTTGAGAATCTGTATCGCTGTCTTCGTTGTAATTTTCCGGTTCTGACTCTGTTTCATTAATAACTTCTGCTTTAACATCAATAATTTCGCTGTGTTCTTGCATCCTTGGTACCAGGAATACCGTAGCACATGCCGAGCAGGTTACCATTTGTCCTGCTAATTTTTTATTCGTTTCGAATCGTGTTTTACAACCGGGACATTGAATCTGAATCACTATGCTACTTTCCAAATCGGTTTCAATAGATGGGGCATATTAGAATTATAATATGCCCCATTACGTTATATTTAATTAGTTTGATTCTTCGATTTCAAAATATTGTGCATTTCCATATATACTGTTATCAACTTGAAAAGCCTTGAATGGTATATCGTCAGTTGCCAGTACTGAATCGAAATCAAATCGCAGCATTGGGCCAAAAGTGGCAAATGGCAGTATCGGACCTGTTAAGTTCAAGCTGTTACCAATAGAAACAGGGACAATATCCATTACCCAATTTGCCAGCAATCCGTCGTTGATACCGTCTACGACTTCTACGGTATATTCATAGTCTGACTCGATGTATATGTTCAAGCGATCAATCAAACGAGGTATGTAATTGGCACGAAGGAACACTGTAGTATTATTGCCGCTGTCACTACGTTCCAGTATGAGTTTACCTTTAAGAACATCTCCTGCATTTGCAATTGGTACGAAAGTTTCAGCAGCCGTGTATTGTGCTGAATTTCCATTCAGGCTGAGGTGAAACCTTGGAACTATTGGGGCAGCAGAACGACGTAACGAGGCCCATCTCAAGTTATATTGTGATTGAAGTATATCATTAAGATGATGGATGGCATTTTCAAGTGCAATCAGAGAAGTAGAGTCAAAGTAAGTTCCCTGGGTGCGTGTTGCCAGGTTACTTAATTGTGCGCGGTTAATATTTAAACCAAAACCTACAGCATATATAAGTACCCCGCGTTTTTTTGCTGCTTCCACCACATCGTCCAACGTTTTGACACTGGAGGTATCGTTTCCATCGGTTATAAGCAAAATTACCCGGGCTTCATGGTTTTCATTTTCGACATCAAACCTTTCAACCGCAGAATAAACTGCATCCCACATACGGGAACCAGAAGCAAAACCACTTACATATTCAGTCTGAATAGCTTCGATTCTTTCTTCCAGAAACAATCGGTCTACTGTAAAGGGGCTTACTCGTGCTGGTTCCAGATCGTCTCGATGGAATTCAGTTATACCTACCTGTGCGTCTTCGTTTAATGCGGGCAATAACAAATCGGTGCATACCGCTTGCATCTGCAGAATTGCGTTTGGAACCAATTGCATGCTCAGGGAGTAATCCAACACAAGCTCCATTTTCATGGGACGTGTCGCACCACGTTTTAAATAAACACCTGTTTCTTGTGGGTTAACTTCGGTCAAATCTTCATAAGCAGTTACAGCAAATGCTGCCGGTTCTGCAACCACTACATCTCCCTCTCCGTCAGTCAGAAAAAAGTCAAACTCCAGTAGATAGGGTGTTGTGTAACGATTTGATGCATTGGTGATGTTCAGTTCTCCTTGAGTATTACCATCTTCTTCTTGAATTACACGTACAGGCACTGTTTTTTGACTAGCTCCGGGAGCAGACACACGGATGTTTCCAATATGGGTACCAATACCCAATTTACTGCGGTCTATACCCACAGATACCGTCTGACGATTGGCAGGACCTGTGCTTGCAACTAGCCCTGGCTCTACCAGAATCCAGTTCTGTTGTGGCGTAATAGATATGTTTATTGGCGTGGTGACACTTTCTTTCACCCATACCTGAAAACTCAGTATATTAGGTGATACTCCAAAATCTAAAATAGGGTCCTGTTGGAATTCTGTCGACACAGCGAGAATGTCACGAAGCGGATCAGGGCAACCAGTCAGCAGCACAGACAGCAAACAAACCAGTATTGGAATGTATTTGAATCTGTCAATCCGTATTGTGTTCATGTGTGAATCCTTTAATGGCTGTACGGTAAGATTTTTAAAAATTTCCATTAATAACTATATATATTATACTTATCAGCATATGTTTTTCACAGTATGGAAACATGTTCAGGCGGATATCTACAAAGCAGAGATTTTTTCGCTGGCTGAGTAGAAGAGTCGAAGAATGGTTGGCAATTCGACGCCTCTCAAAGCTGATTAAAGGTAGTTATTCTCCATGCTCCATTGCTTTTTCTGGGTAATTGTCGTTATACTTTCGAGTCTGAACCTCCGAATTTTACCTTTCTCTAAATGATATACAGGAATCCTTGGTATGATTATCGTAATGGCTTCACGTGATAGTAAAGATGTTAATCACGTGGTGCATAAAATTGAAGAATTAGGGTATCGCGCTCACATTATTGTAGGCGTTGAACGTACCGTCATAGCGGCGGTGGGTGATGAGCGTGAAAAATATCGTTTAACCGTGCTGGAATCATTGCCTTATGTAGAGCAGGTTATACCCATATTAAAGCCATTTAAACTGGCTGGCTTGGAAGTTCGGCACGAACCTTCGGTAATACACTGTGGTAAGGTAAAAATCGGTGCTGGCAATTTTTGTGTCGTTGCTGGGCCATGTTCTGTCGAGTCACGCGATCAAATCCTGGAAACAGCCAGGGTTTGCAAGGAAGCAGGTGCACACATGTTGCGAGGTGGTGCTTTTAAACCGCGCACATCACCTTATAGCTTCCAGGGGATGGAAAAAGAAGGTTTGATATTGCTGGAAGAAGCCGGAAAAAAATTTGACATGCCTGTGGTGTCAGAAGTTATGACACCGGAACAGGTTCCCTTGGTTGCGCAACATGTTGATATGCTCCAGGTGGGTGCTCGAAACATGCAAAATTTTGCATTGTTGAAAGCGGTGGGGCAAAGTCGTAAACCGGTGTTTCTCAAACGGGGTATGATGTCTACGATAAATGAATTCTTGATGTCTGCGGAGTACGTACTCTCCGAGGGTAACCCGAATGTGGTGTTGTGTGAGCGTGGAATCCGTACCTTTGAGACCGAGACCAGGAACACATTGGACATTCAAGCGGTACCAGTACTCAAAAAATATACACACTTGCCTGTTGTTGTTGATCCCAGCCATGCCAGTGGGCATTGGGATTTGGTGCCTTCAATGTCTAAGGCATCTATTGCTGCCGGGGCCGATGGCTTAATGATAGAGGTGCATCCTTGCCCGGAAGAGGCATTCTCCGATGGTCCGCAATCATTGCGTCCAGAGAAGTTTGCAACGTTGATGCAAGAAATGGTGCCATTTCTTGAATTGATGAATTATAAATGGTGATATGTACTGTTGAAGTACTTTTGTTTCATGGTCAATTTCTCAGACAGGGCAAACATTCGGTTAAAATGGTAGCATGACGGATCAAAATACAGATATTCCTGAAGACATTCAGTTGGATGAAAATTCGCAGGTAGAACAACCTGTAGATACGTTTAACGACGGGATCCATGCCGAAAACAATGGTTTTGAAGGTAGTGAGGAGGAAGATTCCGACCTGCTGGAACCTGTTGATATGCTTGGCCGTGAAGAATCGCGTCTGGCATTGTATGCCTTGCTATTCGTAAGTGACCGTCCCATGAGCGCAAAACGCTTGTCTGAAGCTTTGGGTGATATGGACCCGGATATTGTTGCCAATTTGTTGGAAGAATTACACGAAGAGATTGATTCGAATGAATTATTACCCTACACACTGCGTGAAATTGCCGGGGGATATCAATTAATCACCAAATCTGAATTTGCGCCTTATATCCGGCGATTATTTCAAATAAAAAAGAGCAAACGTCTTTCCAAAGCGTTGCTTGAAACGTTGGCAATCATTGCTTATAAACAACCAGTCACCCGTGCTGAAGTTGAGGCTATACGTGGTGTGAGCGTTTCACATGCTTTTGAACAATTGCAGGATCGACGCATGATTAAAGTCGCGGGTGTATCCGACTTACCGGGGCGTCCAAAATTGTACCGAACCACCGAAGAATTTCTAATGCAATTTGGGTTGTCCACGTTGAAAGAATTGCCTTCATTGGAAGAATTACAGGAAATGGAGTAAGCTCTGGTATTGGTTCGACTTCAAAAATATCTGGCAGCCTGTGGCGCTGCGTCACGCCGAGGTGCTGAAGAATGCATACGCCAGGGCAGAGTGCAAGTTAATGGCCAAATTGCGGAACTCGGCCAGTCTATTACTCCTGATGACGATCTGGTGCAACTGGATGGCAAAACTGTAGCATCTGAGCGCAAGGTGTACCTGGTATTGAACAAGCCACCAGGTTTGGTGACGACGCTTAAAGATACCCATGGTCGCGCTACCGTGCTGGACTGTCTGGACGGAATACCTGAGCGTGTATTTCCCATTGGGCGTCTGGATAAGGATGTTCGGGGGGTGCTGTTGTTCACGAATGACGGGGAACTTGCTAATCGTTTGCTGCACCCTGCCTATGGTGTTGAAAAAGTATATGTTGCTGAAGTGCGTGGTATCGTAACGCTGGCGGTGGCACATACCCTTGAGCAGGGGGTTTTGTTGGAAGATGGGCCCACTGCGCCTGCCAAAGTTAAAATATTAGACAATGCTGGTGTCATCAGCTCCACTATACAAGTTACCTTGCGTGAAGGTAAAAAGCGTGAAGTGAAACGGATGTGTGCAGCTGTCGGGCATAGGGTCATTCGCTTACGACGTATTGCTTTTGGTAATATTCGTGCCAATGGCATAAAGCCGGGTGAATGGCGCTACCTTACTGAAGGAGAGATTGCATCGCTTCACAGGCTCGCTGGTGTTGTTTGAATTCCAGTTACCTGGAATCATTCACCAGTTTGCTTTCAATTTTTCTGTAGCCACAGTCTATTGGCAATTTTATCTATTTATCTGTATACTCCTGCCTGTCAATGTTACAAAACGCTAAATTCGTTGCGTTGTTAAATAATTACTATTACTGTTAGTAATGTATATCGGGAATGCATCTGCATGTCGCTAATTCAGAAATCCAAATTAACAGACAAAACTGGTGCGTTGAATTGGGCAGCAATCATATTGTTTCTCATAACTTTATTGGCGATGCTTATACGTCTTCATGGATTGGGCAGATTTCCAATCTGGTATGACGAAGGTTTTACCATTAATTATGCGTTCAATTTTGTCTGGTCTTTACAATTTCTAAGTGTGGATATCACCAGTGATCCCCCCTTGCTGCCATTCTTGGTGCATTATTGGTACCACATAGGACTCTATTTGGGGTTAACGCCCGGTACCGAAATGTTTGACATATTTCTTCGATTGTTGCCCTTTAGCTTTTCGGTCATTACTGTTCCGTTGGTATATTTCCTTGCAATGTTGGTAGTAAAAGACAAGATGGTAGCGTTGCTGGGTGCTTTTTTGTGTGCTATAAGTCCATACCATCTGTTTTACGCGCAAGAATTAAAACCTTATTCATTATATATGGTATTGATTTTAGGTGCTGCCATTTATCACCTTAAAGCATTGCAATCTGAT
This sequence comes from uncultured Nitrospirales bacterium, assembly GCA_964537975.1. GTDB lineage: Bacteria > Hydrogenedentota > Hydrogenedentia > Hydrogenedentales > SCBR16-9 > SCBR16-9. Next base: position 52,133 of record CAZIDP010000005.1, on the reverse strand, counting down.
AAAACGCTTCATTGGCTGATGTTTTCATTACTCATATCACTTGGTCTGTATAGCCATTTTATTGCTGCCTGGAATATATTGTTATTTAATTTCCATGTGATTGCGATACAGATACTGGAAAAGAAAATTCGCTGGAAATGGGTTTATTCTCAATTACTAGCTGGTATTGTTTGTTTACCCGTTATTCTGATGGCTTCCAGAATCAGTGCGATATACGAAAACGCGACTACAATTTATTCAATCCGCCCTGATTTTAAGCAACCTTTCCTGACTTTCAAGACATTTTTTTCAGGTTATGGGGCGTCAATTGGGTATTACCACCTGGTATTTATTTTATCATTGGTGCTTTTCGTGGCTGGCTTATTTTTAATGCGCAAGAATAAACGTCTGGTTTTATTTTTTCTGTATTATGGATGTTTACCAATATTTGGGAACGTCGCATTTTGGCAGATTCGTACTTTACCTATATATGAGCATCGTTTGTTTATTGTGTGTTCTATATATTGTTTTATTTTAATCGGGATTACATTTTGCAAGCTCCCTCGATATGCAAAATATGCAGTTGGTGCTGTTTATCTTATTTCAGCACCTATTTTTTTGATGGATTATTATAATCAGAATCTGCACCCTCTGGAAACGCACCGAATGGGAGTACGTTATAAAGTGGACAACCGGTCTGCTGCTGCATTTGTCGCAGAAAATATTCAAGACAATGAAATTATTGTACATGCCGCCCATTTTACCTATTACCCATTTGTTTATTACTTGATAAACAATCCTGTTCCGCAATGCAATATTTATGTAGAACAAGGCGAGTTGGAAGGTACGCTTGGTTCCTACCCGAATGTTAACCTGTGGAATACTTATGGTGCATTACCTGTGCAAATTGCGGATGCAACCGAAAATTATTCGAAAATTTGGTTTGTAGTTTCTTGGTGGGAGCCACATGAAATACCACCACATGTAATCAATATGCATCATTGGTTATCAGAAAATAAAATTGAACTGGGAACATATGAATTCGATGGCATACAAATTATGGAGTTTTCGGCTGAAGTGGAAATTCAATAAAAAGGTTTGTCTTGTTAATCGAGTAATCGTCAGCGACTGGTTGCAGCGTTAAATTTTGCAACAAATAGAAATAATCGTAGAAGTTATATTCTGTCTATTCTGAGGCAGGGGAGATCCAAATGATAAAAATTTTACCCTATAAAAATGGAATTTTGTGTATTCTTTTCTGTCTTGGTATATATGCGAATTTATTGCTGGCCGATAATGCTGTATTGGTAGATGATTCAAACAGTAACGAAGTGAATACTATTGCTTCAATTGAAGTGGAAACTTTGGTGAAATCTACCAGAAGCTGGGATGGTAATGAATTGCCACGATATCCGGATGAACAACCAGAAATTACTATATTGAAGATAACCATACCACCTGGGGCCATTCTACCCATGCACAAGCACCCCTATATCAATGCAGGGGTACTCCTGGAAGGTGAACTGACGGTGATTACACAGGAAGAAGAAATATTGCAGCTATCGGCTGGGGATCCTATTATTGAGGTGGTAAATAAATGGCATTATGGAAAAAATGAAGGGGAACTACCAGCAACCATACTGGTATTTTATGCAGGTGTAGCCGATAGTCCAATTACTGTACAAAAAGAAACTGTAAAGGTGGAATTCTAAGCATGGTTAACGTAATTATTTTTGTTTATTTGCTAGTTGTTATGAGTATTGGCATATGGGCAGGACGTAATATTTCCAATTTGTCTGAGTATGCTGTCGCGGGAAAATCTTTTGGTTCAATTGTCATTTTTGCGACATTGTCAGCTTCTTTTATTGGTGGTGGCTTTTCGATGGGCAATGCAGAACGGGTATTTTTGGTAGGTATCTCTAATATAGTGGCTTTGTGGGGTTTCAGCTTTAAGGAATTGCTGGTTGCGCGTTACGTTGCTCCGCACATTAATAAATATCCTGACGCATTATCTGTTGGTGATATTATGGATGTCCATTATGGAAAAATTGCACAGGTGTTTTCTGGTATTTTTGGTTTTATTTTGTGTGCTGGTATTCTGGGAGCACAAATCGGTGCCATTGGATATGTATTCAATGTTTTTTTAGAAATAGATCGCATTTGGGGCATACTTCTAGGTTGTGGGATCGTCATTACCTATGCCACTGTCGGGGGGATGCGAGCAGTCGTATGGACAGATATAGTTCAATTTACCATTCTGGCCATTGGTATACCACTTACCTTGATATATGGAATCCATCATGCAGGTGGCGTCAGTGCTGTCATGGAAGCTGTTCCCCGAGAGCACTTATCATTGCCTGGAACACCTGCCAGCATTGTAGCCTTGGCTGCCTTGTTTCTGACCTTTGTGTTTGGAGAAACACTGGTTCCACCTTATTTACAACGATTATTAATAGGGCGTGAAGTACACCATGTTGTGCGTGGGACACTCTACAGTGGTTTGTTTTCCATCCCGTTTTTTGCGATAACTGGTTTGATCGGTATTGTCGCTCTTGCGATCAACCCGGATATAAATCCTAATCTGGCGATGCCATATGTCATTCAACAAACATTACCGATATTGTTGCAGGGTTTGGTGGTTGCTGCAGTGATTGCTATTATCATGTCGTCTGCTGATTCATTTTTGAACTCTGCGGCAATATGCTTTGTAAACGACATTTTAAAACCCCTGATGCGTTCATCGATCACGACCGGGTCTGAAGTTGTTATTGCGCGAATAGTGACCTTGGTTGTTGGAATACTGGCGGTAATATTTGCCGTATCAATAGAAAGTGTGCTGGACATACTGATTTATTCCTACAATTTCTGGGCTCCTATAATTCTCGTTCCTTTGGTAGCTGCAATTATGGGCTTTCCAACGAGTAAGACAAGGTTTTTGGCTGGTGCTGCGGCGGGGATACTGGCAGTATTGTTTTGGAGTTATTACCTTGAAAAACCTTGGGCTGTCGATGGCCTAGTGGTCGGTGTGTTTGCGAACCTGTTGGTCTTCTTTTTGACTAATCGCAAAGGTGCTGTCGTAATCAAACATGCTGTTAATGCAGTTGACAATGTGAGTGAATAGCAGAACCTAAACACCTAAGAATTAAGTATACTGGTAATATTTTAAGCCATATTTATGGTACTGAGCTTGTGCATTCAGTGCTTGTAATGGCTTTTAATCAGTGGAGTTCAGTTGTTTACTGGTTGATTGGTAACTTCATCTGTATTTATTATACGCAATGGTGGTAATGGTGTTGGTAAAACACCTCTTATTTTACGAATAAGAACAAGACCTTCAATGACTATCCATATCTGTAGAGAGAAAACTAAAAGTCCTATTGTGAATAGCAACCATTTATTGTCTGTATAGAAACTACTGAGTTGATAGATGAGTGCCCACCCGGGAGTTACTACCATGATAAGCAAAGGGACAATTAAAAACCATACTGGCTTGTTGTGACGAAGCAGGTAAAATGCAACAACAAGAAATGCCAATCCGGCCAGAATCTGGTTGGTGGCTCCAAACAGTGGCCACAAGAGCATACCACCAGAACCAGGACCATTGGGACCTGCTATCATGGCCATGGTGCCACCAGTGGCTACTGCCACCAAAGTGGCAATGTACTTGTTGCAAAATGCAGTTACCTTTAATGTAGCACCCAATTCTTGGATTACATACCGTTGCAAGCGTGTCGCTGTATCCAGTGTAGTAGCCGCAAAACATGCGACCATTACCGCTATAATACCGGCAGCGATATCCAGTGGAAATCCAATTACTGCGATCATATTGGCACCACCTTCAACAAATGCAGCAACTGTACGCGCCAATGTCATATCCGCCCAAGAGCCACTGTAGTATTGCGCCCAGGCTTCATGCCCGGTTATGATATTGCCTTCTCCACCCAAAACGCCCATACCAAGGCCGGCAGCACAAGCCAGGATCACGACAACAGCAAGTCCTCCTTCAAGCAGCATGGCACCATACCCTACGAATTGGGCATCGGTTTCATTTTTTAATTGCTTGGAAGTCGTGCCTGATGAAACAAGACAGTGAAAACCTGAAATTGCGCCACAGGCTATTGTGATGAAGAGGAATGGGAAAATGGGGGGGGCATCGCCAGGTGCAGATTGTATTGCAGGTGCTACCATGTCTGGTCGGGCAATTAACAAGCCCACCACAAGCAATATCAACGCAACAAATAGTTGTAAAGAATTGATGTAATCTCTTGGTTGCAGCAATACCCAGACCGGCAATACACTGGCAATGAAACAATAAACGAGCAAAATTAATGTCCACAAGACCACTGACGAACCTAAAGACTCTATCAAGCTTGCATCCGCTCCAGCAAACAACGGCAAGTCGCCAAATGATATGGGGAGAAATTCGACTCCAATGTATACTGCTAGATATAAAACGCTCAGCGCTATTAGAGAAGGCAAAAAGATAGGCGCTCCAGAACGGTGCAACCATAATCCTATAACGATTGCCATCGGCATTGCTATCCATACCGATAAAACACTTTGTGGATATTGTGAGAAAATGAAGGCAATCACGAGACCAAAGACAGCAATCACTATCATCAGCGCAAAGAACAGAATTGAAAGAAAAAGTAATCGGACGCGAGAATTGAGCATACGGCCAGCGACATCACCGAGTGTTTGGCCACGTGAGCGAAGCGACACAACCAGAGCACCAAAATCATGAACAGCGCCTATAAAGATGGAGCCGAACAAGACCCATAGCAATGCGGGTAGCCAACCCCAATAAATGGCAATCGCGGGACCCACGATAGGTCCTGTCCCAGCAATTGAGGTAAAATGATGCCCGAAAACGATGTGACGTCTTGTGGGCACAAAATCAACACCATCATTACACTCTTCTGATGGTACTACCGCATCTAACCGTAGATTGAAAACCTTACGTGATAGATAACGACCGTAAGTATGGTAGGCAATGATGAAGCCGAAAAAGCTGAGCAAGGCAATAAGAACTGATCCCATTGAAAAGGCGACTCCCCGTTGTGTACTGCATTGATATTGAGGTTCCGATAGCACATGCAAATAACACAAACTAATTTGTTAAAATTACTTGTTTGCGTTTACAAGGCTAAAGATTACCCCCATGCGATTAGAATTTTCAATTTCTTAAATATCGCCCAATAACAGGCACTTGGCTGGTTATTGAGTGTTGACAGGTTTGAAAAAACATCGTTTAATTAATGCTTGTTAGCCTTTGCTCATAAACTTACACGGCACAATCATCTGACTAGTTGTCATCTGCTGGTTCTACTTGAATACCGAGAGAAATGTCGAGAACTTCATTTATGTGGCGCACTAAATGAATGTTAAGCTTTTTTAATATTTTTTCGGGTATGCCATCAAGTTGGCTTTTACTTCGTTCCGGTAATATTATTGTCTTGACACCGGCACGGGATGCTGCCAAAACTTTTTCTTTAATACCTCCTACGGGCAAGACAACGCCACGAAGTGTGATTTCTCCGGTCATTGCAAGGGCTTCTTTTACACATTTGCCAGTCAGCAGAGAAGTTAATGCGGTAAAAATGGTTACACCAGCACTTGGGCCATCTTTGGACACCGCACCTGCTGGCACATGAACATGCAGGTCATACTCTGTGAAGTATTCTGACTTTATATCTAATGAGGCAGCATGCGACCGCAGAAAACTCAGGCTGGCACTGGCAGATTCTTTCATCACCTCTCCAAGTTGACCTGTCAGGATGAGATTGCCTTTACCGGGCATTTTAGCTGTCTCAATAAAAAGGATATCTCCTCCGGTAGCGGTCCAGGCTAAACCGGTCACCACCCCAGGTGTACGTGTGCGTTCAGTGGTATCATAAAAATTCTTTGCACCTCCCAGATAATCGGGGACATCTTCGGCATCAATTTTTATTTGACCTTCTGTCTCTTCTTCAACAATTTTTCGCGCACATCCCCTGCACACATTTGCGATTTCACGGTCAAGATTTCGAACTCCGGCTTCCCGTGTATAATCGGCAATAATTTTACGTAATGCGGCCATGGTTAGCTGTACCTGTTTGCGTTTTAATCCATGGGCCAGGAGTTGCCTTGGTACCAGGTAGCGTTTTGCAATCTGTAACTTCTCTTCATGCGTATAACTTGATATCTCGATTATTTCCATGCGGTCGCGCAGCGCCCAGGGAATTGTATCCAACATATTTGCTGTAGCGATAAACATTACCTTTGACAGATCATATGGCACATTAAGATAGTGGTCGGTAAAGGTATTGTTTTGCGCCGGGTCCAGTACTTCAAGCAATGCTGATGACGGGTCGCCTCGGAAGTCTGAGCCAACTTTGTCAATTTCATCCAGGATAAATACAGGATTGTTTGAACCTGCTTTTCGCAAGTTAGATATTATTCGGCCTGGTAGCGCCCCAACATAGGTCTTGCGATGTCCCCGAATTTCTGCTTCATCACGCATTCCGCCAAGTGACATTCGTGTAAATTTACGCCCAAGCGCATTTGCTATGGATTGACCCAAGGATGTTTTACCGACACCTGGAGGGCCTATAAAGCAAAGAATGGGGCCTTGTGCATTCGGTTTTAGTTTTCTGACTGAAAGGTACTCAAGAATGCGTTTTTTTACTTTTTCCAATCCATAATGGTCTGTGTCGAGAACCTGCGCAGCTCTGACTATATCGAGTTGATCTACTGTTGTCACATTCCAGGGTAAGTCCAGCAGGGTTTCCAGATAGGTAGTGATTATATGATATTCGGCACTGGATTCATGCATGCGAGCCAGACGCCCCAACTCTCGAAAAGCCTCGGCTGACACTTCTTCTGGTAATGCCAATGCCTCGATTTTTTCACGATACACTTGTATTTTTGGGCGATGTTCTTCCGATTCACCCAATTCGTCTTGGATTGCCTGTAATTGTTGGCGTAAAAAATATTCGCGTTGACCTTTATCAACAGAGCTTTTGACGTCTTCATGAATTTTCGCCGAGACCTCTACCAGCTCCACCTCTCTTTGCAGCAGATTCATCAACAACTTCAGTCGTTTTTCTTGGTCCAAGGTCTCAAGTAATTGCTGTTTTTCTTTAACCGATAAACCCAAATTGGATGCAATAAGATCAGAAAGGTATCCGGGATCGTCAATATTGTCGATTATTGTATGTGCCTGATCAGGAATGTTAGGAGACAGGCGTATCAGAGTTGCCATTTGCATTTTTATAGTGATTGCAACAGCATCCAGTACTTTATTGGGAGCAACAATATCTTCCAAGAGTCTAACCCGGACCACCAGATAGGGGTGGCGTCGCACCAGACCGTTGATTTCCGCTCGGCGTATGGATTGTATAACTAAGTCAAGGCCCCCTTGGGGGCTGTATTGTACCTGGACGATACGGCCAACACACCCGACAGAATACGCATTCGAAAGGTCAAGCCCTTTATGATCGATATCGCGGACAGCAGTAATGGCGATTTGGCCTTGCGCTTTCATGGCATCTTCTACGAGTTGGATATCATGACGTTCTGATATGTTGAGCGTAACAAGCGACATAGGAAATACCACCTGTTTTTTGATCATAATCAGGGGCAATGCATCGGGGAATTCACTTGAACTGCGTACAGGTAAATTTTCTAACTTTTTTTTATCTTTTCGTGACATAACTTCGTTGTATACGCTCCTGTTGTCTGCACTTACGAGGTTTATTCATATAATAAAGGGGTCATAATTCGAGGAAAGTGAGTCAATTACGTATAAAATATTGCAACTTCAACGTAATCTGATGCCAATTATACTTGTTGAGGTAAATTTTTAACAAACCAGCTTTGTATTGACTGATATAACAATTTGCTGGTTTACTGTTTTTTACAGATACCATGATTTGAAAATATCTTTAGTGTAACAATTTGATCGGTTATTCAGTCTATGTATTCAGACAATTTTTATCGCATTTTGTTGGATAATTTGGTACACTGTAAAGCAGATATTGCATATAAATTGCTCTTGAACCGTTGTCATACTAAATACCCGTTCGTTGCATGGCATTAATTATTGAATGAATAGTTGATATGGCGTGTTAATAAACACGCTAGGAGGATATCTCATGTTGAAGCGCAACAGCAAAAGTGAATTTATCGGGCTGTTGACATTTCTGGTAATCACCATTTTCATGCTGTCCAATGGGTTCATTGCTCGTATTGCCGCAGACAGTAATGTAACGGATGTGTATCAGCAGGTTGAACCAATTGGAGATGTTTTATCCAAAATCTTACAAGAATACGTGCACAATCCGGACATGGAACAAGTAGTTGAAGGTGCCTTGATAGGCATGATGGGTTCTTTGGACCGCCATAGTTCTTTCATACCAGAAAAAACGTTGCGTAGTATGCGTGAAGATACCCGTGGTGAATTTGAGGGAATCGGCGTTTCTATAAAAGAAGGTGACGATGGTGGAATAATGGTTTACGCACCGATCATTGGCTCACCTGCGTCTGAAGCTGGCATTATGCCCTTTGACATTATTATAGCAATTGATGGACAAAGTGCGGAAGGCATGAGTTTAAGTGAGGCAGCCGATTTGATTCGTGGGCAACGAGGCACAACGGTCAACCTCACTATTGCCAGAAAAGTGCAGAGTGAAGTTGTACCCCAGATTTTGGAAATAAAAGTAAAGCGCGACAAAGTACCACTGGAGAGTATTAAGGAAGCACGTGTACTGGAAGGTGGTGTTGGCTATATACGCATCAGTGATTTTAAAGATAATACTGCACGTGAATTGCGTAGTCGTATCAATGAGTTTCTTGATGAAGGAATGACAGCATTTGTTTTGGACTTGCGATGGAATCCCGGTGGGTTGCTTACCGCGTCCAAAGAAGTTTGCGAATTGTTTTTACCACGTGGTTCTTTGGTCACATATACCCGTGGTCGATTGTCAGAAGCAGGTGATTCCAACAAGGATGACATGGAACTGTATACTGAACGCTCGCCTGTATTACCAGAAGGTTTTCCAATGGTTGTTCTTGTGAACAAGAGCACTGCCAGTTCTGCCGAGATTGTTACAGGAGCGTTGCAATACAGTCAACGTGCCTTAATCGTTGGCGAAAAGACTTTTGGCAAGGGTAGTGTCCAGACAATTATTCCATTGCATCGACCTGCTCAGACTGCATTGCGGCTTACTACGGCATTGTATTACACACCTGCCGGTGTCACTATTGATCAACAAGGTATTTTGCCGGATGTTGAAGTCGTAATGGACATGGAAAATGAGCGACTTCTCCTGAACCAGTTGTATGAATCCTATAAAGACGATCCCGCCATGATCAACAGACAAAATCACGGCAGCGTAACAGGTAATGAGGTTTCTGTCGTCGGTATTGATCAAAAAGAGCAAGAAGACGAGCTCAAGCTATTGATCAGTGAGGTTTACGGAGATAATGCGGTGGACTTGCTGGAGGAAATAATTGCTCAAACCGGTATGTCTGGCAGAATTGTTGAAGATACACCATTTTTGCGTGCGGTTGAAATATTGCAAGAAGACAGTGTTTGGGACAATCTGTTGCAGAAGTACCATAAAGATGTCAAAGAAACGCATATCGCAGCTGATATAAGTGGAATTGACACCCATCGACCAGCCGACAGGCGTGGAAATCGTGTTCAGGAAGTAGAGATTCCCTATGAAGACCATAGTGAAACTCCTTTTGAACATTGGGAATCTCAAGACGAAGAATAGTGGAGTCTGTGATTATTAGAACTCATAATCGTTCTGTCGACGCAATGCGTCCAGTTAATTTTGAACGACACTTCACCATGTATGCTGCTGGCTCTGTTCTTGTTTCATTTGGCAATACAAAAGTGCTTTGTACTGCTTCAGAAGAAGACAAGACTCCACCGTGGTTGCGCGATTCTGGCAAGGGATGGGTTACGGCAGAATATGCCATGCTGCCAGGTTCCAGCAAGAACAGGGTTTCTCGTGACGCTGCTAAGGGGGGCCGTGCACAAGAAATCAGCCGTTTAATTGGCCGTTCTTTGCGTGCTGTGGTTGATTTGGAGAAAATTGGCCCAAAGCAAATCACCGTTGACTGTGATGTTTTGCAAGCAGATGGGGGGACACGAACCGCGGCCATATCAGGTGCATGCATCGCACTGTATGATACATTTCAAGCAATGGTTGAAGCGGGCAGAATTGATCAAATGCCCATGTCTGGGATGTGTGCAGCAGTAAGTGTAGGCATGGTCAATGAAGACGTTTTGGTTGACTTGGATTGTAGTGAAGATAACAATGCCGATGTAGATATGAATCTGGTCATGGATGGTACCGGTAGGTTTATAGAAATACAGGGGAGTGCGGAGAAGGAGCCTTTTTCCCATGATTCCATGGAGAGTATGCTGAAAATGGGTGCAGATGCGATCCGAACACTGATTCAACGGCAACGCGAGGTATTGGCGATTGAGTAATAAGCTGTTGATCGGGAGTGCGAACAAAAACAAAACAAGTGAACTGGTTCAATTGTTGGGTGTGCATGATTGGGAAATAGTTTCATTGGCCGAGCTGGATGAGATTGAAGCGCCGGAAGAAACTGGAAAAACTTTTTGTGACAATGCCCTATTAAAGGCTATGTATTATAGTCGACATTACAACTTGCCTTGTGTCGCGGATGATTCTGGACTGATGGTAGATGTATTGAAGGGTGCTCCGGGAGTATATTCCGCCCGTTATGCAGGACCCAAATGTACCGATGATGAAAACAACCTCAAGTTGCTTGATGAACTTCAGCTTTTTCCCTGGCATGAGCGAACAGCAAGATTTATTTGCTGTGCCGCATATGCCAATGCGGAATTGGGTGTAACCCACTTTGAAGAGGGGGTTATTGAGGGGCATATTTCCATGATGTTATTTGGTGAAAACGGTTTTGGTTATGATCCCCTTTTTGTACCTCTCGGCCATGAAATAACATTTGCAGAAATGTCATCAGCGCAAAAACATACCCTCAGTCACCGAGGTAGAGCACTGGAAAAAATGTGTGCCTATCTCTTATCTGAACAGGGTGTGATTTAATGAAGGTAGTCTACCCGACAATGGAAGGTCTTATGCAGGCAGTTGCCTACTTGCGTAAAGGGGAAGTTGTCGCGTACCCAACTGAAACCGTATACGGTCTGGCCGTTGATCCCACGTCTGAAGAAGCATTGCAACGTTTGTTTAATGTGAAAGGTCGGGCTGAGACCAATCCGGTACTTATGATAATTTCTGGCGTTTTGCAGTTGCAGATGTTGGTTGGCAAAATACCGGAGACGACAGAGCGTCTGATTTCTGCATTCTGGCCAGGACCTATTTCCATGCTTTTCCCCCGACCTGATGGGTTACCAAAAATGCTTTCGGCTGATACCAACAAAATATGTCTGCGTTGCCCGGCGACCAGTGTAGCGCGGGATTTATGTCGGTACTTTGGTGGGCCCCTGACGTCAACATCAGCGAATATAAGTGGACACGAGCCGGCACGTTCTGTGGATGAGTTGCATGTGCCTGGAGTAAGTCTTGGTATTGAAGGCGGTGAGATAAATGTTTTACCACCATCGACTATATATGATCCAGATACTGATACCATATTACGTGAAGGACCGATTACCCGGAGTATGATCGACAAGGTGTTGGAACGTATATAAAAGCTTATATTAATTAGAACAAACCATGTGTTGTTCTGGTAAGTACTAATTTTTTTTTGATAATAGATTCAAACATTAAACCAAATACATTTTGAACATATTGAGTAAAACTAACCTGTAAGGGATATAAATATGAAAATTGCTGTTGGAAGTGATCATGCCGGGTTTGAATCTCCGGAACCATTTTATAAACCAGAAATCGTTCAATTCATACAATCCCTGGGTCATGAAGTTGTAGATTGTGGACCTGACTCGCCCGATCCCGTTGATTACCCTGATTATGGTCAGAAAGTAGCCCAAGCTATCTTGAGTGGAGATGCTGACCGCGGGGTTTTGCTGTGTGGAACAGGTATCGGGATCAGTATAGCTGCCAATCGACATAAGGGTATCCGGGCTGCTGTATGTGTCAATCCGGAAATGGCGCAACTTTCACGTGAGCACAACGATGCCAATATAATATGCCTGGGCAAGCGCTTGTTGAACCTGGATGAATGTAAGCAATTAATCCAGATTTGGCTTGATACTGCATTCAGTGGCCAAGAGCGCCACCAGAGACGCGTCGATAAGCTTTGTTAATCCAGGAAGCAAATTTACTCATCAGGCTAGATAATGAAAAATACGCACCTGTGATTACATAACTTTGGAGCGGCAGAGACCGGATAAAAAGTATGACTGAATATATTGAGACAGATACCAGAAAAGACAATTTAACACCCGGTGAAATAGTAGAAGCGCTGGACTTGCATATCATCGGTCAGGAAGAAGCCAAACGCAAAGTTGCCATTGCTTTACGCAACCGCTGGCGGCGACAACAACTACCAGATGAACTACGTGATGAAGTAGCTCCGAAAAACATTATTATGATTGGGCCAACCGGTGTCGGTAAAACAGAAATTGCACGCCGACTTTCAAAATTGGTTGACGCTCCGTTTATTAAAGTAGAAGCATCCAAGTTTACAGAAGTCGGATATGTCGGACGGGATTGCGAGTCAATAATTCGTGAACTGATGGAAGTTGGCATTACTATTGTCCGTGAAGAGATGAAACGTGAAGTGGAAGATATTGCCAAAGTGAATGCGGAAAAGCGGTTACTGGACTTGTTATTACCTCCGCAGCCTACAAGTCAGCGTAGTGGCCCGCAGAAAGTCTTTCACCCCAATGATCCAGGCGCTGGAGATGAGGGGCCTGCACGTAACCTGCAAGAGGATGGTGACGCTGAAAGCAGAACCCGTGAAATGTTGTTACGCAAATTACGCGCTGGCGATCTGGAGAATCGAGAAGTCGAAGTAGCTGTGCGTGATACTGGCGGAAACTCCATGATGCAGGTGTTCAGCAATTCCGGTATGGAGGAGATGGGTGTTAATCTGCAAGATATGCTGGGTAAAATAATGCCGCAACGGACAAAGCGCCGAAAGGTCACTGTGGGTGAGGCACGTACTATTCTTGAACAAGAGGAACTGAGTGAGCTGATTGACATGGAGGCCGTGATTCCCCGAGCTCGTGAAAGAGTAGAAAATGCCGGGATAGTGTTCCTCGATGAAATAGACAAAATTGCGGGACGTGGCAGCCAGGGGCATGGCCCGGATGTCTCAAGAGAAGGGGTGCAACGCGACATATTGCCCATCGTTGAAGGCAGTACGGTAACCACCAAGCATGGTCCTGTTAAGACTGATCACATTCTTTTTATCGCCGCTGGTGCATTTCATATCTCAAAAGTTTCTGATCTTATCCCGGAACTTCAAGGGCGCTTTCCTATTCGGGTCGAGTTGAAAAGTTTGGCATCGGATGATTTTGTACGTATTTTAAAGGAACCGAAAAGCTCGTTGATTAAACAATACATTGCGATGCTTGAAACGGAAAATGTACATTTGGAATTTGAAGAAGCAGCCATTGATGCTATTGCTGAGATATGCCAAAGAGTTAATGAAGAGACAGAGAATATTGGTGCTCGGCGCCTTCACACCATTTTGGAAAATTTACTGGAAGATATTTCTTTCGATGCACCGGAGCATCATGGTAACAGCTATTGTGTCACGGCCTCTATGGTTCATGAACGTCTGACTGGGTTGATAGAAAACCATGATTTGAGCCGCTACATCCTCTAAATTCCGTTAAGAAGATTTTACACCCATGATTCGATTTACGTGTTTAGAAAAGCTTGGTCTGCGCTGTGCGGCAATGTCGTCCAGGGAAGATGGTGATTGCAGTTGGAATAACCCCAGTAATCGAATGCAGTTTTGTAACAATGCAGGGATTCCAGGGGAGACGCTGGTTGCCGCTCTGCAAGTACACGGCAATACGGTTTTACAGGTTGATGATTCCCACCGGGGTGGGGGAGGCATATCACCGGACAATGCTCCCGGTAAAGCCGATGCCCTCATCACCAATATTGTCGGCTTACCATTGTGCATTTCAATTGCAGATTGTGTACCTGTGCTCCTGTTTTCTTCAGAGCATGGTGTTGCCGGTGTCGTGCATGCTGGTCGTGAAGGTACCTTTCTGAATATTGGCGGTGCTGCAATTGGTGCAATGCAACGCTGTTATGATCTTGAACCAGAAAGCTTGTATGCGGTTATTGGGCCATCGGCAGGACCTTGCTGTTATGAAGTTGACAGCGAACTTATAGCAGCTTTTGAGTCCAAAGGATTGACAACAATCGGGAATCATCTGGATTTGTGGGAATCAAACCGGATGCAATTGATTCGTGCTGGAATTCCAGAATGCCAAATACTGGTTACTGCAGAGTGTACCATATGTTCCAATACCTACTTCTCATTCCGACGAGACAATACAAAAGAACGCAACATTGCTGTTGTAATGCTTTAGAGCAGATACAGGTAAACCTTGTCCCACGAACCGCACACTTGTCCGACATCGAATTCTTAATCATCACCAATCACACTTTATACATAGACTGCATTTCAAGCGTCGTTTGATGTGCTATAAACTTTATGTAACATTCCTGCCGTTAATAATCCTTGCGCCGTATAGTAAGTGAGCATGACAATTAATCCAGAATGGGGGACAGATACCACAAATTTGTTTAATGCAATGAATGTGTCGGAAATCATAAACAACATGGCACCGGAAAAGAGGATTGATTTGTTCATGCTTTGTAACGCAGCAAGCATGGTCATAAGGCTTATGACTAAGAGATAGATGGTGACTGGAACAATAAGCGTTTCTGTGTGGTGCAAAATGATAGTTGCCATAACTACGGTATAGGCTAGAACTATAAACAGCAACACTTTACATTGTGTAACCGTTGTTCTTGGAAGCAAATAAAATGACAACGAATAGAATATATGCGCAAGTAGAAAAAAGCCCAAACCTGAAACAAAGGAGTTGCTGAAACGTAAAGACAGTGTGATGTCACCGGCCGCGCTTGCCAGCATCCCAACACCAAAAATGAATATCGGATAACGCTTTGAAGGGTTGGGAGCAGAAGAATATAACAACAGAAAAGATAAAAAGAGTATTGGCAATGCTTTTATGAGTGGGTGTATTGGATAGGGTATATCTCTGGAGAATATGAGGTATATACAGGCAATCAGGATGTATGTTATAGTAATACAGATTTTCATTTAGACCATAATTGAACTCTATATGTTTTTTGAGTTCGGAGTATATATAAAGCCGAAAGACGCACAAGACCACACGATTTACCTGTAGCCCAAGATTCTCGCGATAAATCGCAGTCATATACCGATAGGTCCCCCTGCTGCGCTGAAATCATAACATGGAACCTGGGTGTGTGCAAAAAGGTGCCGCTGTGGATACAGAGGAGTCAGGTTTTGGTGTAGCAAGAAAAAGTCAACACCAAGTTCTATAAATGTGCTTATTTGCTTATTTCGGCAGTTTCAGAGAATTTTCTGGGGTAGGTACGTAATACATAGGCTTCAAGTAGTTCCCGGAATTTATCTGCGAGTTCGTCTTTGTTTCCACTGAAGGCAGTGTGTTTTTTGCCATCAATGAATACAGGGCAAACCGGGTCTTCGCCATTGCCGGGGAGGCTGATTCCAATATTTGCTGCTTTGGATTCTCCGGGGCCATTGACGATGCAGCCCATGACTGCCACTGTGAGGCTTTCCACTCCGTCAAATTCTCGTTGCCATATGGGCATGCGTTCACGGACATATAGTTGTGTTTCGTTTGCGAGCTCTTGAAAGGTGGTGCTGGTGGTACGACCACATCCCGGACAGGCAGTGATGCTGGGGGAAAACTGGCGTATACCCAGCGATTGTAAAATTTCCTGTGCGGCATAAACTTCTTCCCGGCGGTCTCCACCCGGTTGTGGTGTCAGTGAGACACGGATGGTGTCGCCGATGCCATGCCAGAGCAGTATTCCCATGGATGTAGCAGACCAAACCTGGCCTTTCATGCCCATTCCCGCCTCGGTAAGCCCGAGGTGTAAGGGCTGGTCTGTTTTGGCCGACAGCGCCTGATATAGTTGTATCAGCAAGCGTGGGACGCTGGTCTTGCAAGATATTATTATCTGGTCTTTGCGTAAACCGCATTCCAGTGCCAGCACTGTGGATTCCAATGCGGAAATGATCATGCAATCATTAATGATTTCGTCTGATTCTTTTCCCAGATTGTTTTCGGTGTTCTCCTTCATCTTCTGCATCACCAGGTCAGGATTTAATGATCCCATATTAACACCAATACGCACAGGTTTGTTTTGGTCACGTGCCACTTCACATATGGTGGCGAATTGCATGTCCCGTTTGTTGCCACTTCCTACATTGCCTGGATTAATCCGGTACTTGTCGAGCATTTCAGCACATTTTGGGTACTTCGTAAGCAGGCGGTGCCCATTGTAATGAAAATCGCCAATGATTGGCACGCTGCTGCCATTGTCACGAACTCTCTGCACTATTTCTGGTACAGCTTCGGCGGCGCGTGGTGTGTTCACAGTAATACGCACCATTTCAGAACCAGCTTCAGCAAGGGAAATGATTTGTTGCGCAGTAGATAAAGGTTCCTCGGTGTCTGTATTGGTCATTGATTGCACAACAACAGGGGCGCCAGCTCCGACACACACGCCTCCAACAGTCACCGAAACGGTTTTATGCCGTATGCTGGATTCTTCCATCTATACACTCCAAATTGCATGGAAAACATATCAAAAAAACGTATTCAATTAAATAGTACTGGCTGTGATTTTTTTCGTGTCTTACCACAAGCCTTGCATCCACCACATGATTTTATACGCTCTGTCACCAAATCGACAGAGATTCTCGCATCAATCCGTGTGATATTGCAATCAAAGGTGATCCCGGAAACAGCACACATATCATTAGCAGTCCCGCTGATTTTTCCTGTTAATACTTCCAGTACAGATTGTACCGCAACCAGGTGCTTCAGCGTTAAGAACTCCTCAATCGATGAATCTACTGGATTGATTTGGGCAAAATCGCCTGGGTTTATCGCAAGTATGTCATCAACACGCATACCGCCAAGTACATCATGCAACAATGTTTCATGACCTACACCCTGGCCACAAGTTTTTTTTATGAAGCGGTATGTTTTTAAGTTGTCTTGTTCATCAAGTTCTACCTGGATGAGTTCAGTAACGTCACTACACGGCATCGTGTGCGCCCAGCTCAACTTTTGCTGCAAAGACAAAGTCGCTTTCGGTCAGCCCGTCAATTTTGTGAGTAAAAATTGTTACAACGACTTTGCCCCAACCAAGTTCTATGTCGGGATGATGATTTTGTGCTTCTGCAATAGCGCCAACCTGATTGGTAAACGACAATGCGGATTTAAAATCCGAGAATTTGTAGTGTTTCATCAGATGGTGATCATCAATCAGTTGCCAGTCATTGTTTAGTTGTTCATGTAAGGACTTGAGTGTCGTGCCTTTCAGTGGTGTTACATCACCTTTACACGGTATACATGTTTTGGTTGCTAATTCTGCATAAGTTTCTTGCATTTTTTGGGACTCCCAAGGGAGTGCTGATCGATTTTCAAGATGATTAGCACTCAGCCAATTGGTATTTTTACATGTAATATGTTAATTACATTGTAAAATGAATACTAAACCTCAAATACTTCAGGGGGACGTTCCTGCCATATGTTCAGGTCTGAATGATCATCCAGAGTTACAGCTCCCATTCTTATTTTATAGGATGGTTCATTGCTGCAAAAATATTCTGCATTAACTTCTTCAATCTCCCATATTCCTTCATCCGGACCAGAAAGTGTCAAGGTATGTGGAAAACTTTCGGGATGGCCTGTCACTTTGAGAACTTTTCCTGGCTCGGCCTCACCTTCAATTTCATCGAAATCCAGGGGAAAGCCATTAATACTATATTTTGGTATGTCTTTACGACCTTGGGTGCCAGTTTTTATGGTTAAAGAAAATGTTTCAAGTCTGGGCATTTTAACCTCTCATTCCTGCAGGTAATTCTTTGAAAAAGGGATTCATTCCAGCACTGTGGTCTGTTTCATCCAGAATGCCTCCCACTTCAGGTACATGGGTGCGGAAGGCCTGATGAATACCTTGCCGTAATGTGATTGTTGAAGCTGCACAGCCTTGGCAACCGCCTCCCATAGTGATGAACACGGTATTGCCTTCTACACGATTTAGGGTGATAACCCCCGAGTGAGAAGCGATGCCCGGGTTTATCTCTTCATCAATAACCTTCTGTATTCGTCTTGCGATTTCTTCTTCCGGGGGGATATTGGCCAATACTTCCGGTTGAACCACCGGTTTGCCTGATTGTAAAAACTCACGGATCACAGCACCAATCAGGCGGGCACCTTCTTCCCAGGTGTGTACTCCGCTGCCATCTCCTGTCACTGTAACCGTCATGTTATGTAATAAAACGGAGCCTACACCGCCAACATCAAATATTGCTGCTGCCAACGGCGAACTGCCATATGCAAAATCTTTATCGGGGCACCAGAATGAAAATCCGTCCAGAATTGGGCGGTCTACCATGAACACGCAAGCACTTTCTATATTGCTTAATTTTGCCTTGATACGTATGTCTTCACTCCAGCCACTCATCTCTTCTTCATCTACGAGTATAGGAGGATTTATTATTTGACGCGGAACGAGCTCGTCCTCTTCGTCATCGTCTATTGCCCAATCCGGCATTGGAGGATTAACACCCGTGGCTATTGGGGGCGCTTCCGCTCCTTTTGGCTTGAATACTTTGGAAAACCATGCTGCCATTATGTTATCTCCTGTTCACACTGCTGCCTGGTGGTATACCGTAAGCAATGCGATCTTAAAAATATGAAATGTTGTTCTTTGTTGAACAATGAAGTTGTGACTGACATTTTATCCTATATAATAAGACAAATAACATAAAAGATTCATTCCAGATACATCTTTAAGTGTATACTACTTTCTTAACGAGCCCTGTATTTACCGAAACAATAAAAGCGCATAAAGTAGAAATAGTGAAAGTACGGTGTCGTGCTTACTTGCTGGCAATATTAGCACACCAGGAAAAGAGTGTGATCCACTCGGAACGCTGCAAGTCACGTAGTGCATTGCGGTTTCCATTGCGTCCTTCTGCTACGGCATCAATGAATTCATGTGGCTCATATTCGGGGATTTGTTCGATAACGGGATGAAAACCTGCACGCCGGAACCAGTAATGACTATTTGAAAAATCACCTTCCCTCCGGTGCATGATGCCATGCCAAAACGAACCGGTTGAATCATCTATACCCTGGCTGACTTGATGGCTTCGATCGAGCTCATCCACATACAACCATAAACCGGCTTTTAGCGGGGCGAATTTTAAAAAGATAGTGTTTTCTGTAATAATATTTTCTACCAATTCACATATTTCTTCATCTGCACCTTGTGTGACGACAAGTTGCTCCATGGCAGTGTCTGGTGATATACGATCGAACAAGGGAGTAAGCGGTGTTAAGATGTTGGCTGGGAGTGATTCAAAATTTATCACTTCAGTATCTCCGTTCTATTTGTATTAAGCAGTAGTTCGTTTATGGCATTTTATCATTGTTGATGCCGGGTGACAAGCTTGCAAAATCCCTTTATTTCATGCTACAGTGTGCCCTGGTCTGGAGAGGTGACCGAGTGGCTGAAGGTGGCGCCCTGCTAAGGCGTTGTACGCGGAAGTGTACCGAGGGTTCGAATCCCTCCCTCTCCGCCATAATAAGACGTACCCCAGTTACTGTGGTAGACAATTATAAACTGGCCATCAAAAACTTTATTGCCATTCAATCTTTGGTGCTGTTAAGCGAATCAATATTGTCTTCGCCTTCTTTTATCCATTTCCACGCAACTTCAAACTGGTCAGAGCTGTACAATTGTGCGGCTTCGTGTACAAATAACTGTGATATTTTCACCACCCAGTTCAACCACTCCTGATCGCCTACCAGCGCTGCCCGATGTACTTCACGGAAATATTTTAAATTGAATTGTGCATCTTCCCATACCGCACCCATTGCGATGCCTTCAACCTGTTCAATTTTTATGAGCAGGTTTATCCCATTCCAGATATCAATGGTACGTTCCAATTGCGGAATTATACCAATGTAATCTTCTCTGGTAATCTTGCCGCTCACTCGTAATGCCACACATTTTCCATTTGTGTTTTCCATGACTTCTATCATAGCCAACGCTCCCATTGGTTTGCGTGTGTTTTGCTAGAACTGGCGCAAACAGGTGCATGAATAAAATTTTAAACTACAAGTATTAATTATTTGACTGTGGATTGGGCATCTGTGAATGCTTGTAAAATACCGACTTTGGTGCGATTCCCACCTGGTTGTGCTGTAACAGCATCCAACAGCCGGATATCCAGCATGCGTTTTCGTTGAACATACAATACCCAAAAAGGCCAATACAACAATGAAACATCATGAATGTGCTTTGGGAGCGGTTTTTTCCCTCTACTACGTTGATGCATAACAGTATGAAGAAATTGCTTGTAGGCGATATCGCAGGCCTCGTTTTCATCTAAACGTGGTGGGAAATATTCTCCTGATGGGAAACCAGGATACAGTTCACTCTCAAATGAAACAATTGCGAAGGCACCCGACCAGGCATCTACTGTGGTATCAAGCGAACTGACTTTTCCTTTTTCTTGTCCCTCAGTTTGAAATGTAATTCTGTGAAAAGGCATCCACACCGTTTCGATTTTCAAGTATTGTTTGGCATGATATTGGTCATGCAGTCGAATAGCATTCCAGAACCAAGCCAGTCTCGGGTATTTTGGTGTAGTTAGTAATTCCCAGGCTCTTGCTTCTGCAACAACCGGCAAGAGGTACTCACACATGATTTCATCGCAATTTACCACCAATTTAATGGGTAAGGCGCTTGCCACGCAGCCAGAAGCCCACCCCTACACCAAGTAGAATCAATCCACTGATAAAATTGATTCCCATGGCAAAAAGCATACCTGCCCAAAAAGTGGCAATTAAGACGGGAAGCGATAAAACTCCCATAAAAATTCCCAGCATTTTCAGTGTTTCTGCGTCGCGGTTGTTGTGATCACGTGCCTGTTTTTGGTTGTCGAGTGTCATATACTTAATCCTCTTCACCCTGTTACATTTCCACACGCAAATTTCAGAAGATAATGTAAATTAAAATGTGTGGTAGCATGGAAATTATAGTCCATATGCGCAAATCATACAAAATTCCTTTGTGAGGAGCATCTAAATTCACGTACTCCTTACGCAAAGTCCAAACCCATCCAATGGCTCCACAAAAAAGCAGGACTGCACAAACAGTCCACCATATCTCACCAATACCCAGCAACAAATCATTCATTGGATGAAAGACGCGTTGGAAAAAGCTGCTGAAGGTTGCATCAATTGCGGCAGATATTCGGCTTATGAATCCCATTACTCACTCCTTTCCCGCAAAACCCGTTGTACAACACCATCTTTCATTACCTGACCAAAAATTAACCCGCGAACTTTTTCATCGGGGTCCTGTGGTGTAACCAGGCTGACAACAACGGTCACTATGATTGTGAAAACAAATGACCACCAGGCAACGAAGAGAAATGGGTCGTCAGAAGGAAACACGCCACTGGTGTTGTGCAGTATGGTGGTAAAAGATACACCCAACACCAGTCCGGCCAATCCGCCCCATTGTGTTGCGCGTCGCCACAAAATGCCCAGAAGTAAAATTGCAAACACTGGCCCTTGGAACATGGAGAGAGAGGTTTGTATGAAGTTGTACATCGCTTCCTGATTGGCCAGCAATGGCGCAGTCATAGCTGCCAGGATAATGAACATGAAGGTAACAATACGTCCTGTCCTGAGTGCATGTATTGGACTCAGGTTTCGTCCAGTAATCCAACCATAGGCACGTCCATACAAATCATTGGTCCAGATGGTCGTCGCGGAATTCAAATAAGAATCAACACTGGACATCAATGCGGCAAAGAGTGCGGCAAACATCAATCCTCGAAGTCCAGGAGGTAGTATTTCTCGAATCATGATTGGAACTGCTTTGTCACCACTCGACAAGTCAGGGTACAGTGCCACAGCACAAAGTCCCGGTACAACAACCAGCAATGGAATAAACACCTTGAGGAAACCCGCGAACAGCATGCCTCCCTTGGCATCCCATTCCGACCGAGCTCCGAGAGTACGTTGTACAACCGCCTGATTACCTGCCATGTATCCGGTTGCCATTACGATTCCAAGGCCGAAGACGATGCCGGTCCAGGGGTATGGAGTTGAGGAGTCATGTGGTAACAATAAAGTAAAATGGTCTTCACGGCCAGGCATTGCCGTAACGGTTTCTTGCAGGGAGCTCCATCCCCCAACTTCATGAAGACTCAGTAATACCAGGGCAGCGCCACCGATGAACATGACGATCATTTGCACAACATCTGTCATGACTACCGCAGAAAGCCCCCCGGAAATGGTATATATACCAGTAATTGTCGCAATAAGGATGATACAGAAGTTGCGGTCCCAGCCGAGCACGGTGTGCAGCATGGTAGCAGTCATCCACAACATAACAGCCAGCATGGTGATCAGGAAGATACCCCATATGGTGGCATGGATAATCTGGACCGCCGCATTGTATCTGCGTCCTAAAAATTCTGGTATGGTGAACACACCGGCGCGCCAATAATATGGGATAAAGATAAACGCCGCAAAAGCCATGGCAGGCATCGAGCCTATCCAGTCAAAGTTTGCGGCAGCAATACCGTATGTATAGCCAGCACCAGAAGTTGCCATAAAATCAATCGCGCCAATATCGCTTACGACAACCGACATGCCAATTGCCCAGAAGGGCAGGGCGCGTCCCGCGAGAAAAAAGTCACCGGCTGATTTGATGTATCGGGCAAAAAAAGTACCCAGAATCAGTACACCTATCATGTATATCACAACAATGACGACGTCAATATTGGCCAATTGGCTGGCAACTACATCATCGCCCATACCGGTACTCCTTATATAATTTTGATTATGTAAATATTACTTAACCTGGATTGTAATATCCTGTCCAATTTTAAATATATAACGAAACGACCGCACCTTCATTTACATAAAATACATAGCTACTTGACAGTCTTGGCCTCAAGAAGTACACGCATTATGCCGAAAACTATTGACATTATTCCAATATTGTCTTGTTGTGTTTATAAGATTACGAAACACACAGCTATCTGTCCCATAAGATAAGTTGTGATTTTAGGACTAAAAAAAAGTTGTGCTGGTACAGATATTATATATTAATTTTTGCCATTCGATTTGATATTGAGTACTTTATTTGATTTTATGAAGTCCATCTTTACTGACATAATGTTCCTTGATATCCAGCTTGTTCATCCAGGCGCGAACTTCCAGCGTTTTCCAGGGGCCGGAGTCTTTTCCACCACCATTATTATTGTCCCAAAGCCAGCTTGGTGTCGGCCAGAGGCAATACTGTGGATTGACTACAGTATAAAATTCTTCTGATGCACCAGTTTGTCCATGATGAGCCATTTGAACATAGTCACTGGGCAACGCTTCTCGATATGATCCAGCCAGTATTTTGTTTCCGGCTTCAACACCGATGTCCCCAGTAAACAATACCGATTTGTGATCATCCCACATCCGCCAAACCAAACTGGAATTATTCACAGCATTGCTCGTTATTTCTGGATTTATGATTCCAAAAACTTTGAAGTGAATTCCATCAATGTTAAATTCTTCTCCCATTGTGGCATCACGTATCGGAATATTTTTTTTATTTGCGCCTTCGAGCAAACCAGACAGTGAATCAGGAGCACGCATTCCGGGAGTGCCGATATTGCAATGTGTTTCAAGCCAGCTCATCTCCGGCAATGTTGTATAAATTTCTTTGACTTCTGGGGCATCCTTCATCGTCAAGAGCTCATTAAGGGCATCAACATGGTCAAGGTGCATATGGCTGATGATCCATAATTCTACTTTGTTACCTAAAGCAGCCAGAAAACCCTTTAGATAGGGTGCATCGCCTTTTGTACCACCGTCAATCACGATTACCTTACCATTGGCAGTTTGGATGACATAAGACATCATTTGACTTGGGGTTTGTTCGGGTAACTGCCAGAGTGTAAAGGTATTGGTTGAATCCGTATCTTCGGCAGACAATGATAGCTGGACTGTTCCCAACAAGCATGTCAATACGATTATAAAGCGCATTTTTAAAATCTCCAAAGTTGATCAGAAGTTGCCTATTAGAAATTGTTGATCAGTAATTTTTACAAATCATAAACAATTATATGGTTATACGTGTTTTTATTTCAGCGTCACATATCTACCAATTACACTATTTGAAAAGCACGACAGGTCCGTCGCATTGTGAACCTGGAATCAGATGCATCCATCCACCTGAAATTGAAGGAAGTCCCAACAATTTATCTATGCGATGGAGTATCCCGCAGTTTGATAATTCCACCAATTACCGCGGCCAGGAATTCATTGTACAACAGGTGCGAAATGCATGCAAAAGTTAGCATATATGCTTTTAAGTCAATTTGTTTATTATTCATAATTTTATAATATAGTAATCTTATAAATGAAATAAATTGAGTCCAGATTTGACTTTATTATAAAAAATATGTAAAATTAATAAGAAATCAAGAATAATTTGCGGTAAATACGGTAATATATGAGAAAAATTATAAAAAATATATTTATCATAATAAATATTTGCTGTCGTTCACAGGGTTTCCTTGATTACTTCAATACACTCAATTTTAAGTTGTTAAGCCATCAATGAAAGATGAGCAATTATGCAAGAATTCCAGTGTAATGATTATCGAGATGTACCTCCCTTCCTTCAGGACTCGGTAAAGATTTCAATCTCTGCTCAAAATCTTGATTTTTCTATAATTTATAACTTGTTGTGAGCAGATACAGATAAATTTCTTGCGGTTTGATTAGTTAAAGATGGATCAATCAAATTTTATTGACAAAAACAGTTAACTCTTATAATAGTAAAATTAGTATAAAAGTGTATATTGCAGAAAAGTCTATACCACACAAGCAAGGAGAAATTATTTGTTAAAAAACACAAAATTAAGCACCAAGATTATTTTAGGGTACAGCATAGCAATTCTGATCAGCGGATTACTGGGTATGTTTGCTTTAACGCGTATCAATCAGATTAATAATTTAGTTGAAGTTATTGCCGATGATTGCCTGCCTGGTGCCGCATTAAGTGGTGAACTGGACGCATGGGCGCGACAAGAGTTTGCTATATTGCTGATGCACATTTTATCAGTGGACGATTCATCTGCCTCCCATTATGAAGAAGAACTGGAACAATACGTTACACGTTTTAGTGACGATGCAAAGTCATACGAATCGACTATTCAAATTACTGAGGACCGAATTCTATTTGGCAGTATGCAACAAGCATATCAAAACTGGGCTGTCCGTCGAGATGCCGCCCTAAAACTTAGCATGAGTGGCAAAAAAGATGAAGCCAGAGAACAAATTGATGTGCTGTATGAAGTATCAAGTCAACTAACCAATTTGACTGGTGAGGTTATGGCATGGAATGGAGCGTATGGAGAGGAAGCTGGGCATCAGATCGAAACGGTCGTTCGCAATGCCTGGATTGGTATCCTTGTAGGGATTTCGCTGGCAGTTGTTGTAAATCTGATTTTAGCATTTGGTATAACAAGTAGTATTACGCGTGTATTGAAACAAATAGTAAGCGATTTAACTAATGGAGCCAACCAAGTCGCATCCGCATCTGGAGAAGTCGCCCAGTCCAGCACCCAGATGGCAGAAGGGGCCAGTGAACAGGCTTCCAGTCTGGAAGAAACCTCAGCTTCATTGGAAGAGCTTACCTCCATGACCCATCAGAATGCAGAAAATGCGGACCAGGCCAATCATTTGGCTATCCAGGCAAGAAACCATGCCGACCAGGGCCAAACTGCCATGGAGCGGATGTTGAAATCAATCGATGCTATTAAACGCTCCTCTGATGATACTGCGCGGATTATCCGAACCATCGACGAAATTGCATTCCAGACCAATCTATTGGCATTGAATGCTGCGGTTGAAGCTGCTAGAGCAGGGGAGGCGGGTAAGGGATTTGCCGTGGTAGCAGAAGAAGTCAGAAGTCTGGCCCAACGCAGTGCCGATGCAGCGAAGAATACCTCGACCCTGATAGAAGGAAGTCAGAAGCATGTCATTGAAGGCGTAGAAGTTTCCAATGAAGTAAACGCAATCCTTACTGATATCGTGAGTGCTGCCGACAAGGTCGCTCAATTTATTGCCGAGGTATCTGCTGCGGTAAAAGAACAGGCTCAAGGGCTCGGGCAAATCAATACAGCAGTCAATCAGATGGATCAGGTGACACAGAGCAATGCTGCCAATTCAGAAGAAGCTGCCGCGGCCAGTGAAGAGCTTTCTGCACAGTCAGAACAGATGCGCGAGATGGTAACTGTACTGATCAGGCTTGTGGAAGGTCAGAGTAAAACGCATCATGGAGAATTTGGCAATGGTTCTCAAGGTGTTCATAATAACAGAGGTGGTATGGGGCGTCTAACGAGACAGCATCAACGCCAAACAGAAGTTAACCGTGTTACTGGGGGGAAGGGCTATAAGACCCGATCCCAGAAAACGCTGGTTGCACCAGGTATGGGTGTTCACAAAAAAACTTCTGAGGTTATACCCTTGGATGAGGATGACCTGAAAGATTTTTAAAAAGGTCATGAAGTCTTCAGACTCAGTAATCGAGGTAACAAAAAGCGGGAATGTCCAATGACGTGTGTGGCATTCCCGCTATAGTAATTTTAATACCACTGGTTTTTTATATCAGCAATTTACCTAAAAATCATACCGTTACATTAAAAACGGGTCCGTTGTCCCATACTGTTGGGAAATGTTCTCCTTGTAGAATTTCACCCGGCTCTACCGTGACCCGATGTTGCATTATATGACTACCTTGCGGCTCATAACGGGTATATCCCGGCATATAATGAACCGCTATTGCAGGCCGACCTTTGTCTGAGTTGTTACAAGGACTACCATGCCAGGTGAGACAATGATGAAACATGACCTGTCCTTTTTTTACTTCACAGGGCACTTTGATGATTTGCGCATTTTCTGGTAACAGGCTCTGGTCCGGAACAGGATCAAAGGTTTCATCGTCAGCAGGTATGGTCCCACTCAGATAAGTTCCCCAAGTGTGACTCTTGGGGACCATCCACATGCACCCATTTTCGATGGTGGCATCTTCCAGTGCAAGCCAGGCTGAAATCAATTCAGGTGGTTGTATGATCGGCCAGTAGGGATGATCTTGATGCCAGTTGGTTGGTCCACCAATACGCGCTGGTTTGTATTGAATCTGATCATGCCAGACTCTTACAACATCGGTTTCCATGAGCTGTGCCATGCAATTGCATAGAATTTCATTGTAAAGGTGGTTACGGAATAATTCATCGGCTTCCCAGGTATTTACAATTTGATGTACTACACGCTTAGATTTTTCTTCCAGCATGTTTCGATTGCTTTCCGCACCTGAACGTTTGCCCTCAAGAATTTCATACATGCGTGTTAATAATTGATCCGTTTCATCATCCCCATACACTTGCGGTCCTACAAGGTAGCCCTCTGATTTAAAACTTTGCACTTGTTCCGGTGTTAACATTAGTTGTCCTCCAAGTTTAACCAATCTCGTGGCATTATCATGCAAAATATAATCATAAAAATCAACTTTAGAATTACATATACAATCGTGTCATAATGGGGCATCATTTATCGGTAGGGGTACTTATCTTCCATTCTGTATTTTATTATTAAAATTCTAATTACTACTGGAGTCAGGCAACGTGCATAGTAATTCTTTGTCTCGTCCTTTGCGCATTCATTTTTCCGGCATAGGTGGAACAGCCATGGTCGCGGGAGCCAGGTTGGCTTTAGCACTTGGATGGGAAGTTCGGGGCAGTGATAATCCATTGTATCCACCTACCTCTGAAATGGTAAAAGCGATGGGTGTGCCTTTGTATTCGGGTTATGCCGCAGAAAATCTGGATTGGAATCCGGACTGGGTAATCATTGGTAATGCGTTAAGCCGTGGGAACCTGGAAGTTGAGGCAGTGCTAAGTCGCCGAATTCCGTATCTGAGCTTGCCTGAATGGTTGAAGCGTAACGTATTGCAATCGCGCAGGTCGGTAGTATTCACTGGAACCCATGGAAAAACGACAACCACAGCGTTGGCAGCACATGTACTTGATGAGAGTGGTCTGGAACCAGGTTTTTTTATTGGTGGGCAACCTAAAGGCTTTGATCATTCAGCGCGGCTGGGTCGATCCGACGCTCCATTTTTGGTAGAGGGCGATGAATATGACACTGCCTTCTTTGACAAACGGGCCAAGTTTTTTCACTACCTTCCAGCAATCGCTGTGGTGACTTCAATAGAGTTCGATCACGCTGATATTTACCGGGATTTGGATGAAATCGATTTGGCGTTTCAACGCATGCTGCGGCAGATTCCCCGTGAGGGTTGGTTGGTGTACTGTGCTGACAATCGGGCTGCAAACCTGGTACCCCATGCACCATGCCAGACGATATGTTATGGGTTTTCTGAGTCCGCTACCTGGTGTGCCAAATTATACCATGAATCCAACCCAGGAAAATTTGTTGTACTTCATTCAGGTGAATTCTGGGGGGTGGCAGAAGGGCCTTTTTATGGACACCACAATGTTTCAAATGCCTTGGCAGTTATTGCGGTATCGGATATTTTGGGAATAGGTAAAGAGAATATACTGGCTGGACTAGCTTCATTCTCTGGAGTAAAACGCCGGATGGAAGTTTTCCTTGAGGCCAAAGGTGCTGTGTTTATTGATGACTTCGCGCACCACCCGACAGCCATTCGCGAAACTATTGTAGCGGCAAAGTTACGTTGGCCAGAGGCCAGGCTTCGGGTTCTGTTTGAGCCACGATCTAACACCACGACGACCAACCAGTTTCAACAGGAGCTGGAAGAGGCATTTTCCAGAGCAGATGAAGTGTTGTTGGGGCCGATCAATCGTCCACATCTTATTCCGGAAGAGTTGCGTTTAGATCGTGAACAATTGCTAGTCCGTTTGGCAGAGAGTGGATGTACTGGAATCTTTGCAGACGATCCTCTACTATTGGCTAACCATATACTTGGCACATTGGAATCTGGTGATGTCATATTGATATTGAGTAATGGTGCATTTGGTGGGATATATCAGTATTTTCGGGATCAATTGACTTGATCATATAAATGGCCACTTTTTTTACACCGATGATATCCGATCAGTAATGTTGATAAAATTGCTAAAAAAAGTAATGTGTGATTAACTACAATCATATGGACATAAGGATTATCATTTGGGTCTGTAGGATCAGTGCCTGCCTGGTATTCTTCATAAACAGTATATCCATCGCCATCTAAGTCAATAAAAGCTACATCATAATCGAGAGGATCAATTCCATAACTTACCAGCCATCCATCAGGAATTCCATTACCGGAAGTATCTGGATTAAAAGGATCCGTTCCCCAATATATTTCTTCAGCGTATGTAAGGCCATCATCATCGTAATCAATATCAGGGTTTGGATCACATTCCTGATTGAAAATTACAGTATAACCAGCTTGTTCCAGACGTGGAATATCACGACATACCGCATAAACATCTAATGGATTTTCTGTCAAGTCGATTGTTGCATTAGTATTAAGTGCAACATCATCCAGTAAAGTATCTATCGATGAAATCATGTTGTTACTGACATCAAAATAGTCCAGTGGTCCTACTTTTGAGAATCCGGTGAAATCAGATATGTTGTTATGCTGTATCTGAATATTTCGGATAGGTGTAACTGGTATCATATTTTTAGTATAATGAGGCATATTGTTCATATATAACGTATCCAGTGACAAGATGTTCCTCAAAAAATTTGTGTTAGTAATTGGATTGTTGGAAATATTTAGAAATTCCAGATGTTTCAGATTAGTGATGGCGGTGAAATTAGAAATATCGTTGTTTTGTAGATGTACCTCTTTTAATTTAGACAGTTTTTGAATACCGTCCAGTCTTTTAATTTTTTGATTCATGATTGGTGAATATAGCAGCTCTTGTGAAGAAGATTTACCAACATTTAAATTATTATATAACATACATTCTGATGCAAAGATTGCTGCTTCGAGAGCAGGGTCTACAAAATCATACCAAGGTTCCATAGGTAAAAAACCGAACGTTTTTAACTCGTAAAACTCATTGGGATGTATGAATGTGCTTTCAAGTTGTTTTAAGTAATTTACAATTTTGTGCAGCTCATTGAAATGATACCTATAATGCCCTGAGTTCGGGTGAAGTTGTAATACTGCATATTCTCTTCCGGTGTTGTGGGAATTTAATAAAGTCTGAAAACTGGGCATTGCGCCATTGTTGAAATAATATTCAATTTCGCCGGCATTTCGTGCCAACACCATTTTACTGGAACCGCTTCTTCCAAATAGCCATACATTCATATCGTCAAGATCACGAATAACGTATGCAGTAGTCAAGTCGATCTTGTTAAATGGAGCTCCAAAGGATTTCAATGTAATTCCGGCTCTGTTTTTAAGGATATTTTGGGTTGTTTCCATATGTGTATATTGAAATTCATAGTCAGTACCTTGAAATTCATACAAAGATTTATCTATTTTTAACAAATCAAAAATATCATTATGCAATATGCCGTTATTGTCATAGTAAGTATCTGGAATAGACAAGTTTTTTGCATATTGACCATGATCGTATCCATGGTTCCAGAATTCTACATATGAGCCCTCATGCAAATTCCTGATATAATTAAAGAAAGCATTAGAAGCATTCTCAACACGTTGTCCAATAATTCCGGCTGAAGTTTTACATTGCGCTTCATTCTTCATGTAATCAAAATATTTGGCCCAAAAGGCTGGTACTTGAGGATCATTTATTTTAATATCTGCAGATACATCATCAGCTTTAAATATCACATATTGTTTATAGACTTGCAAAGGAATAGTCAGTACATTAACCAATTCAAACTCACTAGAAATAATGACGGTGACAAATACTCTTTCGGGATAACCTGGTGCAGTATAAACAGCACTAATACCGTTGGAATCAATAGTACCTGCAGAAGCGTACCAACTATAGTTATATGATGTCCTAGAATCAACATGTCCATCAATAATAATGGTAGTCTGTGAATTGATAAATAAGGAACTACCATTTGAACTCAATATTGATAAAACATCATCCTCCGCTTGTAATGGAAGTATGCAAAAAAAACTGCCAGCTAGTATAAGAATTGTTATATAATAATTGTAGTTAGCACTGGTTATGAACATACAATCACTTCCTCGTATTTTTTATACCCTTAGTTGAAATACCCTAAAAGTTAAATAAAATAAAGATAGATTATTTATATAAAACGCTATTCAATAAAAATAAAACTGTTTGGCAAGTTATGTGCGATTATGAAAAGATTATTTCATTGTTGTAATAGGTAAAAAAATTAATGCTATAATAAAGAAGCAAATTATGAAATTAATAAAAATATATTGTACTGATACAAGAGTTTGAATTTCAAGTTTGGTTTGCAATTTGGTAAAATTGTTGTCATAGTATCTGACTTTGAAGCCCTTGTAAATTTTATCTCAATTTTGATGTTCTTTTGACTTTTTGTGGAGCTAATTATGTTTTTCCCGGTAACAAATGCGATGTTTACTATAGTTTTGTTGGTTACTTCAATGACAGCTACTGGTCCGGGGCATTTGCGTGTTGAATACCTGGATAACCCTATGGGCTTGGACATTATCCAGCCACGTTTCAGTTGGATTGTGCCCCTTGAAGGCCATGGTACCCATCAAAACGCATACCAGATAATAGTGGCATCAAATCCTGAATTATTAGCTAATGAGCAGGCTGATCTTTGGGACTCTGGCAAGGTGGATTCCAATATTAATGCCCATATCGAATATGCTGGCATACCACTGAAAAGCAACCAACGGGTATTTTGGCAGGTTCGATATTGGAATCAGAAAGATGAAGTGTCGCCTTGGAGTGAATCAGCCTTTTTTACCATGGGTTTATTAGAAACAGCAGACTGGTCTGGTACCTGGATTGGCATGACAAGACCTGAAACACCACCCAGAGAAACCCGTGAAGAGTATCTGCTCGATGGATTGTCCTGGATTTGGTTTTCTGATGCAGAGACAGAGCAGCGTACAGGAAGTGATACCAGGTTCTTTCGACGCAGTTTTGAACTTCCCGATGCGGAGATTCTGCGTGCGAGAGTGCTTCTTACAGTCGATGATCGGTATACCGTTTTTGTTAATGAGCAGAAAGCGGGTAAAGACCAACGCTGGAACCGGGCACGCGCTTATGATATCGCCAACATATTAAAGCCGGGACAGAATGTCGTTGCAGTACACGCAGTGAATGATGATGTAAATACACCGGGTGCCTTGGTTGCCCGTATTATCGTAGACTGCGCGGATGGTACTTCTTTGCGTTTGGATTCGGATTCAAGTTGGCGGGTTTCCCCTCGTGGTGCGGGTGGCTGGAATTCAATAGGTTTTGATGACAGTAACTGGCCCCAGGCTCGCATAAAAGGGGAGGTTGGTATGCAACCCTGGGGTGTACCCTACACCGAGCCTGCTGACACCACCCAATATGAACCAAGTCCGCTATACCGTAAACAGTTTAATCTTGACCGGGAAGTAGTTGAAGCTACGGTACACATCGCTGGCCTGGGTTTTTATGAACTGCGCCTGAATGGAGAAAAAGTAGGCGACCGGGTGCTTGAACCGGCTTTTACACGATATGACAAGCGGGTACTGTATAGTTCGTATGACATCACCTCACTTTTAAGCATGGGTGAACATGCGCTTGGTGTGATGCTGGGGCATGGTTGGTATGATATGCATGCCTACTCCGAATGGGATTTTGAATTTGCTCCCTGGCGGGACGCACCCAAGTTTCTGATGGAGACCCGCATTCATTTTGCTGATGGTGAATCGATGACCATCACAAGCGATGAAAGCTGGAAAACTTCACCTGGCCCTGTTGTTTATGACAATATTCGCGTCGGTGAAATATACGATGCACGTCTTGAGCAGCCGGGATGGGACCAGACTGGATTTGATGATACCAACTGGAAATTGGCTGCAACTGTACCAGCGCCTGAAGGCGAACTACGGGGAAAACGAAGTGAGCCAATTCGAGTTGCCATGTCAATCAAGCCCAATTCTATAACAGAACCTAAGCCGGGTGTTTTTGTTTTTGACTTCGGACAAAACATGGCAGGATGGACTGTGCTGCAAGTTGAAGGTCCTGCAGGTACGACAATACGTATGCATCATTGTGAACGGCTCGGTGATGATGGCCTGGTGGATGAACACAACGACATTTATGTTTACTCTGGTGATTTTGCCACATCCATTTATACCTTGCATGGCGAAGGAATGGAGACATGGCGGCCTCGCTTCACCTATTATGGTTTTCAATATGTGCAGATGGAAGGATACCCAGGTACACCTACGCTGGATACTTTGACTGCAGAAGTGGTACACACAGACTTTAAGTCTGCTGGTAGCTTTGAATGCTCCAATCCACTATTGAACCAGATTCACGAAGCAACACGTTGGGCCTATATCAGCAATTTTATGGGCTATCCACTGGACTGCCCACAGCGCGAAAAAAATGGCTGGACTGGTGACGCGCACCTGGCTGCCAACCAGGGCTTGTATAATTACCATTCTGCTGCGGCGTATACCCGATGGATGGATGATTTTAAGGATGAACAACGGGCAAATGGAGAGTTTCCCGGGATTGTACCTACGAGCGGTTGGGGGTATGGTATTGGCCCAGCCTGGGATAGTGCTTATCTCTTAATTCCGTGGTACCTCTATCAACATCATGGCGACATCCGGGTTCTGGAAGAAAATTATGACGGCATGAAGCGTTATGTCGATTATCTTACAGACAGGGCTGTTGATCATATCGTTGATTTAGGATTGGGAGACTGGGTGCCGGCAGATACGCAAACACCGCGCAATGTTACTTCGACTGCCTATTATTATGTGGATGCGCAAATTGTTGCTGCGGCAGCACGTTTACTCGATAAGCCGGAGGACGCGGCGCAGTATGCAGCATTGGCCGAAGAAATTCGAGATGCATTTAGCATACATTTCTTGGATGAATCAACAGGTATTGTGAGCAATGGTTCTCAGACAGCGCAAAGTACAGCCTTGTATCAGGGACTGGCACCCGACGATCTCATAGATGATATTATGCAAGTGTTGATAGACCGTGTGCATGAGCGAGAAGGGCATTTGGACTGTGGCATCCTGGGCACAAAGTACTTGCTGCATGCCCTGACAGACAATGGTCAAGCAGAACTGGCCTATACCATAGCAACCCGGACGACCTATCCGAGCTGGGGACACTGGCTGGAGCAGGGTGCGACAACCCTCTGGGAAAACTGGGACGGTACGATGTCGCGTAACCACGTGATGTTTGGCGACATCAATGCCTGGTTCTTCCAAGCGCTGGCGGGCATCCGCCATGATCCCGAAGAGCCTGGCTTCCGCAGCATCATTATCGCCCCGCAATTTGTCGGGGACCTGACTTCGGTAAAGGCCGAGGTGGAGACCTTACAGGGAACTATTCGCAGCGCCTGGCGGGA
The DNA here is from genome assembly GCA_964537975.1 of uncultured Nitrospirales bacterium. Taxonomy (GTDB): domain Bacteria; phylum Hydrogenedentota; class Hydrogenedentia; order Hydrogenedentales; family SCBR16-9; genus SCBR16-9. The sequence goes on along the minus strand of CAZIDP010000005.1, from coordinate 17,338 downwards.
CAATAACTATGGAAGTGGGGAACATTTCGAACTGGAACTGACAATCCCGGCCAATAGCCGGGCGACTGTGAAAGCTCCGGATGGCATGCAATTCACCCAGTTCGCGCACTTGGAGTACGAACCGAGCTATAACCCGATGTGGGTAAATTTCTGGGAGCCGGACAGCCCCACGGAAACGGCACTGGAACCCGGGCACTACATCATTCGATTCTCAAAATTGGAGGCTAAGTAAACGCATCGTGAATCTGTTGTTTATTTGCCCTCATTGCAACCATGAATTACAAATTCCACCTGCCTACCTGGGTATGAAAGGCCGGTGCAACAAGTGCCAAGGGCGCATTGCACTCATCGGAAACGCAGATATGACTGTCCCTCAGTATGCCAGCATCGTTGAGGGTGAATTGCCGTCAGATGCGGGAACTCCAGGTATGTCGCAGCGACAATGCGATTTGCTGGCAGAACTCGGGGTGTCGCCCGATGAGATGGCTGGGCTGGACAGGGAAAAAGCCTCAGCAAGAATTCGGCAAATAATCAGTGCCAAGCGTATGTCTGAACCTGCAACCGATAAACAAATCAGTTATCTGGCTCGTCTGGGTGCTACCCAGACACAATTGGAACAGGTGCATACGAAAGAAGATGCTACACAGTTAATCGAAGAGATGCACCTGCAACCTACAGCAGCCCAGATGGAATATCTACGGGATCTTGGTGCCAATGGTGCCCAGCTTGCCCGATTAAAAACACGCGGCCAAGCATCCGCCTTGATACAAGAACTGGCTGAGAAAGATTAATATTAATTAATGTCAAAGGATGATTTATTAAAATTGTTAATGAGACTTACAAGTCCTTAGTGAATGAGTTCAATTCTTGGAGCATCTTCGAAGTGACGGCGCTGAACTCGCCAATGGCTTGCTGTCCTTTTCTGCTCAGGCTGTATTGTGCATAGCCGACACGCTCAAACCAGCCATAGACGTTGTCATATAGAATTTGACGAGTTTTCTCGTTACTGCCCATTACTCGAAGTGACTTTGGCGATTGTATTCCAAATTGTGACAGGCAGCAGGCAAGATATAATGCAGCCTCCCGGTATGCTGTCATCACACGTGTGCGTGTGCTACCTCCCGGAGTAAGGTCTTGTGTTCGAGATTCTGTTTCCCGGATTACAGCGCGTCGTTCTTTTGATTGCTTTCTCCTTTGAAATGGTATTGGATGAAAGCCTACTTCGACCCGTGGAGCGCTGCCGTTGGTTATTACAAGCAATAACCCGAGCTCAAGACGCCGCAAGAGATGGCGGATATCGCGCCAACGTTTCCTGGACATTCGCTCGATTACTTCTCGAGGTACAGCGACATATACCGAATTGGTTATCCGCTGACGGCGTACCCCCTGAAGCACCAGCTCAAGGTTCAGCCGTTGCTTCAATTCAACCACCAGCAATTCATCACCTCGAATCGCACATAAGTCACAATGCTGTACTTCTCCTCGCACAGAATACCCAAGTGCTACCAGATAATCACGAACTGGTGCGTACAAATCCTGTTCACGGTATGTATTATTATTAATTGTCATATAAATAGATATAGATAAATAGGTATCTAAATGTAAATTTAAAAATAAAAAGATGCAATATTTGTAAGTTTACAGCTGATGGATTTTAATGTCAATTAGTAAATAGAACTGTATATTTACGAAAAATACTGTTATCGATTAAAAATTTTTCGTAGCTCCTCTGTCATATATATATATACTTTGCAAGCTTTTGCCGGATTTGCTACTATGCAAGGTAGGGCATTCCCAAAATTTAGTAATGAACCCAGATAACCTATATTTTGGGGGGAGTGTCGTTAGAAATCTTGGCGGGGATCAGAAAAAATTGTTGTGTATTAAACGTATATCGTAATGCGATTTTGAGAAAGGAAATGTAATCATGATTTGGCGTAATGTGTTTGTAGGTATTTTTGCTATCTGCATCGCTGTAAGTGCATGCATAATGGCTGATTCAGAAGTAACCCAGGAGCCGATACAACTATTTGATGGTGAATCACTGGACGGTTGGACTGTGCACCATGTTGGTGATGCTGATGTGGAAGGAGTCTGGGTTGTGGAGGATGGGATTCTGAAGACGGTGGGCGAGCCATTTGGCTATCTTTATACAGAAACGCCATATGAGAGTTACAAATTGGTAATTGAGTGGCGTTGGCCGGAAGATGCAGAACCAAGTAATAGTGGAGTTTTGTTGCGGATTGCAGAAGAACCGGTCACGTTCCTTACGAAGTGTATAGAAGCTCAACTAATGCACGGCAATGTGGGTGACATCTGGGCATTTTATGGCGCGAAACTGGCAGAATCCGAGGAACGTTATACGGAGATCGAAAACCATCATGCCTTGGGTGACTTTGTCGGGATACGTAAAATTAAAGATGCAGAACTTCCACCGGGAGAATGGAATACGTATGAAATTGCGCTGTATGGAGCAGACTTAACCCTTGGTTTAAATGGTGAATTGGTCAATCAGGCTACAGGGCTTGAGGTACACGCGGGATCGATTGGTTTTCAATCTGAAGGTGGTCCTATAGAGTTTCGTAAAGTCGAGTTGACTCCCATAGATTGATTTTCACGCATTCGGTACAAGCATATAATTTAAATGTAAGAAAGTTGTTTAAGAACCAGTCTCTTTATATCAATCATGCGGGATGTATGCAGAATTCCAATCTGCTGCATCCCATTTTTCATTTCTGAATTCGAGTCAGAGCATAGTTTTCTCTGTGCATCAGCAGGGCAAATTGCCTCAATGGTCAGGTCATTCTCATGACTTATAAAATAAAAGCTATGTAATGAAACCCTTGTTATTTATTTTGTATTATAATATTATAGAGGTATAGATTTTTTCTGGTACCTTTAAAAAAATTGTCCATCGTAAAGTCATCAAAAGTCGAGATGGATTTCGTTTTGACAGTATTGCCAGACGGATATCTTTTTGCCACGAAGAGGAGAGCATATTTCATGAAAACAAATACCGTTCAAAACAAGATTTTTAACTGGAGGCACACCACCTTCATAATCATCTATTTGCTCCTCATTGCTGGTTTATTTGTCAGTGGAGGTAGAGGTCATGATGTTTTGGTGGAAGCGACGACAGAATTGGGATCAGCAATCATTGGGACAGATTCGACAGCAACAGAAATTCCTGCTGTCCCACTTGGAACCACTACATCAGTTCCGAGTAATGCTGAAAACCAATTGGCATCTCAGAGTCCTTCGGATTCCATCGCTCCTGCAGCAAAATCCACGGTTCCAAATCCAACTTCAGAATCTGGTGCATTGCGCGTAGTCGGGGTATACCCGCTGCCGGGATCAGGGCTGAGTTCTCGTGAGATTGTCGTATATTTTGATGCTGCCCTTGCGCCAGTAAACGATCAGCATGTGGCAAATGATATATCACGTTGGATGACGATTCAACCGGCACTTACGGGACAGATTCATCATGAAAGCAATAAACTGGTTTATCGGATTGATGAGGGGATCAATATCGAATCAGTTCCTTATCAGATAAAGTTACACCCCGATTTACAAAGCACTGATGGCAGGAAGCTACACCCTGATGGTACCAAATTTACTGTTCTTGGATATCGCTTTTCGGCAGATAAACATAGTATTCGAAAAGAATTAAACGGGGAATATCAAATCTTAATAAACTTTACACGTCGAATATCCCCCGAAAATATAAGCCAGTATTTCATGGTCGAAGATGCTGAAGGCCAAATCTTGATTGACATAAAGTCACAAGTAAACGGCCCTTGGTTGACACTTGTTATCCCACCGGAGACTCCAATGCCAGTTACCGTGATACTTAAACGCGGACTAAAAGAACTTCAAGGGGAAGAAGTACTGCATTGGCCAGTCAGTTTAGTGGTAGCAGCACCCCCGGTTATGGTTGTGGAAGAAGCTGTCTGGAAGCAGGAATCCAGTCGTGACAACCGCATACTCTTGCAATTTTCGAAACCGGTCAGCAATTTGGGTATTCATTCATTCATCCAGGTGTATCCCCATAATTCTGATACACCTATTGAATGTAACGTGACAGTTAGTGGCAATACAGCTTTAATTTACCTGTACAGCCTGCCACAATCTACCAATGAATTGCGGGTCGTGGTAGGGAATGGTTTGCGAGACAATGAAGGTGGATATCTTGAAGATGCGTATGAAGTTATATTGGAGCCAAAAATTCAACCACTGACCGTACAAAGCCGTCGGTGGGAGCGAAGCGCTCGGGATGGTTCATTGGTTTTGAATCTTGATTTGAACCATGACGTTGATGCTGAATCTTTGAAAGAGAATCTTCAAATAGTACCTGAAGTTACCAATATTGATGTCCAGACAGGTTCCTACCAAGAAGCTTATATAACTGCTGATTGGCAAGGCGATACAGTGTATCGGCTTAATGTGGGGACTGGTGTAAAAAATAACGCTGGAAACCTGTTATTAGAAAACGCATTGCGCATTGTACTTGACAGAACACCTGTAGTAAAGACTGCTTATTTTGACTATCCTGGAAAGCTGTACTTTCCGCAACGCATGGCTGGTCCGTTATTGCTGCATGGGCGTAATATTGAAAAGGCTACAGTTCGTTTACATCAATTACTGCCCAACAATATTGTTCTTGCACTCGACATGATGCAGCAGGACCGTACAAGTAATTACTTCAATAACCAGTTTTCTCGTTTTATTGCAGAAAATGTGATTGAATTTCCTGATACAGGTGAAGAAATAAAAGAAGCACCCTTATTGCTGGATAATTTTATGCCCGCTGACATGAAAGGTGTTTTTGCTTTGGGCATCAGGCCTAACAGTGATTACAACAACAACAAATTGATGCTCTGGACTGAAATCGGTCTGCTTGCGCATTGGCGTGATGAGGAGCTGGTGGTGTTCGCGCATGATCTATTGACTCTGGAGCCATTGTCGCTGGCTAAGGTCACGGTATATTCCAATAAGAATCAAGTGTTGGGTACTGCCAATACAGATGGGCGGGGAATAGCTCATTTACGTGCAATGGACAATTCATTTGGTCAGCCACGCGTAGTGGTAGTGGAGACGGATAACGATTATACCTTCCTGGATTTGCAGGCACGTTTTGATGAGAACCCTGATTTTTCAACCAATATGCCATCATACGATCCAGAAGCCTACGACACTTTCATCTACTCAGACCGCAACCTTTATCGGCCTGGTGAAACTATCCATGCCCGATGGTTTGTTCGTACCAATTATGGTGACGCGTTGGCAGGCGTACCTTTGTTGGTACGGTTTCGAAACCCGCAAGGAGTCGTTGTGCTGGAAGAAGCAACGGAACTCTCGCAATGGGGTAGTGGTGGATTGGAGATTGTCACGCAGAAAGCCTATACCACCGGGCGGTATCAAATTGAATTGCTGGTTCCCGGGGCCAAAAACTACCTGCAAGCGGAATCGGTGAGTCTTGAAGATTTTGTGCCCAACCGGGTAAGTGCGGAAATTGACACTGCGGATTCTGTTTGGCTTGCTGATGCGGAATATGATTTTACCGTTGTGGCAAAACATCTGTTTGGTCCACCCGCAGGTGGACTCAAAACGGAAGCCGGTTTTATTCTGCGTCAAGGTGAATTCAAGAGCAAACAATGGCCTGGTTTTCATTTTGGTAACCATGCCGAGTTCACACCTGTTACCACATCGCTGGGTGACGCAGTAACCGATGAATTGGGCAAGGCTACTTATAGTTTTCGTTACGCAGGTTCACCACCATTAAGTTTCCCCGCAGAAGTTGTGTTACGTGGTACTGTCAGTGAAGTTGGCGGGCGTGGTGTGACCACAAGTGCTTCACGTCTGCTTTTGCCGGAACCTGAGTTGTTGGGCATAAACCTGAAAGCAAGTACGCAACAGAATGGAATTGATGTCGCAGTTGTCGCCATCAATGCCGCAGACGAAACACCAGCCGTAATGGATACAGTCACCGTTACTTTGGAGCAAGTGCAATGGCAATACAACTTGCGACGGCTTCAGGGATATCAGGAACCAAGCTGGATGCAGCATTTTGTTCGGGTTGAAGAGCAGGAGGTGCCATTAACCAATGGTGAAGGTCAGGTATCTTTTACGTTACGTCAACGTTATGGTAAATTCCGAGTACGTGTGCATACCGATGGCAAGGAACAATTTGCTTCTCAATCTTTCAATCTCTACTGGAATCGGGTTGAGGTAGAAGACAAAGGTGTGCGCGAGCTGGTTAAAGTCCAATTGAACCAACCAGTGTACAAACATGGGGAAATTGTGCGTCTGGAGATTGAATCTGGTTTTGATGGAAAAGCCATGGTGCTTGTCCAGGGCGAATCGTTCCTGGAAACCTTGCTGACGGATGTGAAAGATGGTCATGGAACAGTTGAATTTATGGTTGGTCCGGATCATTATCCGAATGTCTGGGCGAGTGTAACTATGGCGCATGCAGTTGAACCTGGTACGGCATCTGTTTATCCCTATTCCAGTTTCCAGGCGATCAATATACCATTGGAAGACCCAAAACGGGAGTTGCAGGTATCTTTTATAGATTTGCCTGAGGATACCACTTTGCCCAGCCAGCCCTTGGAAATTTCAATTCAGGTGTCAGATTCACAAAATAATCCAGTACGTGGTGAAGTTACTCTGGCCGCTGTAGATGAGGGTATACATGCAATTCTGGATTATACCAATCCGAATCCCTATCGTTGGTTTCAACGTTCTAGAAAACCAGACATGCGCTGGAACCATTACTATGACAAAGTTGCTTATGATTTTACACCGGCACCAATCGGTGGCGATATAATTGCGCGTCGTCTTGCTCGGGATACTGCCCCGGTAGATGAAAACTGGATTCACCCAGTAGCGTTGTGGTCGGGTGTATTGAAGACAGATGAAAATGGTCAGGCAAATGTATCCTTGAACGTACCTGAATTCAATGGGCAACTACGGTTTGTTGCGGTGGCTGTATCTGAAGTGGCTACAGGTGCTACGGCAGAACATCTTACCGTAAGACGGCCTTGCGTGTTGCAGGTTACCTTACCACGCTTTGTATTGCCGGGTGATCAATTTGTGAGCCAGGCAACTTTATACAACACGACAGATCAATCCAGTCAGATTACACTCAGTTGGCAAAGTGGTGGTGTGTTACAAGGTATTGAAGGTAGTCGCGAATACACCGTTGGAGCAGGACAAAGACAGTATATACAGATACCGATGGAGGTCGGTGGCACGATTGGACAAGGAGAAATCCGCTGGTCTCTGGAAGTCAAAAACGATGCAGGGGATGTAAATGATTCCTTTGTAGAAAATATGCTGTTGCCAGTACGGGCTCCTGCCACCTATCAAACTGATCATGAAATGCGTGTTCTGGAACCTGGCGAGACCTACACACTGACCAACCGTAGATTCCTGGAAGATTCTCGCTTGGAAGCCACTGTCACCTTAGGTGCCAATCCGGTACTGCGATTGGAAGAAGGGTTGAAATATCTTGTTGGCTATCCTTATGGGTGCTTGGAACAGACTATCTCGCGTGTCATGCCAAGTTACCTTATGCGGCAAAGTGCGGACATGATGAGTATGTCTATGGATGAAGTAAAAGACTTGGACAGCTTCGTTACAGCAGGAATCGAACGAATGCTATCTATGCAGACATCTTCTGGTGGGCTGGCATACTGGCCTGGCTCACTTTCGGCATATCCCTATGGTTCTGTGTATGCCCTGCATTTTCTTACTTTGCTGTACAACGATGGGCATGCTTCCTTGCCAGAACCAGCATTCAGAAGCCTGCAAGATTATGTGCGCAATGTAGTGTTGCCGACTCCCCAGCAACAACAATATATGTCTTCAGTCTATTTGCAGGCTTACGCGATATATGTGCTGGCATTGGATGGTGATTCGACAGCACTTGAAGCGATCGATGGTTTTGAGAGAATAGATATGTCACAGAGCGCACGCTATTTGCTGGCGGCAGCCAAGGCTGTGAATATGGTTGACCCAACCGAGGCCCGTACTTATTTTAATGCGCAGCCATCTTCAGCGACAACGCTTCGGGAAACCGATGGTACGCTTATTTCGCCGATACGGGATGTTGCAGTTTCATTGATTGCCTTACAGCATATGCAGGCGCCGATTTTAGAGCGACAAGTAAGTGCTGAACGATTATTAAGTTATATGGAGCAACAACGATATCCGAACACACAAGATATGGCTTTTATCGTTACAGCATTGGCGCCTTATTTACAAGAGCTGTACAAGGATCCAAGTTTGGCCGGCGCTGAAATTAATACTCCTGATGGTACCTATACTATGGAAGAGAGTACCTTGTTTTCACATCAGCATACAGGCCCGGGCATACGGTATGAAATAAAAAATACTGGGTCTATACCCCTTTTTATGAATGCCGCACTAACGGGTGTGCCCGAGCAAGTGAATCTGAAACCTGTAGAAGAAGGAATCGCATTGCATCGTGTGTTACGTGACGGGCAGGGCATGCCGATGGAACTGGTTCAGCAGGAATCCATATTCGAACATGGTCAAACCTACATTGTCACGCTGAATCTCAAACTCTCGGAAAACATGAACCATGTGGTCGTGGCGGACCTGTTGCCAGCCGGATTGGAGATAGAGAACCCGCGTCTGGACACGGATGTCTTGACTGGCGCAGCTTTGGCTGAAGCGCCAACGCCCGATTATCTTGAGATACGTGATGATCGTCTGGTGTTGGCCTTTGACAGACTACCCCAGGGGGAACACCAGTTCCATTATGCCGTACGAGCGGTGACACCAGGCAACTTTATCTGGCCTGCACTAAACGCTGAGTGTATGTATCAACCAGAACTGCATGGCCGATCGGCAGCACACAGTGCCAAGGTGAAGACACCTGAATCGGAATTACAGAGATGATGCTTACCAATCAGTCATCATATAGCAAGGCTTCTCATTATTTGCAGTTACTGAAGCGAGTTACACCACTTGTCAGTGCAGTCACCATATTACTTGTTGTAATGGCAGTAATCTTTTGCACGGGTGTATTATTTGTGTTGGAAAGGCAGGGTAATGAGTCGGTTGATCCGGCACCATATATCCAGGTAACTGCATCTTCAGAATTGCATGATCGAAATGGCGCCATGCTATATGCTTTTCTATCTGCCGATGAGCAGTGGTCATTTCCCCGTGCCCTGGATGAATTCAGTCCCTGGTTGATCAAAGCAACCATCGCAGCAGAGGATCAACGATTTTATTCTCATGCAGGCGTAGATTA
>CAZIDP010000005.1:0-7952 GCA_964537975.1 uncultured Nitrospirales bacterium | reverse complement strand
TGATTGGGGCTGAAGCGGCATCACGTCGGTACTTCGGAAAATCAGCCCGTCATCTTGCACTGGAAGAAGCTGCGCTGCTGGCAGGACTGCCCAAGGCGCCATCCCGTTTCCAGCCATTGCTACATCTGGAACGTGCCGGTCATCGTCGTGATTATGTACTTCACAGGATGTATCGTGAGGGTTACATCACAAGCGAGCGACTGGAGCATGCGCTGAAGCAGCCGATCAAAGCAAAGTGGCATGAATTCCCAAGCCATGCGCCACACCTGGCTCATTTTCATCGGAGCAGTATTGAGAAAGAAGGTATCCGCCAGACTACCCTGGATGCCCCAATTCAATCCTATTGTGAGCGTGTGGTTAAACAATATATGAATACCTTTGCAGGCGAGGTTACCAATGCTGCTGTTATGGTTGCCAATATTGAATCAGGTGAGGTATTGGCCCGGGTAGGTTCAGCAGATTTTTTTGGTACTATAATAGGTGGACAAGTTGATCTTTGCCGTGCACCTCGTGCGCCTGGTTCTACACTCAAGCCTTTTACTTATGGGCTGGCGATGGACCGCAACCGGCTGTATCCATCAGAACAATTGCTGGATGGAGCGCTTGACTACGGTTCATATAATCCAGGCAACTTTGACGGCCTGTATAATGGACTCGTCACGGCTGCAGAAGCCTTGCATTATTCTTTTAATGTTCCTGCTGTTATGTTGTTGGAACGAATCGGTGTTGACAGCATGCTTGATTTGTTGCGTAGCTCCGGCCTTAACACGCTTGACAGGGAGGCGGAACATTATGGGTTGGGGTTGACGTTGGGTAACTGTGAAGTGCGATTGGAGGAGATGCTTGGCGCTTATGCTGCAATTGCGAATCTGGGTGAATACCGACCATTACGTCTTTGGCTTGACAAACCGATACCAGAAATAAATGGCGAAGCGTCGCGCCGGATTATGAGTAAAGGCACCGCGCAGGCATTATACAACATGCTTGAAGCACCGTTTCCGAGAGAGCAACGGTGTGATCTGGTGCGTACACAAGGTATTTTGCCGCGTGTATGCTGGAAGACAGGAACCTCCACTGGATACCTTGATGCCTGGACCTTTGCATTTAATCGCCAGTATGTCGTGGGGGTGTGGCTGGGTAACAACGATGCGCGATCGTCAAAACGGTTGGTTGGGGCAGAGGCTGCCTTGCCGCTGGTAGCGAGAATCTTCCGTGCACTGCCCAATACAGGTTCTCCCTTCTGGCCCCAGATGGATGCACTGCGTACGGTGCGTGTTTGCGCGGAAAGTGGATTGCCTTCGACACAATGGTGTGAACACACCTTGGAAGCAATGATATCAACAGAACAATTTGTAAACCGGCGATGTGCTGTGCATTATCCGACAAAAGAGGGGGATGTGGCACGTCGTTGGCCGGGAACACCACGTCAGTGGGACCTCGCTCGCATAGAAGCACCGGTGCAAGTTTTTTGGGAATATCCATTGCCAGAAACCAAGGTAACAGCACAGGAAACAGATGCTTTAGAATCGCCAGTGTCGATTCGTAAAGCGGCAACATCACATCAGGAAACATTGAAAATCACCTCACCACCTGCTGATGCCACTTACGTTTATACGCAAGTAAAAAATGGTGACATGGTAGAGTTATCGGCATCGGGACAGGGAAGTACTCCACTGCATTGGTATCTTAATGATCACTATGTTGGTCAGTCAACGCTTACTAAGCCACTTTATGTGCATTTAACCCCTGGAAAGCACAAACTCACATGCTTTTCGATGACAGGCCATTCAGACCAGATTAATTTTGAGGTAGTAAACCCTCAAGATTCGGTATGATGGTAATCTTGGCAGATTTTTCTATGTGAGTTCGTAATTTCAGCTTCCGATAGCTTTCGTGATTACAAACTGGCGCATACGTACAATAATGATGGTGGCTACAATAAACAATGCTACTATTCCGAATAGAATGGGAAGCGCAGTTGTCGCACTGATATATAGCGTCTGTTTAGCAATTTCCCCGACAATAGTCTGAAATGTGATTTCTTGCTGGGCACCTAATTGTTGCGGTGACAACATTTCTATGTATTTATTAATAGTAAAGAAATCAATAGCTCCTGGAATGATTTTAGCCAAACGTTGCCAACCGAAGAGTATTATAGCACCTAGAATGATTGGGCGGTTGGTTACTACACCAAGAAACATGGCTACTGCTCCATTACCCATAATGGCTAAAAATGCAACAGCATTGAAATGCAAAAGCAATGTGAGTGTTTGCCGATTGATCTCAAAATCAGGTAACAATATGTTGGCAAAAAAGCAAAACATTTGGGAAACCATTATCAATCCACCAGCCACAATAAGATAGGCTGTAAACTTGCCCAAGACCCAAATTGATCGTGGGAGTGGCCGAGTTAAATAATAGGTCATGGTTTGTGATTCCATATCTTCCCCCAGGAGCATTGAAGCAAAAAACAGGGCAAGAATCACAGACAAACTCGGCAGGTAAATGTCCCGGTTCAGTTCAGCAAACATACCTCCAGGCTGTGCGTATGTCGATAAATAAGCATGTATAAGGGGTAATACAACAGGCAGGAACGTTATTAAAGCAGCAAGCAGGAGCCGTTTCCGGCGTACCAGCATGACTGTCGACAGGCCTACCATGGAAACATAGTGGTTCCACCAAGATATAGTTTCAGTGTAAGCAGGAATGCCATAAGCTGTTTTTAAATTATCGTTCATGATACTTTCGTTGAACCAGGTTGTTGTTGTTGGTTAGCAAATTATCGGCAAGTTCGTATCCATTCATTGCCTTACCAGGTAATCGAATACAGATTGCAGGTTGTCGTCTGAGCAGGAGATATGATCAATGGTGTAATTTCTATCTAGTGCCAAGTTATTCAATGTCGCATAGCACATATTCGGGTCGGCTGTACGAATTTGTAGACCTGTTTTGGATTGGTTGTATTCAATAGACATGGTGCCGGATAATTCCGCGATGGTACGCGCAATCGATTGAGGACTGGAGCATTGTATGGTAATGGTGTGAGGATGATCATCGATAAGATCGCGTATATCTCGTACTCGACCCTGAGCCAGTAATGTCCCTTGATAAAACAGGACGACATTACTTGTTACACGTTCAATTTCATAGAGGATATGGCTTGAGAGTATTATGGTAAGCCCATCTTCTCCTAACTGCTGGATCAGGCCAAACATTTCTTCGCGTCCCTGTGGGTCAAGCCCGTTCATCGGCTCATCCAGAAAAATCAGTTCTGGGCCTGTGGATAGGGTTTGTGCGATTTTAATGCGTTGTCGCATACCTTTACTGTATTGCGTAATGAGCTTATGCATCCACTCGGTCATTTGCACACGTTCGCACGCCATTTCAGCACGTTCAGTGGCTGTTTTTTTGGGCAAGCCTGAAATACGGTTTAACCAATAAACGAACTCAAACCCAGTCATGTTGTCAAAAAAGTGGTCTGTTTCCGGACAGTACCCAATGCGCTTCAGTACTTTCATGTTATGGCGTGGTAACATTCCGAATACTTTGATGCTACCCTTACCTGGTGTATACAAGCCCAATGCCAATTTAATGAATGTGCTTTTACCTGCACCATTGGGTCCGAGCAGCCCGGTGACACCGGAGCCAATGGTAAAACTCAGGTTGTTAAGTGCTACCACTTCACCAAACCATTTTGAAAGATCACAAACTTCAATGATCGCTGTCATGGGGAGACCTCAGATTTACGAACACGTAATGTGAAAATTGCACCTGCAATGATTGTGACCAGAGCCACATTGAGCAGGGGCAATTGCCATCCTGCATTGATGGAGTTAAATACGATCCTGTTTTGATTAAGTTTAAATAACTCAATACCAAGCTCGTACATGGCCATTGGAGTTGAAATAATCATGTAGGATGAATCACGCAACATTGAAGCCAGCGTGCCAGCAAAAAAACTGTTTGCAATTATTAAAATAAATATAGCAGCAGCGGAGAAACTTTCACTTTTTAATAAACTTGATGCAGCCAGAATAGATAAAGCGGCAGGAAACGTTATCAATAAGGAGAATCCCAAAATAGCAAACGGAAAAGTCCAGGTTTCATGGAAAGTATTCCAACCTGGGAGTATGAGGTTATGTATAAGCACGAGTATTATGGCAGGAATTGCTGTAAACAATAAGCCTATTAACACCAATGCCCCAACTTTCCCGGAAACGTAGTCAATCCAGTTCAGTGGTTTTGCGAAGTAAACTTCCATGAGATTATTTTTAAAATCATTGCATACCATTCGTGAGCCAATAACCAGCATTGCCAGGAGCACCAATGGTGCCTGCATTTGAATAAAATCAAAAAAAGTCCGGGCATTGACTACGATAAAATCGGCTTGCAGTAGTACTTGGGTCATGGGATTGTTAGGGTCTTGCATTATTATATCATAGGCAACTATTTGTAAAAGACGTAATATAAAATGAATCATTCCCACCACCAATAGGTATTGCAGTAGTTTGTATTTGATTGCCAAACGCAATTCTTGCTCAATGATTACAGCCCAGCGAAAATGTTTACGTGTTTCTCCACTGTAACTTCGATAACTCTGTTTATAAATAGGCATATGGCTCAGCTCCCGGAAATGGATTTCATAAAGGCTTCGGCAAGATCACCACGCACCGGTGCGAGATGGCGGATTTGTGTGTTTGTTTTCAATGCGATTTCGAATAAAACGCGGGGGGAGTTGCCATTATTGAGATGGACATGCAATATGTTGTCTTTATGTGAGAGATATTCAAGACCATGCTCTGCAAGAGCAGACTGGTATGCCGTAGAATCATCACGCACTCTTACTTCATAATAACCTTCACGTGGTGCTGTTAACTCACGCATTTGCATGTCACCGACAACTTTTGCCTGATGCAAAACAATTACTCTGTCGCAGACATGTTGCACATCCGGCAACAGATGGGATGACAAAAGTACAGATACATTGTGCTGAGTTGAGATTTCTTTAATCAGATCAAGAATCTCGATACGCCCCCTGGGGTCCAGTCCGTTGGTTGGTTCATCCAATAGTAATAATTTCGGATCATGGATGATTGCCTGAGCCAGCTTGACACGTTGGAGCATTCCAGTAGAATATGTTTCCATTTTTCGGTAGCGTGCTTCACCAAGCCCGACATAATTTAAGGTCTCATGACTGCGTTCCATCGCATCTACCTGGCTCATACCTGCAAGCCGCCCCAGAAAATTGAGGAAAGATACCGCACTTATTTTTGGGCTGTTGACTTCACGCTCCGGCATATATCCCAAGCGTTGGCGTACCTGAATTGCGCATTGGGGCATATCATAATCAAATACCCGTACTGTGCCTGTGCTTGCGCGATTAAACCCCAGCAAAGTACGGATAAGGGTACTTTTCCCGGCACCATTGGGACCAAGCAATCCTATGGCACCCCCCGGAATTTCAAGGGTGATATTGTCCAAGGCAAGAAAAGAACCATACCGCACCGAGACTCCATTTAATTCGATCAATTGATTCATGTGTTCCTTTCAATCCCCTCACTTCACAATATCAGAATATCTTCATTATCATATTTGATAATCAATACCCACGTTAATATTAATACACGCTTAATGCAATATCAAGATTTATAATTGTGTCCTCATGGGTAACAGTGAATATTTCGGTGTGTACGTAACGGAGTGATGACATTATTGATACCGAAGCCTCGAAGTAATAAATATCGAGTTGCCAATCGCCAGCGGGTACGCTGTCAAACTCAAACAATCCAGCGCTGTTTATACCTGTACTGTTCCCCATGACCTGATCGATGTTGACGTAGTCTCCAAGATTGGCGGCAGGGAAGCCAGGTTGTCGTAAAACTGCCCGACCACCAATGAAAGAGGAAGGAGACGGAGAGCACATACCTTCAATTCGTGTTCCCTCGCCAGTTCCGAAATCATGTCGGGTCACTCGACCATCTTCAATATCTACTATAGCCCCTTGCGTGTTGAACAATCCCATTATGTCGCTTGCATCTGATGTGCTGAAAATAGCCTGGTGTGATCCTGTACTCAATCCATCCAGATAATAATAGCCGTCCGATTCAGTAGTGGCAGTGTAAGGTTGACCAGAAGCAAGAACAATAACCATCGCGCCAGTAACGGGACGTCCATCCTTGTAAACATAACCTTCTAATGCGCCACCAGCACCGAGAAGAATTTCTATATTACGTATGGTGTCACTAGCATCCAGGTCTATTGGGCCATAGGAAGCTGGTGCATAATTTTGATGTTGTGCCATGACTATGTAGGTGCCAGTTGGTAGCATGGTATATTCAAACATGCCATCTGCGCCAACCTGTTGAATATTATCATTCGAATCTACTGCCAACATGGCCAATGCCTGATTTGCAGTATCAGACTCTATGAGAGCTACACGTGCACCTTGTGGACTGCTGCCATCTCGAGTTATAACACGGCCCGCTATGGCACCACCGCTATCTTGTAGGTACAGGGTAATGCCATCTACTACTTCACCAGCTTCAACCGAAACATCAATACGTGCGGGCACATAGTTTGAGGCCATGGCTTCCAGTCGGTATTCACCCGCGGCAATACTAATCTCGAAACGCCCCGTTGGATCAGAACCAGACCAACCCCGTTGTCCGATTTCTGACTCAATTCTTCCGAAAATGCTTCCCATAGATGCAATCTGATGTGCCGAAACCGAATAGTAATCAGGTGGTTGGCTTGTTTGGCGTACCAGGACTTGCCCCCGGATAAGAGAAGCAGTTTGAAGTGTTATTTCATTGGGTTGGTTTAATCGGACATTTGAGATTGTTCGGGTAGCGTATCCCTCGCTGGAGACTGTCAACTGATAAATTCCTGATTCTATACCATCGAATAAAAACCCTCCCTGAGCATCCGTGTTGGTGCTTCTCTCCAAGCTGCTAATGCTTTCTGTGGAAATCCCGGCCAGCGATACCTGCGCTAGTATTGGTTGTTTGTTGACGTTTGTTACTGTACCGTATATCTTGTAACGACCTTCATCTTGTGGAATCAGTATAAGGGTGACTCCCTCAATATCGCTATATCCATTTGGGTAAATATGTTGACCAGTTGTCGTATATTTAAATCCCTCTTTGAACGTATAAAGCTGATAACTACCCGCAGGAACTTGCTGGATTTCAAAATACCCATTCTCATCTGTAGTGGCACTGGTAAAAGCTTGTGCGGAGTTCATGGGGCCCAACAATTGTGAAAACGCGGGAAAACAAATAACTTCTGCATTTTCAATCAGATTACGGCGGGTATCACGCACGACACCTCGAATAGTGCTTCCCGGAAACAAAAATATATCAATGCGTGCTTCTCGATGATTAATATTCAACATGAAAGGGTCTGACAATTGCGGTGCTTGTGCATCATTTCTACTGGTGGCATGGATGCGCCATTGTTCGTTGAGTGGAACGCCTCCCAATTCATAATAGCCATGAATATCAGTCGAGGTAATAAGCGGTGTTTGTTGGCGTATTGACATATTCAATACCTGACTGACAAAACTTTCAGAACTGGCTAGAATAACATCAGCTTGAGCAGGTTCTTCATCTGGAGTGGTTACATAACCCCAGACAAGTCCTGCTGGTGCTACGCGAAAGTTTACGTTGCGTATTGATTCTCCTGGCTGGTTAATTCTTATTCGTTGAAATGGCAGCTCTCTGCCAGTCTGATACGGCGCATTTTTTAGATCGACAAAGATACTGAATTCACCCGGTTCAAAACCACTGAGTTCATAATATCCATCTTCGTCTGACAAGGTGTTTTTATTGGCATCTTGAACAACCACTGTCAGATTTGCAGCGCCTAATCCAGAACCTTCTTCTGTAATACGTCCGGAAATTTTTGCTCCTTGATGCAATCGAATGTTGTGTACAAGAGTTGTATCTTTATCG
>CAZIDP010000004.1:0-152946 GCA_964537975.1 uncultured Nitrospirales bacterium | reverse complement strand
TCTTTCGTGAAGCAACGATACCATTTCAGATAGATTTATTGTAAAGCAATTCGAAGTATTGATTCCTGATTCTTCAAGCCTTTATACTATTGAACGAATTTGTTGGGCTGTAGTTGTCTTGAAGGGGCTCCCATGCTGGACACACGCGTTCTTGTATTAAACAAGTCGTGGGTGGCAGTGAACGTGGCAACTGCCAAAAGAGCATTGGTCTTGCTATATCAAGGTCAAGCTCGGGTGGTGCATCCTGCGGATTACGCTATCTACGATTTCGAAGACTGGTGCGATCTCTCGCAATTAGACATCGTCACCGGTAATGGGAATCTCCGCGTCATTCATACACCAGCCCTGAAAATCATTCTCCCGGAAATCATCATCCTCAGTATGTTCAACGGATTCATTCGACGTGAGGTGCAGTTTTCACGACGCAATATTTTCATTCGTGATAAGCATCAGTGCCAGTACTGCGGGAAACGTTATCCCCGTAGCGAACTCAGTATAGACCATGTTGTGCCTCGTTCGCGTGGAGGTCGAGACACTTGGGAAAATTTGGTTTCTGCATGTTTGCATTGTAACGTCAAGAAGGGTAACCGTACCCCGGACGAAGCAAATATGCGGTTGATTCACAAGCCGAGAATGCCACTCTGGCTGCCTCGATTCGGTTCCCCCCTGGAGAAGGAAGAAATGATCAGTTGGAAGCGCTTCCTGCAAACCCACTAAGCCACTTCCACTTCAGGTGTTTTTGATCATTTAGTTTCTACTGGCTTGAATCGATCATACGGACTGCCTATAATCCAGCAGACAATGTTCTCTTAATTATTATTTGGTGTAATGTTCCTGAATAATATCGCTATTCTAGCTCAATTTTCTCGCCAAAACCGTATGAATATTTAAACGTTTATGCAAACAGAGCATATTAATTCCGAAACCTGTACTTTTTATAGTTATGCAGATATTGTGATTGCAATACCAGTAGATAAATGCTACACCTATGCAATCCCAGAGCATCTGCAGGCGAAAGTACAAGTAGGGATGCGGGCTGAAATTTCGCTGAACAACAGGATAACATCAGGATTTATTGTAAAATTAAAAAATGATTGTGACCTGGAATCCCCCCGATTAATCCATGCCCTGCCTGATTCCTGCCCTGCTTTCTCCAACGATATGCTGGAATTATGCCGCTGGATTGCGGATTACTATTGCTGCTCATGGGGGGAGGCCTTGCAAAGTGCTGCACCAGCCGGAATAAAGCTCAGTAAAAAAATCCGATACCGTCTGGCACCACAATATGATCACACAGGACGATTTTCACACAAGCAAAAATTAATAGTTGCGGCACTTTTCAAAAACGGTGTTATGTATGAAGGGCAACTAAGTAAAACGCTGAACATCGAAAAATTGCAAAGCACCATACAATCGCTTATCGCTCGCGGTATTGTTCACGCTGAAGAATTGCCTACCAGACAACACACCGCTGTACGTAAAGAACTATACGTTCAATTGCATCCTGAATCTCAACTGGATGGAGACTCTTTGACCCGCCTGCAACAACGTGCACCCAGACAAGCTTCGGTCTATCTTGATTTATTACATCAGGGAGGTACACAGACGGCAAGCAGTTTGTACAACAAACATCACATTCAGCGCGCTACCTTGCAGGCTATGGAATCTCGCAAGCTGATTGTATGCCACGAAAAAGAATTGTATCGGTCGCCAGAAATATACCAGGACAATCATGCGATAGATAAATTTGATCTGAACGATGAGCAACGCACCGCATTGTTGGCCATTACAAATGCAATGGATTCAAATAGCTTCCAAACGTATCTCTTACAAGGCGTTACTGGCTCAGGCAAAACAGAAGTTTATTTACAAGCCATTGAATATGTCTTGAAACTAGGAAAAAATGCGATTATTCTGGTACCCGAAATATCTTTAACTCCACAGACTGTTGGACGTTTTTATGCTAGATTCCAGGCGAGCATTGCAGTGTTACATAGTGGATTAAGTGCTGGTGAACGCTATGATGAATGGCGCCGTGTCTTGCGCAGTGAAGTCCGGATTGTTGTCGGAGCGCGATCCGCTATCTTTGCACCAATCCAAAACCTGGGTATTATTGTTGTAGATGAAGAACATGACACTTCATACAAGCAAAGTGAATCGCCACGTTATCATGCCCGAGATGTCGCAATCATGCGCGCACATCGTTCTGGTGCTGTGTGCGTATTGGGTTCTGCAACACCTTCCCTGGAATCCTTCTATAATAGTGAGTGCAAAAAATCAGTACGTCTGTCCTTACATACACGTGCTACCAAGGCTCCATTGCCATCAGTTCATATTCTGGATATGCGTAAAGAGAATAAAGACATGGGGCAGGTCATATTATCTCGCCAGTTGGAAGAAGCAGTTCATGAACGCATCAAAAAAAACGAGCAAGTTATTTTATTGCTTAACAGAAGGGGGTACGCACCGTTTGTGTTATGCCCACAATGTGGTTGGGTGGCTGAATGCGAGAACTGTAATGTAAGTTTAACCTATCATAGCAGTGTTAGCGCATTGCGTTGTCATTATTGTGATTACCAAACCCGCCAACCAGAGCTGTGCGGTAAGTGTGGATTTCAGCCCCTTATCTATATCGGAACTGGCACACAAAAGGTTGAAGACTACCTGGTACGTACTTTTAATAGGTGCAATGTTGCACGCATGGATGCTGACACTACTGTTGGAAAAGGCGGTCATGCCAAGCTGCTTAACCGCTTTGCTGCTGGGGAAATTGACATCATGATTGGTACACAAATGCTGGCAAAAGGCCATGATTACCCAGGGGTAACTTTGGTTGGTGTAATTAACGCAGATACTGGGTTGGGACACCCAGACTTCAGAGCCGCTGAAAATGTTTTTCAACTCTTAACCCAGGTTGCCGGGCGCGCAGGGCGAGGTAGTAAACCTGGTGAAGTCATCATTCAGACATATCGACCAAACCACTATGCCATTCTTTCAGCAGCACAACATGATTATTCCGGATTTTACGCGCAAGAGATATCACAGCGCAAAGCTTCCGGCTATCCACCTTTCCGGAGAATGGTTAACTTTGCAATAGAAAGTGAAGACCCCTTGGTTGCAGAGCGAGAATGTGTACGACTGCGATCAATCATCCATGAATGCATGCAACAAAACCGGTTTGCTCCCACAACTGTATTGGGACCTGCACCAGCAGGAATACGCCGATTAAAGAAAAAATATCGTTGGCACATCGCCCTTCTAGCCAAGAATTCAAAACCTTTGAATGCTCTTACCCGCATCATCCGGGACGAATTCCAAAATTCTGCAAATAAGGATGCCTGCTTAAAAATTGACTTGGACCCTTATGGATCATATTAATTCCAAAATACACATAAAATTGCAAACAGTGGAACTATTTACATTCGACTGTCATCCCGTGATATGATTAAGTGGTCGATGCACAGGACGACAAATGTTCAGTGTAAAAAAAGAAAGGAAGGTATATAATGAAAGTACGTTGGTTTTTGAGTGCGGCAGCAATTGTATTGATGTTGGCACTTTCAGCTTGCGGCGGTAGCCCGGAATCAGTTGATGTGCCAGACCCTCTGGATTCAGTGGGAACTGAAGTACCTGAATTAACTCCACCTCCAATGCCCGCTCCAGGGGATTTGATGCCACCACAACAGGACCCGGGGATACCTGAAGTGGAAATAGAACCAGTTCAGCCTGATGAGGGTTGAGTATCGGAGGCGTAATAGCTATCTAGATTAGCACAGAAAATTAACTAATTTACAAAAGGTCGGATTCGTTAACTGCGAATCCGGCCTTAATTTGAAAATAATCAAGCGATCTTATTTATATTCAATCAATTTGGTTCGTTTGCCCGTTACTACACCCCAGAAAAACTTCAATTGCCCAGTTAACTGGGCAAATTTTCCAAGTACACAAAATGAAGAATAGAGCAGGGAATCTTGCCAGGTATAGCCACGTTTATGCTGATAACGCATAATTTTATATACTTGCAGTGGATACAACAAGACCAGAAGAAAGCAGTACCAAGACACCGAAAACACGAGACCTGTAATCAGCAATGGAATGATGAACCCCCAAATCCAGATACTGATTGAGTCCTTGACATAATACCGTTCTGGTGATCTGCCATGGAGATACATACCTTCCGCATACGCATGCCCAGAACGTGTTGCCCGCTTCCACCATTGCGAAAAACGCGTCATATCAGCATCATGATAAGTCATAGGCGCATCATATCGAAAAACTTTCCAGCCTTGTTTTCGCATACGAAAACACAAATCAGGCTCTTCACCTGCAATCAGATTCGGATTGAAGCCATATACTTCTTGCAGTGCCGTAATGCGGTACAGGGCATCACCACCACAATTTTTTGCATCACCAATGGGACTATTCCACT
This sequence comes from uncultured Nitrospirales bacterium, assembly GCA_964537975.1. Lineage (GTDB taxonomy): Bacteria > Hydrogenedentota > Hydrogenedentia > Hydrogenedentales > SCBR16-9 > SCBR16-9. Next base: position 148,517 of record CAZIDP010000004.1, on the reverse strand, counting down.
CAATATCACATAATTTGTTATATAGTGAATGCTCCGGGTACTTCTCTTTACGGCGACCACAAACAACTGCATAATCATGATTTTGACATAAAAACGAATACCCTGTTTCAATCCATTGTTCATCTACATAACAATCGCCATCAACAAATTGGATGTACTCTATATCTGGCATATGATTCTGTACCCATGCCAAACCTGCATTTCGGGCACGGGCGGCAGTAAACGGTAATGTCATATCAAGACTAATAACTTCAGCACCAAGCAACGATGCATTATCAACACTTCCATCATTGGAACCTGAATCTACATAGATTACTTTATCTACACAATGTATACATGACTTGATACAATCAAGCAGTCTTTGGCCTTCATTCCTTCCAATTGCAATTAATGCAATGGCACTTTTGCTATAATTAGATGTCATAATATTCACGAATGATAATTAGTCTTCAACTTCAGATTTTAACGTTTTAATAACTCTACCAGGCACACCTACAACTACTGAGTAAGGTGGTATATCTTTCACAACAACAGCATTAGCACCAATAGAGGAGTAGTCACCAATTAAAATGTGTCCAAGTATTTTAGCGCCAGCTCCAATATTTACATTTTTACCAATATGAGGTGCATCAAATGGCTTATCAAGTGACTTGTTACCAATTGTTACACCTTGGCGAATGATACAATAATCATCAACTATTGCATTACCATGAATAACAATACACCCTTGGTGCTCTATCACAACATTTTTACCTATTTTTGCTGAGTATGGTATTTCAATACCATATCGATTTCTGCAATATCGAAACAGAAATCGATATATAATACTAAAAGGTACTCGCAAAATTTTATTTTTTATGCTTATTCGCCAATTTCCAAGCCTATATACTGCTAAAGCCCTAAATCCAGGCCTAGTCCAATCTTTGTTATTGGTAATCCAATCAGTATGTATTATTTTTAAAACTTCAAATATACTAGTCATTATTAATTTTTATCTTCATTAGTGAGTTTTTGCAAAAGTCGAAGAAAAAATTTGGAGGGTAATTATAATCTCTGTTATTAAAAATATTTCTCATCTTTGATATTGAATAGCCTAGTATCCAAAATATATTGGTAAATACATAATAATATATACCATTATTTTTAACAAAATATCTTCTCCTAGATTCAAACCAATAAGTAGGCATAGGCTTAATTTTTTTTTGACTTCCAGTAACTCCTGAAGCTTGCCCAATATAATGAATCACTTTACTATCAGGATAATAAAAAACTTTCCAATTTCTATTTTTTGCTCGAAAGCAGAAATCTACTTCTTCGTAATACATAAAATACATCTCATCTAACAATCCGATGTTTTCAAATACAGCTGTCCTGACTATCATAGATGCCCCAGCAACCCAATCAGTACTATGTGACATATTTTTACAGGGAGGAGCAGTTTTCCATCGCTTTAATAATTTTGTTATTGGCCCGGTTCTAGCCATTGACTCAAATTCTCCCAATATAGAAGGAAATCGAAAAGCAGACACCTGGGAGGTTCCATCTGGATATTGCAATCGGCTTCCTGCGATTCCAACATCTGGATTTTGTTCCATAAATTCAAGCAAAGTTGTAATGGCACCAGGAAGAATTTTGGTGTCTGGATTTAGCAGGAGTACATAATCAGGTGGTGAATCAGATTCAAGCGCAGGGCGAATTGCAAAATTGTTGCCACCGGCAAAACCAAGATTATTTTGTGGATGGTGTAATTTTACCCATCTCCCCCAATCGTTATCGACGATGGCACTGCTTAGAACATCATAGGAATTATCACCTGATGCATTCTCCACTACAGAAACTTCTGCACCGCTTATACTGTTGATTTCATCTTCTAATGACTTTAGGCAGTCAATGGTCAAATCCGCTGTTCGATAATTAACAATTACTACTAAAAGTTGCATATAAGAGCCTCAATCATCGGGGAAAAATTTTCATTTTCAAATTGGTACTTAGTGATCGTGCTTTCGTGATTTTGATAACGCAGCGCGTTCTTCTTCCATAAATTCAGCATATGCCTTTAATACATCATTGCCAAATTCTTTTCGGTGATTTGATGGTTGTGCCTGGTCAAATTTGCCTGATTCAGGAACGCTGTCCCAGTTATTTTTTTCAGCATCACCTTGTAATGGATCATCAACAGATTGATCTTGAAAAAAGTCCTTTTCATTCATACTATCTTCAGCATGGGGCTCTTGCGTATCAAACGATGTATCCGTATTGTTTTGTGCTTCAGCAGAGGACTTCACTACTTCTTCTTTTGCGTCATTTGATGAAACTTTTCCATTTTGGAGACTTGGTAATAGTCTTAACAGAAGTTCAGCAGCCTGCAACTGAATCGTTTCAGAGGCACTGTATTGCATCTTGCTCATCAGCTTTTCGAGCACAGCTTCTTTTACTGATGTGGCATCCAAATTCTTTGCATATTGTGTAGACGGTGACTCTGGCCCAGGTAAGGGTATGGCCGTACGGTTCCGCGCTTTTGTGCACTGTTCACGCGCACTTTGAATATCCGGATTGCTTGGGAATTGACGCGCCAGTGAATCAAAAATTGCCAATGCTTCACCATATCGTCCGCTACAAAATAGATCGACACCCATACCAAAACGCTGCTTTGCATCATCTGATGGACCAAACAAGCGACTCTTCCAACGGCTTGATCCAGGGGCACCACCATTTACAGGTTGTTCTGGTTCACGGTTTGGATAAAATGGTGTTGTATTTTGGCTTGTAATAGGTATAGCCTTGCCACATCGTGGGCACATACCTTTTTTGCCTATCGCACTTCGCGAAACCTGCATTCGTTGTCCACACGCTTCACACTGCAAAAAAACTTTTCGCATTTCGCTAAAAAACCTCATAACAATTCAGGCAATACAAGCAAAAAAATCACTTTTTTTGGTCTATAAATCGTTGTAAATACAACATCATTTCACGTTGCTCATCTTCTTGCATGTGCTGAACAACTTCAATTAATGCATCTGAACCCATATAGTTTATCTGATCTTGCAATGAATCTTCATTGTCAACAATTTCTACATAGCCATTATTCAAATCTGACGTATTTGGTTCCAGCTCATTTGCCTCAGTGAATAGGTTCGTTTCATTAACAAGCCGTTTGGAATTTTCTAGTAATATTTCCTGAGCTTTTAATGCATCTTTTGTTTTGCTGTACCGCGATTTTACTTCGTCTATTTGGTTACGTAATACAGCTATCTCGGCTTTGTATTCATTCAACAACATGTCAGCATTATTAAGCAACATTTCTGTATTGCTCCGGGCTGCCTGCTCATCCTGTATTTCAATACGCTTACGGTCTATTTCAAGAAATAACTCTGTAACTTCATTTTCCTTATCGGCAAGTTTCTTTTCGAGCACATGGATAGCCTGCTTCAGAGTATTTTCAGGGGGATTCAAACGGTATGTATTAAGTTCTTCATTGAGATTAATTAATTTTTCTTTTAGAAACGCATTTTCGTTTTCTAATTCTATTCGATGCGAATTACTTTCAATTTGTAACTTTTTAAATTCGGATTGTAATTGCAGATTTTCTGCGTTCACTTCTGAAAGTTTTAATTCGATATGGTTCTTATCATTTTTTAACGATTCCACATTATCTTCGAGAGTTTTGGCATTACCCAATAACAGGGTATTTTCTAACTGGGTATCACTGAGTTGTTTCTCGATCCCATGAAAAGTCTCTTGTGCAGAATCTGCCCTGCGCTTCCATTCCAACTCCTTTTCATGTAAGGCGTCAATTGCAGAATCGCGTTTCTGTAAAGTTTCTTTTACTAAGGATAGTTCAGATTGTAATTTAATTATCTCAGCTTCTGATTTGGATTGGTATTTATCGTAATCACTTTGAACTTGAGCTTTATACGCCGTCAATTCCAGATTTCTAGTCTGCAATGCAGCCAATTCCTCAGCTATAGAAGATTTTTCTTCAGATAATTGATAAAGCTTTTTTTCCAGGTCTAATAGCTGATCATGTAATGGGTCTTGTTCAGTCAACCGAGATTGTAACTTGGTATTCTCATTTGTCAGTATTTCAATTTGTAGACTTTGGTCTGACTGAATCTTTACATCAGTCTCGTGTTGCACGGTCACGACCGTCAACATCTGTTCTAATTCATTGATTCTTTCTTCGAAATGAGTATTTTCTGTATCTATTTCAAATTGTGGAGGTGGTGTTGAATGATGACCTACTTCTTGATCTTCAAGTTCTTTCACCCGTTTTTTGTATTTTTCCGCCTTAGTTGCCGCAATCATCAGCAATCGATGCATGCGTGTAAAGCGTTCCTCTACCGGCATGTCTTCTATGAAACGCACACCTGAAGGATGCGGTACTACAATCATCTTTTTACAGGAACGGCACCAACCTTCGCGACCTGCTAGATCATCATGCACCGCAAATCGTTTACCGCAATGTTGACAGTCAAACTCAATCATGCCCCACCTGTTTGCAGAAATGTTTACACTCCTCACCATACACTTGGAAATACTGTATCTCGTAGCCAATGGCATTGTATTTCAATGAATAATTATACCTGATTGATCTTGTAATAAATAAAATCCAATATTTTTACGTACTTTTGCCAAAAATTAAAAATGGGCTTGGAGTTAAACTGCTACTCCAAGCCCAATTTTATAACTTGATTAACTTGTACACGTACCACTAAAAGTCATTGTTAAGCCCGCAACATTGGCTCGTTCTTATGCCAGGAAGCGACGACGCAGTGCGAATCCAGCCAACCCCATGCCCAGCAAGGCCATTGTGGCGGGTTCAGGAATTGGTGTAAGGTATGAGAATTCAACAACATAATCATTGAAATCATAATCAGCACCTGCTACTCTGCGATCCAAATCTTCAAAGGCTAACAACCAAGTATATTTATACATATCGCCCACAAGTACGCGATCTACAAATATTGCCCACATTTGTTGCTGACCACCAGAACCCGGCCCAGAATTAAGAGCATGCTCTGAATGTCTGAAAACACCCGGTTGCTTTATGCTGTTAACAGGATCATTTTGAATGTAAAATCCAAAAGGACTTTGCCCTGGGATGATATCAATATCAGTCGTACCTACTGGAGAACCAGAAGCAAAAATGACCTGATTTGTAGCTACTGGTAAAGCAGTACCAGCTGGGTGATAGATCCCAAATTCATGCGTATTGCCTGAATATATCGCTTTGATGGTAGCTGATTGAATTGATGAAACATTCCACGTTTGCTGATCATAATCACCACGGTCTGCAATCAATGCCGCAGAACTAGCGTATGTGTCAAGCGCACCATAATTGTCATTCCAAATCTGATATAAATTTTTCTCTTTGCCTGTAACAGGGTTCCATGGGTCATTCGGAATAATTGTTGCGAAAGCAGAAGGTGCCAGCAATCCCAAAACCACTAGAAGCAAAAAAAGCTTCTTCATCGTATTTCTCCTTTGTTTTTTGTTCCCACTAAAATCATATCTTTAGAGTAAAATGCTCTCTTTAAGATATATATTACTTAATCTGCTCATATCATCCGGGTTACCCAGTATCCCGAACTTACTTCAAATATGCTGATTATAACCACAACCTATATACACAGGTAGCATGATGCATGCCAATTATAAAAAATGTATAATTAATAGAATTTAGCATAAAAAAAATTCAAAATTAACATTATTCATTACATTGATAGGTATTATTTTATGGGTTACAGTTTCAACAAGATAAAGTATTTTCAATTTTGACAAACATTTTATTATTCAGAATTGGATTTTTTGTGTGCAATATTCTTTTTCTCCTCATAATTCCTATCAGGCAGATTATTGATTTCTACTATGTAAATCTCGATCAGGTAAAAAAACAGTATAATGATACTTGCTAAATTGCAAAATGTGTACATCTTCGTTATTATAAAGCTAATTACGGTTTCGAGTATATTACGACAGGACAGTTATTATGCTTGTTAATTATTGGAAGCATGGCTGGGGTATAGGGTCAAAGGATATATTTTATGCAACATGGACACCATGATGGAGATGAGCGGCGTCGCTATCAACGCAGCCGACGCGTTTTACGGCTTCTTGAAGATAAAGCAGGTCCGGGCATACTGAATCACATAGACAACATCAGTGCCAATGGTGTGCTGTGTCACACGGTTAAGCCGATTCCTTTGATGACCAAAATCGGTATGGCTCTGGAGTTACCTAAACCAATGGCCCGGCGTGTTGATGCCGAAGGTGTTGTTGTGCGTTGCGATCCAGATGCGAAAGGGGATGACCGATTTCAAGTTGCTATACTTTTTATAAAAATTGATGAAGATGATCAGGAAGCCATCCAGCAATTTGTTGAGCAAGATATCGTTATTTCATTAGATGATGATGCATGAAAATGATCAGGCATCGAAGGCTGTAAATTTCGCAAAAACAGGGAATCGTTATGATAAAGTCCTGCTCTTGTTCTGCTTGGTGGTATTGGGATTTACCATTCTTTATCCGTCTATGCGATTACTCGTGCGGGCTTTTATGCACTGGAATTGGGATTTTCTGTGCTCACATGCAGCTAAAAACGCAATACAAAATACCTTTATTATTTCATTGGCTTCTGTTTTTACATCGGGTTCATTAGGTATTCTACTTGCCTATATAATAACTTTTTACCGATTTCCAGGAAGCCGCATATTAGGTGCCTTGGCCTATCTGCCTTTTACACTGCCGCCTTTGGTGGGGGTACTAAGTTTTTATTATATCATCGGTAGAGATGGATTCATCCCACGTTTACTCAGTGGATTATTCGGTATTGAAATAATTCAAATTCCAGGGTTTTGGGCTATTCTTTTAATCCATACCTATTCCTTCTATGTTTTCTTTTATGCCATGGTTGGCCCAGCCCTGGCAAACCTAGATCGAACACAAATCGAAGCGGCAAGAACTCTCGGAGCCGGATCGGTTCGTACCTTTTATAAAGTGACCTTACCACTGTTGCGACCAGCACTCCTCGGAGCGTCACTGTTGACCTTCATGTCTTCCGGTGCCTCGTTCAGTGCCCCGTACTTTTTTGGTCACAATTATCCCATGCTAAGTGTGCTTATTTATAATGAGACCAGCCAATTTCACATGGACAATGCAGTGACCTTGACCCTTGCGCTTGCGGTATTATCATTATTTGGAGTGATTGTATTCCGGAGCACAAGAACATACCAGAGTTCTGCCGGCAAAGGAATTGCTGGAACCTTACACAGCCGTTCAAGCCGCGTTTTAGCAAGTATTTGTGCCTGGTTGGGCATCGCATTGCTCCTGGCACCTCATACCAACATTTTTTGGCTGTCTTTTGTTGATTACCGTGCCTGGCATACAGAAATATTTCCTACCCGGCTTTCTCTTGAAAATTATCGGATGCTCCTGGCTTCTCCCAATGCCATTCTGCCCATATGGAATAGCATCTGGATGAGTTGCCTTGCTGCAATTATGGTCTTATTGGTAGCATTACCTGCTGCATACCTTATTTCTCGAAAACGCCCAGGCGGAAGCTGGGTGAATTTCCTTGTAATGATACCGTGGGCACTTCCAGGCACTGTTATTGCAATTAACCTCATTATTGCATTCAACAATCGTTGGCTGCCTTTATATAACACAGTCTGGTTACTCCCCCTTGCGTATTTCATCAGAAACATTCCGTTGCTCACGCGTATGTCAGGTGCTGCAATGGAGGCTTTTGATGCAGGATTAATAGAAGCCGGACGCACGTTAGGCGCTTCTCCACGATATTGTTTTCTGCGTATTGTAGCGCCCATAATCGCACCTGCTGTACTCGCTGGACTGGCCATGGTGTTTGCCACCAGCCTGGGAGAGTTCGTCGCTTCCATCCTGCTCTATGTGCCTGCGAATCTCCCCATAGCTGTTCATATCAACATGGCCTGGCGCACTGCCATTGGAGAGGCCTTCGCGTACAGCGTGCTGCTAATGCTTCTGGTTGGCATCGTTTTTACAGTATCGCGCTGCTTTACTGCTCGATTATTGTGATTATTTTGAAATATATTTGACCCTGTTTTTTAGACTTGACAAACAAATGTAAAACGATACGACGGTCCGGACATTGAGGACATGGAAGATGTCTGGGATTTGTAAATTTTGATACTTCAAAAATCTATTGGCACTCATATCTATTGGGCAGAATAGGCATGAGAGTATAAAATCTTGCATTTTAAGAGGCAAAAAACAGTAAAATCATGGTAAGGGTACCGGAGTTGGGCAAATTCGGGCCACGTCAATGCATTTTTTCTTGTTTACTCATTCTAGAAACAACTCTTTAATGCAATAACTACTCAGGGGGGATTTCCATGCCACGTCGTGATGACATCCACAAGGTAATGATTATAGGTTCCGGTCCGATTGTAATTGGTCAGGCGTGTGAGTTTGATTATTCCGGTACACAGGCATGCAAGGCGTTACGCCAGCTTGGATATGAAATAGTATTGGTAAATTCAAATCCCGCGACGATCATGACAGACCCTGGCTTAGCCGAATATACGTACATTGAACCGCTAAACCCGGAAACATTGACAAAAATAATTGCCAAAGAAAAGCCGGATTCACTTTTACCAAATTTAGGTGGGCAAACAGGGCTGAATCTTGCATCAGAGTTATCACGTCTGGGGGTGCTTGCCAAACACAATGTCAAAGTAATCGGCGTCGATATTGATGCAATTCAACGGGGTGAAGACCGTGAAAGCTTCAAGGCGACCATGGCTGAACTTGGCATTGAAGTCGCGCAAAGCGAACTGGCCTACTCAGTGGAAGAAGCAGAGAAAATCGCGGAAACGCTTGGCTATCCAGTAGTTATCAGACCAGCTTACACACTCGGTGGAACTGGTGGTGGCCTGGTATACAATGTAGAAGAATTGCGCACGGTGGTATCACGTGGCCTGGCGGCGAGTATGGTGAATCAGGTGCTGGTTGAAGAATCTGTTCTTGGGTGGGAAGAGCTGGAATTGGAGGTGGTGCGTGACGCAAAGAACCAGATGGTTACGGTATGTTTCATTGAGAATGTCGACCCTATGGGAGTCCATACCGGAGATTCATTTTGTACCGCACCCATGCTGACCGTTCCTGAATCTCTTCAGCAACGTCTGCAACAATATGCATACAGTATTGTCGAAGCTATCCAGGTAATTGGTGGCACCAATGTACAATTTGCGCATGATCCTGTGTCGGACAGGGTGGTTGTCATTGAGATAAATCCCCGTACCTCACGATCCTCAGCACTTGCCTCGAAAGCGACCGGCTTCCCAATTGCATTAATCTCCGCACTCCTTGCAGGTGGATTGACTTTAGATGAGCTGCCGTATTGGCGAGAAGGAACACTTGAAAAATATACGCCCTCTGGCGAGTATGTGGTAGTTAAATTTGCTCGTTGGGCTTTCGAGAAGTTTAATAACGTCGAAGACAAGCTTGGTACTCAGATGCGGGCTGTTGGTGAAGTGATGAGTATCGGCCGCAACTACAAGGAAGCGCTGCACAAGGCCATACGGTCGCTTGAAATTGGGCGTTATGGTTTAGGGTTTGCCAAAGATTTTAATACCCAATCCAAAGAAACTCTATTACGTGGGCTAAGCACTCCGACAAGTGAGCGTCAGTTTATTATCTATGAAGCACTTCGTCATGGTGCTACTATTGAGGAAATCCGCGAGCGTACCAATATTAATGTCTGGTTTTTGGAACAGATGAAAGAACTGGTGCAACTCGAAGAAGAAATTCTCAAGCACAAAGGGAACTTGCTTCCTGATGATTTACTTGCCAAGGCTAAAAAAGACGGCTTTGCAGACAAATACCTGGCCAAGCTGCTCGAATGTGAAGAAGCAGAAATTCGAACACAACGAAATGAGCTTGGTATTATAGAATCCTGGGAGCCTGTACCGGTGAGCGGTGTTGAAGATGCAGCGTATTACTATTCAACGTATAATGGAACGATAGGCTCGCTTGCAGCACTTTCCTCTGGCAGCCGCAAAAAGATTATGGTGCTTGGCGGTGGCCCAAATCGCATTGGTCAGGGCATAGAATTTGATTATTGCTGTGTCCACGCTGCCTATGCGCTACGCGATGCTGACTGCGACGCAATCATGGTGAATTGTAACCCAGAGACCGTCTCTACAGATTATGATACGGCAGCCAGACTTTATTTCGAGCCGTTGACCGTAGAAGATGTGTTGAGCATCTACGAAAACGAGCGACCGGAAGGTGTCATTGTGCAGTTTGGTGGTCAGACACCTTTGAATATTGCCAAAGAACTGGCAGAAGCCGGTGTTCCAATACTGGGTACATCACCAGAAACCATTGATCTTGCAGAGGACCGTGATCGGTTTCGTCATGTTATGCGGAAGCTCGGTATCCCACAACCAGAATCGGGAATGGCAAGCACTCCAGAAGAAGCGATAGAAATCGCTTCAAGCATAGGGTATCCTCTCATGGTACGTCCTTCTTATGTGCTGGGAGGACGGGGCATGGAAGTCATTCATAACGAAGCCATGTTGCTCCGCTATGTTGTTGCCGCTGTAGATGTAACACCCGATCGTCCCATACTCATAGATAAGTTTCTGGAAAATGCGATTGAGGTCGAAGCCGATGCCATTGCTGATGGCGAAGCTGCATTTGTTCCTGCGGTCATGGAACATATTGAAAGAGCTGGAATCCACTCCGGTGATTCTGCATGCGTGATTCCGCCAATCAGTATTCCACCCAAACATATTGACACAATCTATGAATACACAAAACGCATCGCTGTAGCTTTGAATGTTGTCGGACTGATGAATATTCAATATGCTATCGCAGACGACTGTGTATATATCCTGGAAGCCAACCCGAGAGCTTCGCGAACCGTACCTTTGGTATCTAAAGTTTGCAATATCTCTATGGCAAGACTGGCAACCCAGATAATGTTGGGTATGCGGTTGAAAGCGTTGGGATTGAAAGATCGACATTTTAACTATTTCGGTGTAAAAGAAGCTGTATTCCCCTTTAATATGTTTCCCGAAGTAGACCCCCTCCTGGGACCTGAAATGCGGTCAACAGGTGAAGTGCTGGGGATGGCAAACAATTTTGGACTCGCTTTTTACAAAGCGGAACAAGCTGCCTACCATACCCTGCCAATCGAAGGGGCAGTATTGATAACGGTGGCCGATGAAGACAAACCGGGTATAGTAGAAGCAGCAAGACAATTTTCGGATTTAGGTTTTACTATTTATACCACTGAAGGTACACAACGCTGCCTTGGGGAAAATAATATAGAAGCCTTGCATGTAAAAAAGCTTCAAGAAGGACGGCCCAACCTTGCAGATATGATTAAAAACGGTGATATCGATCTGGTTATCAACACACCCAGTGGGCAACAAAGCGAGCATGACGATTCGTACATACGAAAAGCTGCTATACGTTATAAGCTGCCTTACATTACAACAGTATCTGCCGCGTTAGCTGCGGTACGTGGTATCGGCGCTTATAAAAGCGGAAAAACGGATGTGAAATCTATCCAGGAATATCATAAAGAAATATTTTAACCAGTTTCACGAGGCCAAGTTCTTCAATAGATAAATATCAGAAGTACCATTCGAAAATGCATATATAAAAAAAGCACTTTTTCGTGTATTACGATAACCTGAATGTCATAAAAAAAGCCTGAAGCTGTTTTAACCAGCCTCAGGCTTTTAAAATTCATCTCAACTTAATCACAATGAAAATTGTTGTAATCAAGCTTCATTGCATTAAGCAACAAATCTTTTACGTAAAGCAATACCGATTATACCCATGCCCAACAGTGCCATTGTTGCTGGTTCAGGAATTGGGTCACCATTCAGTGGGTCTTTTGTTCCAGTTATGGTAACAACAAACACTACATCATTGTAATCCCAGTCGGTTTTATCTTCAAAAGCCAGTAAGTAGGTTGAAGTATAACTCTGGCCATTTCCAACTGACTCATAATCATCTCCTCCAATCAAAAAGGCAAGCATACGAGTAAGGCTACTTGGATTCAATGCATCTTCCGAGTAATAATATGAAGTACTTTGGACAAAATCATAAAAACCGATTGTCATCGCAGGATCAAGCACTGTAGAACCAAATCCTGGTACAGGCGCAGGAGGCGCTGAAAACAGGCTAGTTCTGTTGGTGTTGTTACCTGCTTCATAAAATCCAATAGTTTGGGACCATCCGGATTCATGTGCAAGAAATTCCCATTCAATCAGGGATACATTTTGCCAAGTACTGGTAGTGACATAGAGACTGAATAAATCACCAGCCGACGATGGTACTCCAGTATAAGCATTATAGATAGATAAAATAGAAGACTCATGGCCTGGTGTTTTGGCTATTGCGTCATCCACAAGTGTCGCCATGGCGGGCATAGCCATCAAACCTGCAACCATCACTCCCAACAACATCATCTTTACATAACGTTTACTCATTCAGTGTTCCTTCATTTTTTCTTGAGAATATCTCAAGATATTTGCTTCATTCATGTTATCGCATGCTGGCAAGAACTGCTACATGCTGGAAAGCATACTTGCTTTGCCACACAACCTACTGGGCTACATTGAAGCAACATTCATGCCAATAAAATTTGGGCTTAAATAAATCAAATACTCACTATTAGCGCGGTCTAATTATTAGAATTTGCAGTATTATATAAGCGTTTACTTAACAAGAAAAATAAACATTACAAACTTAGTCAGGAATGAATAATTATTTATAATCAAGTCTGATAAACAATTGATTGTTTGTCATGCTCGATGCTTTGATAAAATCATGTTATTTATGAATAAAATATAAAAAATGCACAAAAACGACACTGAACTTATTAAAGTCAGTGCCGTTATTTATTGTTGATTTAATTTCGAAGTTTATTTTAGTACAGTAATGTTTCGATTAATTTTTTGCATTATCTACCACAGAAAACACAGCATCGACTGTTGGACGAATACCCTCGACGTTGGTTGTTATCTGATACACCGAATTTCTGGCAGTCACATACAAGATATCTCCGTTCTCACCACCAAAACATAAATTTGCCGGTATTTCCGGGCATTCTATCACTAAAACACGTTCTCCATCTGGAGATATGACATGTACACCATCACGTGCTGTGGCCCAGATACGTCCTTGTGTATCGGTCTTTATTCCATCTGGGGTTGGCAAATCATAAAAGTGGCGATCATTACTCAAAGTACCGTCCTCTGCGACATCGAAAGCACGGATGTGCGCGCCATCTGTATCAGCAACATATAGAATAGATTCATCGGGTGACAGCGTCAAGCCATTTGGCTTGTCAAAGTCATCGATCAATAGTACCAATTCCTCACCGGGCAACAAGGCATATACACCAGAAAATGTTAACTCTGCATGTGGGCCCTCCAGCATCCCTGGGAGACCATAGGGTGGGTCGGTAAAAAATATCATTCCATCAGAACGTACTATTACATCATTGGGACTGTTTAATCGTTTTCCATCGTAACTCTCTGCCAATATAGTGATGGTACCATCTCCTTCGGTTCGTGTAACGCGACGGGTTTCATGCTCTGCCGCAATAAGCCGCCCTTCCCGGTCCAGGGTCAATCCATTGGACTGGCCGCTGGGTTTGCGAAAAACTACACCATCTTCTTGATAAATCGTACTTGCTGGAATATCGCTGAATATGAGTATATTGTGACCCGGTAACCATACCGGTCCCTCAGTAAATTGGAAGTCAGTAATGAGCTGATCAGGTGTGGCATCTTTATCTGTTAATACATTTTCCTTTTCTTGTGCTCTGACGCTAAATCCTGCCATGGCAAATCCTATGACCAATACTCCTGTAAATATCCAATTTTCAAACATATTCAAGCCTCCCTTTTGTTACTTTGATCATTTTGTCAAGATGACAAGTACCAAGTTTATTCTGGCAAAATGTCTAATTCATCCTCCAGTGTACATAACTTGTCCGCGATAATCATCTTTGATAACGTCAGTAACTATAAACTGTATAAGATAGATTTTTTGCACTCAAATGCTACGAAATCAAAATACTTGTTTCCAGATCAATTTCTCCCTAGAATAAACATGACAATAATACGACAAAATGAAAGGTATTGACTTATGTCTCCAAAATCTGTGGCCCATTGGAAAGTTTCTCTGCATGGTGGACACAGCAGTAAATATTGTGATCATGCCTCAGATATCCTCTCCGACATGATCGAGGCAGCTGTTGATACCGGTTACAACACTTTTGGGGTAACCGAGCATGCGCCACGTTTACACCCAGACTTATTATATCCCGATGAAATTGACATGGGCTGGACTGTAGAAACGCTTGAAAATAATTTTGATGTGTATTCCCAGGAGATGGATGCGTTAATTCCAAAATTTAAAGACCAGATTACGTTATTAAAAGGTTTTGAAGCCGAAATTGTTCCGGAAGACCGCTATATTGAAATCATGCTTGATTATCGTAATAGGTACAACTTTGATTACATGGTAGGTTCTGTACATTATGTAGATGGCATTATGATTGATTATTCGCCTGAGCTCCTGGGTGAAGCTGCCCGATTACATGGTGGTCTTGATGCATTAACAGTACGATATTACGAACTGGTGCGGGAAATGGTCATTAATTTACAACCAGATGTCGTCGGACATTTAGACCTGGTAAGAAAATTTGCTCCCAGTGAAACCGCAGTCGATTCTCAAGCCATACGTCGAGCCGCTTACCGGGCAATGGAAGCTATTCGGGACAACGGGTGTATATTGGACCTCAATACTGCCGGATACCGCAAAAAGCTTGGGCGACCTTATCCTGCTCCCTGGTTAGTACAAGAAGCCAAAGAATTGGGATTACCTTTCTGTTTTGGCGATGACAGCCATAATGTATCTGATGTAGGGGCAGGTTTGGATCGAGCCCGGGATTATTTAATGGAGTTGGGTGTCGATTCTATTACTTCACTTACCCGACGGGGCGATAAAATTGCTAAAAAGATTGTGCCTTTGACATGAAGGTTACTGTGAAAAATACTTTTGTAATTTATAATTATTATCTTGTGAAACTTTTTTAGGCCAAAAGGCATTTCAATGGAATGTGGGTGAGTTCTGTTTCAAATTCGAAACACGTTAACGCATTCACATTCATTGATAACGGAGTGATTTCGTTTTTTTTTTAGGAATTGGTACAAAACTATAAAAAAATTGCCGTTTTAGTTCAAATGCATAAATTTTAATTTAATTTGAGTAGTCTCATTTTTTATAAAATTGATGCTTTAATTTATGGACTACAATGGCAGAAAATCTTGGAGGATGTGTGAAAATGCAACATGGAATTTCACGACGCAGTTTCCTTGCTGGAACTGTAGCAGCGGTAGCAGCACCGATGATACTACCGTCACGGGTACTGGGCAGAGAAGGTCATATTCCACCCTCCGAGAAGATTGGTATTGGAATTGTAGGATGTGGCGCGATGAATACAGGCCATGCGTACCGGTATGTTGAACGTGAACAGACCCAAGTGGTTGCAGTATGTGATGTGAATGCACAGAAACGTGGTGACTTACGCAACAAAATTCAAGACCGATATGCTCAACAGTTAGGCCTCGAAAAATATGATGCCTGCAAGGAATTTAATGACTTTCGTGACTTGGTTGCCGACAATGATGTCGACGCTATATGTGTTGCTACCCCAGAACATTGGCATGTAATGCCTGCCTTGTATGCTGCACGTGTGGGCAAGCATGCCTATATTGAAAAGCCCATGACTTTGACCATCGAAGAGGGTCGGGTGTTGGCAGATACAGCCAAACGTACCGGTGCTGTGATACAACATGGCGCGCAACAGCGTTCACACTGGGGATTCCCACGTGCAGTTGAATTGGTAAGGAATGGTCGGCTTGGCAATTTGAAACATGTTGAAGTTGTACTTTTTCCAGGTCCATCTGGTGGAGCCTGTCCGGAGGAAGAACCACCTGACTTTGTTGATTATGACCTTTGGCTTGGCCCGGCACGCTGGACTCCCTATTGTTCTCAGAAATGTATCCCGGTACGTGGCTGGACCTACATGCGCGACTATTCTGGCGGGCGCATAACAGAGTGGGGCACTCACCACCTTGACACAGTTCAAATGGCATTGGATGCAGACGAGACCGGTCCAGTAGAAATTTCTGGTAGTGGTGTCATTACCAGAGGGGCACTTTATGACACAGTGGCAAGATGGAATATTGATTTTCGTTTTGAATCTGGTGTTATCGTACATTTTGCTGACTCTGGATACGAAGGTGAAGGCATAAAATTTGTCGGCGATGAGGGTTCAATCTTTGTGAATCGTGATGGTATCCGCTCAGACCCTGCCAATCTACTGGATTCAGAAATTGGCCCTGATGAAATACATATAGTCGCTGAAGGGGACCATCACCAAAACTTTATTCATTGCATAAAAACTGGTGAAAAGCCACGGGGCCATGTTGAATCCGGGCACCGCTCCTCAACCATGTGCCATCTGGCCAACATATGTGCTGAGTTGGAACAAACCCTCTATTGGGACCCGAAAAATGAACGCTTTCTTGATAACCAGGAAGCGGACGCAGCGAAATCACGACCCATGCGTGAACCGTGGTCTTTATATGAAACCTGACATGGTATGTGATTATAGGTAAAAACGATGAAACGTGCATTTTGTACACCAACCGGCTCCAGGAGCTATTTTTATGCAGGAGGAAAAATGAAGTCAAGCAATAAAGTATTACTATTGGTATTGTTTATGGGAGCGTTATGCCTCACTTCCATAGCAATGGCCCAACAAATGGCCGATTATGGAGAAGCGGTTATCACCGAGGAGGAACAAGCCAAAATTGATGCAGCCCTTCCACAATCAGCACCTGCGGAACCCAAGCAACCCCGCAAAGTGTTGGTAGTGGATTTGAACATCGGACGTGGCGGCCATCCGTCTATCCCGCATGCGAATTATGCTGTGGCACAAATGGGAAAAAGGTTAGGCATTTATGAAGCAACAATCAGTCATGATCAATCGTTGTTGCACCCGGAACACCTGCATCAATTTGACGTGTTGTTCTTGAATAACACGATTGGGCCACTATTTGATACTCCGGAGTTACAAGAGGGTCTGGTAACCTTTCTGAAAAATGGTGGTGGCCTGGTTGCAAATCATGCGGTGACAGTCACTTCAACAGAATGGGAAGAATTCGGGGAGATACTTGGCGCACGGGGGACCTGGCACCGTGCAGCAGATGAAAAAGTTATGATTCAGGTCGAAGACCCGGATCATCCAATTAATGCAGGTTTTGAGGAAGACAGTTTTGAATTTGTTGATGAGTTTTTTCGCTTCGACGGGCCGTACTCACGCGATAAAGTCAATGTACTGATCAGTATTGATCCTGAACGTACAGACATGTATCAGGGAGATGAAGCCCATGGTGTGATTCGAGAAGACAATGATTACCCTATTAGCTGGACACGTGAATATGAAGGAGGCCGTGTGTTTTATATGTCGCTCGGGCATAGCGCGAAAGCATTCTGGGACCCACAAATTCTGGCACATTTCCTTGCTGGCATCCAATATGCATTGGGGGACCTCGATGTTGAGCATTGAAACCAGCATATGTTGCTATTGCTGCCCAGTTAACACACAAAACATTGGAAAGGGACAGATTCTATGAAAAGGCGTACATTTCTACAGGTATCTTGCGCAACAATGGCAGGTCTTATGGCAAGGCCACACTGGGCCATGGGAGATGCCTCGGTTGATGATCGAATATCACTAGCCACCTTGACATTTCGGGCACAGTTTCCACAAACGCGCATTCCCAATCACCCGCCTGTCGAAACCCTTGAATTACTTGATTTTCCGGAATTTATCGCTGATACCTTCCACATACACCACGTCGAGGCATGGAGCATGCACTTTGAATCGACGGAGCAATCCTATTTGGAAGAGGTGCGAAAGCGCTTGGAGGCTGCCAATTCTCGCTTGATAAACATCCAGGTGCAAGACGGGCACCAATTGGCTGGCGATGATGAAGATGCCCGCCAGGCCAGTCTTGCCCGATGCAAGGGATGGTTTGATGCGGCAGCAACGGTTGGTGCCATGTCGGCACGTATCGATCTCGGCCAGGGTACCGTTGAGAAGGCCATCCTTTCCTTCCGTGAGTTGAATGATTACGCGAAAGAAAAAGGCGTGATGATGCTTATCGAAAATCACGGTGGCCTGACCGATGACCTTGACAATATCATCGCTATCCATGATGCACTGGACAGTGATAACTTTGATGTCGTAATCGATTTTGGCAACTTTGTGGGCGACAAATACGAAGGCATTGAGAAGCTGATTCCCTATACTACCCACACTGTCGCAGCAAAAACCCAAGTCTTCGATGAGGACTGGAACCATACATCATTTGATTTTGGCAGATGTGTTCGTCTTTGTGAAGAGCATGGCTTCCGTGGAATTTACTCGGGTATGTACTGGAATCCCGCTACCGAAACCTACGACTATAACCGAATCGCTCAATGGATGGTCGATAACATTCGTGAGAATATTTCATAATACGGTTTACTCCATTTGATTATCTCAGAATACACCTTCGGGTTTACCCGGAGGTGTTTTTGATCAGAGACCTCCTTATGTGATTAATACATGCGCTCCCATCATGCTCATTAATTCTCTTTCCAGCTTCAACTTTCCATATGATGTCGGAATTATAGTGTTTTGCCATTACTCAATCATCACAATTATTTGCCGATAAAATATATTATTCTTTGTCTATCTACCAAGATAATAAACAATATGGAATAACTCCTGAGAAGAGTTTCTCTTAGGGACTGTACTAGAAAGTACAAAATTGTATTTTCTGAAAATTGATGCACTAAAATAATATGTTTACAAGGGTTGTATTAAATATAATTTTAACATAATTATTCTTTGGGTTGAATCAAATGCAACTTCCTCTATGTAATGTTCCAGCCCATTGGGAGTAATTATTTAATAACTAAAAGAGTGGCAATTTACTTAGGTAACTACATGAATCAATAAAATCCGAGACAAATAATGGGCATACAATAACACCTATCTGATTTGTCAGTTTTAGTCGCAGAATAATAGGAATTATTAATATTACGTTCTTGTTATTGTTTATAGTAAATGTTATGATGATATGAGTATCATACGTACCTTTTGGTATGTTCATCCACAATATGGTAAACGAAATACTTTAGAGGTGAACTTGGTAACATAAAAGGCTGTTCAGGAGAGTGTAGACTTATGGAAGTATTTTGTAAGGCAGAATTATTGGCTATTGAACAATATCACCAACGGCTCAATGAAGAACAGGGACGTGTTGTCGATTTTAATATTGCCGCACAGGAGTGGGTTCAGAACCGCTCAGACAGATGGCATCAGGAACGCCAAACACGTATGTTAGCCATGCAACGTGATGAAATTAACCGATACAAATGGATAGAGTCTGAAAAGGCCCAACGTGATTTAGGACGAGAAGCTGTTTTGTGTTGGATACGTGAAAACGCAGCAGCTTGGCGGCGTTGGTATGAAGAAGAGTACGAAGTTCAAGAATACTTGCAAAGTTAACCAGTTTGATCATTACATACCTTTATCTCTGTCATTATTTTAATAACTAAATATAAAAGATAGTAATCAAGACCTGATGGGTAGTTGAATAAATTGTTTTATGAAACAGCCGCAGGTATTGCTTTATATTTTTCATGCATCATTTAAAAATTAAAAAGACAGCCCTCAAAAATTTTGTTTTTGGACAGTGCCCTGCCTCATCCGCTAAAATGCCAGCTTACATTTAGCAATTGCTATTTAAAATCAGCAATAAACACTCTGTGTTGAAACATTTTATACACAGAAAAATGACTAAAATCAATTTGAGGGAGACAGAAATGAGAATTGCTTCAATGTGCACCTATTCCATGTTGGTTGGGTGCATTTTTTTTGGGTTAGGTCACATGGTGGTTCATGCCGAAAGTAATGATAATGCAGCGTCGCCAAAAGCACCTACTGGATTATTGGTTAATTTATTGTCTGAACCGCTGGGAATTGAAAATTTTCAACTGCGATTAAGCTGGATTGTAAATCATCCCGGTCAAAGTGAATATCAATCAGCGTACCAGGTACTCGTAGCCAAATCACTTGATACGTTGGCTGCCGGCAATGGAGAAACTTGGGATTCTGGAAAAGTACTCTCCAGGGAATCAAGTAATGTCTTGTATGATGGCAACACGCTTGAACCTGATACCTTGTATTATTGGAAAGTACGCACCTGGAATAAAAATGACGAACCAGGCCCCTTTTCCGACGCTCAGCTTTTTACTACTGCACTGAAAGATACCTGGGAGGCAACCCCAATCTGGGGCATTGTTGAGGAAAGAGAAGTGGAAGAAGGGCGAACCTTGGGTTTCATGTTTCTACGGGATGCTTTCCAGTTAAAAGACAAGCCGGTATCCAAGGCAATTGCCCATGTTACTGCGCAATCCCCAGAACCAGCATCACAGTTCGTATATCGTCTGTATATCAATGGCGATTTTGTTGGCAGTGGCCCGGAACGCGGATTTAATGATACCCATTATTATAATTCATTTGACGTAACCGAGATGTTGTTGGCTGGTCAAGAAAATGTTGTAGCAGCTTTAAACTACACCCCCGTAGACCAGCGTTTTCTCTTTCAGATGCGTGTGCTTTATACAGATGGTGACAGTGATTTGATCACATCAAGTAAAGACTGGAAAGCATTTGATGGCAATGCAGCGATAGTTGACCAAGGTAACTCGGGGCATGGCAGTTATCAATACACCCCACGTGAAGGGATCAATGCCAATTATTATCCATTTGGTTGGAATGAAGTCGGTTTTGATGATAGTGCCTGGCACAATGCTGTTGAAAAAGAACCAATTGATAACTTATTGGCTTCCAACACGCGTAACACCCAACTTTTCCCGACGGCGCCAATAAGTGTGGTAGAGAAGGATAGCAATCACTATTTTATAGACTTTGGTCGTAACCTGCTGGGTGGTATTCGCCTGGATGTGGTCGGCAAAGCAGGTCAGGAAATTGAGGTACGTCTTGGGGAAGAATTGTTGGAGCCCGAGACAGTTCGTTGGGAAATGCGCACAACAAACACGTATCACGAAGTCTGGACTTTGAAAGATGGACCGCAAGTCTTGGAAAACTGGGGGTATCGTGCATTTCGGTATGCAGAAATTGTAAATGCACCGGAGAACTTTGGTGTTGACAACATTCGTGCACTGGCGTTAAGACATCCCTTTGATGATGATGCTTCGCACTTCAATTCACCAGACTCAGTATTGAACGATGTTTGGGAGCTTTGCAAGTACACCATTAAGGGGACTTCGCTTGATGTATATGTTGACACCCATACACGCGAAAGACGAAATTATGAGGGTGACGCTTATGTCAATCAATTGTCGCAATATGCGGTAGACCGTGAATTTGCATTTCCCCGATTTTCTATAGAATACCTTTATTACAGACCGACCTGGCCAACTGAATACAAACCACAATCAGTGATGATGGCTTGGAATGACTACATGTACACAGGGAATCCTGATTCAGTAGCCCAATATTATGATGTTTTGAAAACCAGAAAACTTCAGACAGAATTTTTGAATGAAGAATATCTGATCGAAAAACCAGTAAATGTAGGTGGCAATCATGGTCGTGATCTCGTAGACTGGCCGGACACACAACGTGATGGTTATGTATTTACAACTATCAACACCGTTATTAATACATTCAATTGTGAAGCGGTTAAAAACCTGGGAGAACTTGCGGCGGTACTGGGTAAAGACGAAGATGCAGAATATTATCGATCCTTGGCAGAAAACATGCGCAAGTCAATCAATACCCATCTATATGATGCCGAAGCTGGACGTTTCAGAGATGGCTTGGGTGTAGACCATTACGCGCTTCACGCCAATGCCTTCCCATTGGGACTTGGGCTGGTCGATGATGACAAAGTAGCTCCTGTAGGCGAGTATTCCGCTAGCCGAGGAATGGTAGTGAGTGTTTATGGCGCACAATTCTTGCTGGCTGGTCTATATAATTCGGGACATGCAGATGCGGCGCTTGCCCTGATGAATGCCGTTGATGGAAACAGTTGGGGCCACCTGATGTACAATCTGGGAGCTACCATGGTTACTGAGGCTTGGGACCCAACACAAAAAGGGAACATGAGCTTTTCCCATGCCTGGGCATCAGCGCCCGCCAATATGATACCCCGGGGTATGTTTGGCATAGTTCCGTTGGAGCCAGCATTCAACAAATTCCAAATCAAGCCTCAACCGGCGGACCTTGCGTGGGGAGAACTGAAGATTCCGTCCATAAAGGGAACAATCAGTGTATCTTTCAAGCAAGATTCTGATTCGTTCGAATTTACTGCAAATATCCCTGCAAATACACAAGCCAAGGTATATGTGCCACTCGTCGATGGCGATAGCCATTTGGTGACGCATAATGGCGATACGGTTTCTGGAGATATCGAAGGCCAATTCATGGTACTTGACGACGTCGGTTCTGGAACCCACACATTCAGGAGTGAATCAGCAAGATAGTGCAACGTTAATCATATTCCAGATTAATAACTAATCTGATTATAAAAGTTAAGATACGCTTCGGGATTTTTCCCGAGGCGTTTTTTGTATCCTGATAAAATAACACAGGTATCGCATTGAGTTAATTACAAACGATGTATGTTTTGCGTGCTGCATATGTTGACGTATTTCTTTTATGATGTTACTATGTTGTTGTGATTGTAAATATATACTGTTATATGCTGTTTATAGTAAGCAATTTATAACAATTGAAAACATTTCAGGATAGGTTAATGCGTAGTATTACTGAAGTTGTCGTTCTTGCTTTGCTTATTGTGATGCCGGTACAGGCTCAGGTTATTAACGAGATCATGTCCTCAAACGGGAATACTCTCGCCGATGCTGAAGGGGATTATGAAGATTGGATTGAGCTGTATAATCCAGGTGATATACCAATCGATCTAACTGGGTATTATTTATCAGACAATATTGAGAATCCCCTGAAGTGGCAATTCCCTGATAGAACTATGCAACCCAATGACTATCTGTTGGTCTGGGCATCTGGAAAAGATAAACTTGATGGGGCGAATGCACTGCATACCAATTTTAGTATCAGTGCCGATGGCGAGCCCTTAATTCTGACAGCTCCTGATGGTGTGACTTTCATCGATTTTGTTCCAGCAATTTATATTCCCCGTGATGTGTCGTATGGTCGTCAGGGAGATGGCACTGGCAACTGGGTATTTTTTGCAGAACCGACTCCGGGAACAACAAATAATACACAGGGATATTATGGTGTTCTTGATCCACCTGGATTTTCACATGAAGCGGGTTTTTATGAAGATGGTTTTTACCTGGAACTCTCCCACCCCGATCCCGATGTCACCATTTATTACACACTCGAAGGAAGTACGGCAACGGTAGATTCGCATATATATGTCGAACCTATATGGGTTGACAGTCGAAAAGGTGAAGCCAACAATATTTCTTTAATTCCTACGGCACCAGCTTATGAGTGGCGCGCACCTTTATCGGAGGTGTTCAAGTCCACGGTAGTAAATACGGTATCTGTTCGAAACGGGTATATTGCCAGCCACCCAATGGTTAAGTCGTTTTTTATTGATGAGGATTTTCAGAATAAATATTCTGTGCCAGTTATCTCTATAAGCACAGACAATGAGCATCTCTTCAGTGAAGATACAGGAATCCTGGTTCCCGGAAATAAATTTAATAATGGTTCACAATGGGGTCATCAAGCCAATTATACCCAGACTGGAGACGAATGGGAACGGCCTGCCACAATGGAATTTTTTGAAGAGGATGGTACGGTTGCATTTTCTTCAAGAATTGGTTTACGAATACATGGTGGTTCTACCAGGAGAATGGATCAAAAATCGATCCGGGTATATTTTAGAAATGCCTATGGTATGGACACTTTGGAGTACCAACTTTTTCCCGACAAGCCAATATCTACCTACCGTCGATTTATATTGAGGAGCGTGCGAGCCTATTCACCAAACGATGAGTTTTACCAAAGTCTTGCTGATGGGCTTGATATAGAATATCAGGATGCTCGACCTGCTGTAGTTTTTATCAATGGTGAGTACTGGGGGTTGCATGTAATCAGAGATCGCATAGATGAACATCACCTCGCCCTACATCATGGTATTCAACCATCCGATATAAACTTGTTAGATGGCACTACAAATATGTCTATATCGCATGGATCATTTTCAAATTATATAACCTTGATGCAATACATAGCGCCATCTTTTAATCGGTTAAATGCTAATACTGGCTTGCCTACACCCACTACTTTAAAAAATGACGGCGCTTATGCTTTTGTGCGAGAGTATATAGATATCAACAATTTTATACGCTACCAGCTTGTTCAAATATACTCGGCCAATTATGATTGGCCTGGAAAAAATATTGATATGTGGAACGCGGACGCAATTGGAATCCCCTGGAGATGGATATTATTCGATGTGGAATTGGTATCTAACCCTGATCGTGACATGCTCACCTATGCTGCAACGGATGCTGGGCCAACTCCACCACCTTCATATGCGCCAAATTCTCCGAGAGCCACTTTTTTATTGCGTTCATTACTAGAAAATGCTGCCTTCAAAAATGATTTTATAAGCATGGCGGCAGATTTATTAAACACAAATTTTAATCCAATCTTTGCGCAAATGAAATTAAATACGCTATATCAAAAATTGGATTCTGAGATCGCAGAACATAGCCAACGTTGGAGTAGACCGGGTACAGGGGGTTGGAATAGTAATCGTAATGCACTAAGAAATTTTACTCTTCAACGTCCGGCACATATGCGCCAACATTTCATTGATTACTTTGACCTCGATGGCTTGGCTGAAGTAAGCATAGACGTGAACAACAGGAATTGGGGAACGGTTCAGATCAATTCGATTTTGATTGACGAGAATACAATCGGTCTTTCGGATGCTGCACAACCGTATCCTTGGTCTGGTATTTATTTTCAGGGCGTTCCGGTTACCTTAACAGCGATAGCAAACCCCGGATATCTCTTCTCGCATTGGGAAGGTTTTGAAGGTAAATCGGCCAACGTTAAAGAGAATACTGCATCGAATCAAGTTACATTCGAACTGTCAGACGATGTCACCATTACTGCCGTATTTGAAGCAGAATCAACGACAACCTTGCTTCACTATTGGCATTTTAACTCTTTGCCCAGTGGCGCACTTGTAACGGTACCATCAGACTATAGTTTTATCGGAGATGCTCAGATTACCTATCCCGGTTCAGGAAGTGGCTACATGGACCGTGTGAATGATGGTACCCTCATCAATGCACAGCTTGATACTGTTGAAGGTTATGGATTGCGTGTACGTAATCCGGCAGACACACGCGAATTACTGCTTGCCATGCCATCCACTGGTTATAACAATTTGATACTTCGTTATGCTGTGACACGGACCAACAATGGCGCGCAGTACCAATCTATTCATTATCGTACATCACCTGATGGTAATTGGTTGTTATTCGGAGACGCAATTGAAGTTACCGCTGATTATCAACTTGAAACAGTTGATTTTTCGACCATTACGGAAATAAATAACAACCCAGATTTTGCAGTGCGAATCCTTTTTACAGGAGCTGATGCTGGAAATAGTTCCGGGAACAACCGTTTTGACAATATTACCCTGGAAGGTACACCAGTCGGTGATATTGTATTACCACCTCAAATTATCAATCCCATTCCGACGCAATATCTAATTGAGCAAGGGCTACAAGCAGATATCGACTTGCGTAACATATTCCAGGCAAGCGCAACCGAATTACAGTACTCAACTGTAACGACAAATCCATCTGTATTGACAGCCGAGATTAATAACACCCTATTGTCACTCATTCCATTGCAACGTGGTGATGCAACTGTGGTAGTAACCGTTTCCGATGGAATTAACCCAAGTGTAGAAACCAGTTTTCATGTACTGGTCAATCCGGCAGCGCACCGGGTACAGGAGGGTGATTTTCAATTTACTGCCTGGTCACAAGAGCTTCCAGAATTCACATATCCTGAGCATATGTTGTTTTTACAGAGTGATCGAAGTGATCCAGTTCTGGATTCGCCGTTAGAATATGCCTATTTTATACCTCATGACGATTACCATAATGATGATTCGGATAGTATTGGCTTTCCCTACAAAGCAACACGTAGAACACGCCTGAATGGGCTTGATGATGCAGGTATTTCTTTTATAAACACAGGTCGGGATCGTGATCTGGGCGGCGCATTGCTGGCATTGGATACCACAGGGATAGACCATCCGGTCAGTATTGCGTGGCTGGGCGGTACCGAACTGACCAATACGCGGGCCTATGAATTAAGATTGCAATATCGTATAGGGAACTCTGGTGCCTTTAACGATGTCATCTTGAACGGTCTCCCTGTCTTGTACCCTGTTGGAGAAGATGGCCATAGCGAAACACTGGGTCCGGTTTATCTGCCCCAGGATGCGTATCATCAACCTTATATCCAGTTATTATGGCGTTACCATCATGTGGGAGGCGATAGTGGGGCAAGAGCAGAACTTCGATTAGATGATATCTATATACGTCTAAAAACAGAATCATTACCACCGCAAGTAGTTAGAGACTTACCAGTGCAATCGTTAATTGAGCAGGGAACTCCTATATCAATTGACCTCAATACTGTTTTTAGCTTCTCTGCCGAGTCGGAACTTGAATATACCGTAACTGTTGACAGGCCATTCATTCTTTCTGCTGAGATAAGTGATGACATGCTTACAATCACTCCGCATTTGCGGGGTGACACCGAAGTGACATTGGAAGTCTCTGATGGTCTGTACCCAGCTGCTGTAACTACATTTCGTGTGTTAGTGTATCCACAAGCCTATCCACTAAGTGCTGATGCGTTCCAATTTGATTATTGGAGCCCGGAAAGCCCCGAATTCAGCTGTCCTGAGCACATGATGTTTCTACAGTCCAATCAGGCTGATCCAACCCTGCATACCCCTTTGGAATATGCGTATTATATTCCAGTTGAAGAGTATCATGATGACGATGCTGCGTCGATTGGATTTCCTTACAACAATACGCGACGCACTCGGCTTAACGGTTTGGGAACAGACGGCATTTCATTTATTAATACAGGTCGGGATCGTGATTTGGGCGGTGCTTTGTTGGCGCTGGACACTACTGCCCTGCAAGGTCTCGCTCAGATCTCCTGGGTTGGAGGCACACTGCAAACCAATAGTCGGTCCTATGAAATTCGTGTTCAATATCGTGTAGGTCACACAGGTCCCTTCTTTGACTTAACAGACGAAAATGGTTTACCCCAAGCGTACATGGTTAATCTTGATGGCCATACAAAAACTTTTGATCCTGTTCCGTTTCCGGAAGCTATTCTGGGCCAGCCTTATGTTCAATTATTGTGGCGTTACCGCCATGTTGGTGGGGACAGTGGTGCGCGTGCAGCTCTTCGATTGGACGATATTGAAATTGCCATTGAATTAGGGGACCCACCACCAGCACCAGAAATTACTGGTGATGCATTCACCAACAACACACAACCGGTGTGGTCTTGGACTTCTAATAGTGGAATTGAAACATACCGCTTCGGTTGGGAAGTGGACAACTGGTTTGAGGAATTAAGCGGTTCAACAGGATACAGTCCTGACTCTCCCCTTGCTGATGGGGATTATACCCTCTACGTACAAGAACTACACTCAACAGGTCGTTGGAGCGCTGTGGGAAGCCATACCATTGTTGTTGATACCGTAGCACCTACAGTGGCTATCGCCTCTATTGCAACCGACCAACTCCATGATAATCCCATACCTGTGGAGATTCTATTCAGTGAAGAAGTGGTGGGTTTTGGGATAGAGAACATTGCAGTAACCAATGCGGAATTATACAATTTATCAGGAGAAGGAGGAACTTTTTCTGTTGATGTTTACCCGCTGGCTACTGGCGAAGTGACCTTACAGATACCGGCTGGTGTGTGTGAAGACCTTGCAGGTAACCCCAACCTCGCTTCTGATCCTTTCAATTACGATTACATAGAAAAAGAAGTGCCTGTACGTTATTTGGCACTCCTGTTTTTATTTCCGCTGGCAGGTGTATTTTATCTTAGACGAAAGCAATTTTTATCGTAGTGTTCCAGATGCATTTGAAAAGTGTACCGTAAAGAATTTTTTAGATATTCTCGACTTTATGATTAAAGCTGGCCCAGCATTGGGCGGATTTCATCAATTGAATCCAATAGCAGTCCGACAAGCATGGAAGCCAATCCGAAACACAATATCACAGCATAGAGTGCAAGCATAGCCTGTAGAAATCGACGTAAGCTGATGTTCCAGCCATTCGCGAGGGGAAGGCCACTCAATATGGAGATGGGGATACCAAAAGCAAGCATTATAAACAGTAAAGTACCTTTCCACGCATCAAGCCAACCCCATTCTGCGAGGTCAGGTATTGTTTGTTGAAAGTAGCTTTCGTATAGGTAAAACACTAATTTCAAAAAAAGCCCTGATCCGATGTGCAAGGCCAGTGAAATTGTGTTATAAAGAAAGAATTGCCCGATGATTGGCCATTTTCGCAGAGGAGGCGTATTGCTTTGATCGGTCATGTTATGCAGATATGTAAACACGCCAATATAGGCGAATAGTGCAATAGGTCCAGTTGTCATGCCCAGCACAAATACAAGCAGACGAATCAATCGGGGGTCTTGGTCCATGATTTCGGCTACCCAGGCGCATACCCCTAGCCAAACCGGGCTTGTCTTTCCATTTCTTGATTTTTGACGTTGATTTTTATCTTCATTTATAAGAGCAGCCAAGGATTGCGGACTACCTAAATCACGTAGTACCCGATAAAGTTGTTCATCCGGGATATTGTCATCAGCATTATCAAATTCATCCAACTGCTGGTGAATGTTTTGCTGTATATGCATCAAGCCTAGTTCACGAATTTGCTCAGATATCCCAGCATCCAGGTGCATGTTAACATCACGCAAAAAACGGGAAATCAGGGCGTCTTGTTTTGGTGTCAGTTTCATATATTCTCCCTCAACATAGTAGAAGATCAGTATAACGAATCGTCATGGAGGGAGCAAGTGCCAGAGGATGTAGTTCGGATATTTTATGAAAGAAATACGTTGTACAAGCCGACAATGATGATGATTATCAACAATAAGATGAGAATGCTTGGAAGAAGTGAGCCCACAGCTTTTTTGTCAGGTTGTGTTTCCAAGGCGTTAGATGAGTCAACGATCAAGCTGTTTTCCATATCACTTGTTTCTGATAGTGCATCATATTCTGCGGGCAATACAGTCAATGTATCGCCAGATGCAACGAGACTTGGATTTATCCCCAACAGCATAACCCCGTGCATGCCTTCGTGTAATGATGGAATGGGCTTGTCTGTGGGCCCCAGGCGTAGTATAGGTGCTTCGGTTCCGCGAATGTATAATGAATCCATAGCACGAATTTGACCCGATTCCATATAGCCCGTAATGGTGACTTGGGAGGTTGACAGTGGGTAAACCGCTTCGACTACAAAAATGTTGGTGTGTGTTGTTTCACGTACTTCAATAAGACGCATCGTTTCTTGAGACCGTGCTGTTGCAAGTTCATCTTCGAGTTCGACGATACTTTCTGGTGATACCCGAGTGCGTAATTGCGACAACGCTTTGTCTGCATCATCAAAACGATGTAGATGAATCAAGCATACTATACGTTGATGGGTAACTTTACGGCTATTGGGGCGTTCTTGATCAAGTTGTTCTAAAAGCTTTAAAGCCAATGAAAAGTTTTTTGCCCGAACTTCCTTGACGGCCTGCTCATATTGTGCTTTCGCTTCTTCGTTGGTCATGTGGATGTTGACAACCCCTCATGTAAAAACACACTTTATCATTTATTCATTGGCACTTCTTGAAGTGAGTATAACATAAAAGGCTCAGCTTGTCTTTATGGGACAACAACGGTTCGCTCTATGCGTGAGACATTGCCTGCTCCATCAGTAACTTCAAAAAGTATTGTCTGTGAACCACTGGGAAGTTCATGATCGCGTTCCCACTCGATGCGACTGTGGTCTGGATCGTACTTAACGAGAAGCCATTCGCCGGAACAGGTTACGCGCCAGTTCGCAATGCCGCTTCCTGCGTCCGAGACAGTGGCCCGAATGTGAGGTCGTCGGGTCTGGGCGTGGTAACCCTGCGTGGGCAAGATATCAGACACCTGAGGAGATGTCCGGTCTTCCATGGCTTGATAGGTGCCAAGTTGTCGCGTGCGAATCACCAGTTGATTGTCTTCAATAACCGCGGATTCCCTGGAATAGCTGTTGCCTCGTCGCCGATACATGTCTACACGGTCACTATTTTCATAATCGCTAGGCAGTGGGAAGCGTAAAGTAACTGGAGTGTCAACTGGACTTTGTGCAGGCCAAATTCGCCATGCATCTCCCAGTGGGTATAATGCAGATGATGTGCCACGCGATACTGGTTCGACACCAACAAACAACACACCATGTGGACTGTCAGAAGCCGCTTCAATTTCTACATTATGTAAAGTGAATTTACGCGATGTATCGCTGCGTACAAACGCAGCAATGGTTTGCGGTGCTTCCGAATTGATCCTGGGATGATTCACATTGAGGTCATATTTTTCGGAAAGAGTGGGGCGAAATGTAGCTCGCCATGTGGTATCATTGACGCGTACAAAGGCATTGTTTTCAATACCAGCAGCGGTTTCAATCAATAATTGTGGCGCAATTTCTTCTTGCTCTGGAAATACTACCGAAACGAGCAAAGCATTGCCATAAACTGTATACGTGACCTCGCCAGATTGTGAGGAAATGCCCGGTGAAAAAGAAGCTGGTACTGTTTCTCGTTGGATAGGAATCGTCAGTGTAGCAGTGTTCTCATGGAAGTCATTAATTTCTATGACGACAGCGTTACTTGTTAATGAGTCAACGTTCAACCAGCCTTTTTCCGGGCTATAGGAATAGCTGGGCGTCATGTTGCCCGGCCAGCGCCACAGGAGTAGAAACCGACCTTTATCGAGATAGAATGGGTGATAGCACACCACGCCATTCCGGTTATGATCATAGTCCAGAATGTCATGTTGCATGCGAAAATGCTCATTGCCATCAGCGAGCAGACGCATACGATGAACGCCGAGGCGATATCCGCCCGTACCCGGGTCTACGACATCCAGTCCAAAACCGATTTCACCAGAGACTCGTATTGGTTCTGTTGTGTATTGCCCACTTCCCCGATTCGTCGCTTCCAGTATGACAGGCAAGAAGTCACCATTCACGGTCCCCAGCCCTTCACGAGGAACGACCAGTACTTGATTTACCTGGGGACGGATATTATCGGGCCAGCTCAGTCCCAACAACCTTGGATTGACGGGACGTTGTTGTGAATCACGCAGTTCATAATGCAAGTGTGGCGCACCTATACCCGTCATACCCGCAGCAGCAATATGTTGCCCCCGATGTATTGGAAATTGATGTGGCTCAAATTCAAGATCGACTACATAAGCCTGTCTTTGGTGTTGTTCACGCCGGATATGATCACGTAGTTCGGGGAAATAATCATCCAGGTGGGCATAGACAGCAATGTTGCCATCTGCAAGTTGAAGATAAATTGCCTTACCATAACCCCAGGGAGAACACATAATACGGGAAACATAACCATCGTTCGCAGCATATACGGCTGGTCCTATTCCACCTGTACGCAGGTCAATGCCAGCATGAAAGCGTCCGGAGCGGTACTCGGCAAAACTCGAGGTTAACTGTGGTGCGATATCCAGGGGCCAATGGTAATTCTGTGTTTCGGGTTGTGCCAGCAGCATACCCAACATTAAACCGACAACAGCAAACATCACGGCGTTTCCCAAAGGTCATCCAGCTCGGTTGTATTTGCCAGATTGCGTTCAAGTTGCAGGTATGTTTTTACACGGTTTTGATTGGTGATAATTGGCTGTACAAAATCGTCCAAAACATCTTCTTGCTTATTCAATAAAAGATAACTGCGAATTTCTTCCCGTGCTTCTTCCAAGGTAAAATTTTTTTCATCCTCTGTGGCAACCAATAGTATCAGGTGCAATCCATGTTCGCTACGAATAATATCGCTGATTTCACCTGAACGCATACGACTTGCAGCCTCCAGATAAAATGGAGGAAGTTGAATGGCGGGAAGCATGCCCAAATCTCCGCCTTGTGCCGCATTGGGTGCTTCAGATACGGCACGTGCTACGCCTTCAAAACTTTCCCCAGCACGTATTCGAGCCAAGGCTTGTTCGAGTGTTTGCCGTGCCTCTGCCCATTGTTCCTCTGTTGCCTGGCGAACTACTTGTGCTTTGGGTTTCACAAAAATCTGACGTAGATGTATCAGGCCCTGCTGCCGGAAAATTTCCGAGTTATTCTGGTAAAAATCTTGCACTTCACTGTCTGACACAGTTACATTGGCTTCACGAGCAATAACTTCGCTTGCGCGGCGTACAAGAAGGGATTTCCGCATTTTTTCAAAAGCATCTTCATAGCTTTGACCGGCACGTTCCAGTAATTGCTCGATACTCATCGCACTTTCACCACTACGCTGCAGGTCTTCTTGTAACATCTTAAATTCATTTTCCAATGCAGTACGTATTTCGCTGTCCGGTATACTGATACCACGTTTTTTGGCCTCCTGGAAGATGATCTCGCGCTGGATCAGCTCTCCCAATGCCGCGATACCAGCACGTACACGGGTGCTGTCTTTAATATTACCTGACGACTCCCCTTGCGTCATGGCCGCCAGATGGGCATGATATAAAAAAAGGTACTCTTCTCTGTCTACGGGGTTGCCATCAACTGTGGCAACCGGACCGGCAGGCGTAGACCGTTCTACAATATCCATACGGTTCAACACAGGTGCCTGTGCCAGTGCAATGCAATTCATGATGACTGCACCAATCAGAGTTCCCCAGACTACTATCCGTTTCATTCCGAATCCTCATGCTGTCACCGGAATGTATTTCCTGACATCCGGCGTTTTGTTTTGATGTATCCCAAGGTAACATACCAACCCTGTTTGTTGAGGTAAGCTTAACATAAATGCCAATATCAGCCCAACAAACCGGATTGTTAAATTTTGCCTTATTCAATTTTGGCGGTTTAATATAGTTGACAATGAAGCAGGATACGATTGTGTCAATAATGTCGCCAACAACAATAAGGTTGACAAATATTTTAGCTGGATATAAGACAACAACCGTTGAGGAAATAATGACCGTTGTTTACGATGCATAAAAAAAAAGCCATTTCAACACGAAATAAAGTGCCAACTAAATTTACAGGACTTGGTTTGGTGCTCTTCGCCAGCATTTTTATTGTTGTTGGTCTCGGTATATTTATAGGCTTGACCGGACTCCCGATGCATAAATGGTGGATTGCGCAAGGATGGGAAGCCATTCCGTGCATGATCGTAAAAAGTGAAGTCCGGGAGCATCGTGGCAGCGACAGCACAACGTACAGCATTGCAATTACTTATCAGTATACGTATCTCACAGGCCCACATGAGCAAGACTATATTTCCGATCAAGTTGATTTTACTTCCGGTTCCTCGTCTGGCAGGAGCGCCAAAGCCGATGTCGTAGCTCAATATCCGCCGGGCAGTAGTGCTACGTGTTATGTCAACCCGGATAATCCTGCAGAAGCCATTCTACTGCGTGAGTTTCGATTGGGGTATTTAATTGGTCTGTTCGGATTAATTTTTACTGGTGCCGGTGTCCTGGTGATAGTTTTCGGATTAATCAACATTAAAGGAAATGCCTTGTCTCATAAAGGTACCTTCACCGATGCCTTGCCCTTGGAGAGCAACAGTACTATTGAATTGCACCCAGTCCAGGGACGCCTGACTACATTTATTATTCTGTTGATTTTCACTGCTATTTGGAATGGCATAATAAGCGCTATTGCGTGGGGTATTTTTTCTTCAGGTGGTATATCAAGTGTTTTTTCTGCATTTTTTCTGCTTCCTTTTGTTCTTATTGGTTTGGGTGTTGTTGGATTTTGCATATATCAGTTTCTTACTTTGTTTAATCCACACCCCCATCTTACACTTACCCCAGGTACAATACCGCTGGGCCAGGCAGCAGAATTATTTTGGCGATTTGATCGCAGTGTGGAGCGAATCCGAAATCTTAAAATCTATCTCATCGGTACTGAGTCTGCCACCTATCGCCAAGGTACCAAGACATCAACCAGCAATAATGAGTTTGAAAAGATTTTGATATTAGACACAGCGCAACGCACAGAAATGGTGCGTGGTATGATTCAGGTGGTCATCCCTGAATATACTATGCATTCATTTAAGGCGCCCAATAATGTAATCAAATGGACATTGCGGTTTCATGGTGAAATAGCATTCTGGCCGGACATTATTGACGATTTTGAAATTCAGGTTATCCCAATGAAAGAAAACACGGATATTTCGATGGCTGAATCATAAATTTACAAATGATGATGCACATGAAAAAGTATTAATCAGGTACTCGAAATATAAAATAGTACGGAATTAAATAGTGAAAATTTACATCTTGGATGTGTTGGAACCATTGAGTCTTTTTATTCTTACAGGCTCGCTCTTGTTGTTTGTAACCGCACCCACAATATATTTAATCATGCGGAGACGAAGCAGAAAAAAAGGTACCCATACAGTATCCTATCGTGGTCAGTACCTTCGTGACGCAACACCGGAGTTCTATATGGAAGCACTGGAGTTGTACCCCCAACGAACACTGTGGCGCTTTCTGGAATATAATACGATGATTTGGCAGCTGTTGGGGTATGGACTGGCTTCACTGGGATTTGTGATTTTGAATTTTTGGTCATTGTTGCCACTTATCTTGATTTTGCTGGCTTTGCTGGCCGCGTATTTTACCTATGTCCTTCTGGGGTTGCTTAAACCTCGCCCTTGTTTGAGATTGACACCTGGACACCCTGTGCCCGGAAGTCCGCTAAACCTTGAATGGTGGTTTCCTCGTCGACAGGAAAATGTCACCAAGTTAAAGTTGATCTTGCGTGGCTTTGAGAAGATTAAGCATGATAAAAGTTTTAACTTGAACTACAAGCTTGAAAACCAATTTTTTGAAGAACTTCTGCTGGAGACAACCTGTCCCGAAGAAATTTCGCCAGGAGCAATGCAACTGAATTTCCCTGATTTCGTGCCGATGTCGTTTAAAACAAAAAATCAGGAAATATTATGGGAAATACATGTGGAATGGGCTGCTTCTTATTGGCCTGATTTAAAGAATGACTATACCATTCAAGTAGCTCCAGGCCCGATGATTTAATAAAAAGGAGTATTATTGTATGCTGGAGATTATATTGAATCAACCACCGTTAGAATTGGTACCAGGACAAGAGATAAACGGTTCGGTGCGTTGGGATTTGTCTCAGGCTCCACGTGATGCTGTTCTGCGACTGTTCTGGTATACCGAAGGGAAGGGAACTACGGACGTCGGAATTATTGCAGAACAATCCATACAACGCATGATGCCTATAGTGGAGGATTCGTTCCGGTTTACACTTCCAAATGGTCCTTACAGTTTTCAAGGTAAACTCATCACGTTATGTTGGGCATTGGAATTGTTGCTTGACAAAGGCAAACTATCAAGCCGACTTGACCTTATGGTGTCGCCCTGGGTTGAACAGGTAACTTTGGGCAGTGTAGGCGATATTAAAAAAGATATGATCATGTCAGAATAATAAGGTGTCATAGTAAGAGTATTACTATTGTATCGATACAAAATTATACTGGCCCAGCATTTTTAATTCTGAATAATTGGGATTACGGTGATACCCAGGTGTAAATCACTATTAAAACAACATCATTTGATCATTTGTAGAATCAGTTGACTTTTTATCAGGTTCCTTCATATCTGAATTCGTAACTGAATGGTTGTTTTTTTCCTGGTTTGGCTTTGCCGGGTTCGGGATGTTTTCTTCAGGCGGTCTTTGTTGCTGACCTTCAACGTTGTTCTTCACCTCTTCTTTATTAAAACGGCGTTTTTTCCGACGCTTGCGGGCTGGATTATTTTGTGGCAAAGAGGCATTCTTCGGTGCAACTTGCTCACGCGCTGTGGTCTGTTTTTGATCTATATTTTCTGGATTGACGGTGGTATCTGTTGGTACAGCTATTACCTTATTTTCAACCGGCATTTTTTTTGTAGAAGTCTGCGCTGTGGTTACTGTTTGTGCGGTTTCCACATTACGAATTTGATCAGGTTTTTTATCAGATGTTGCTTGCTGAGGTGCTGTTTTTTGGGTTTCTTCAGGTAGTTGTTGTTCTTGAATTGTATTGGGCCGTGGTCTTTTCCGTACTGCGATGATGTCTCCACTATAATCAGATGGCAACACCTCATGGGTGATGTCTTCCCCACGTATCTCAGACTTATTCTGATTGCTGATGCTTGGTACTTTTTTTGATGGATTCAACGATGGATTCAATGGTGGCTGCGACACTGCCTTGTTCTTAGCAATGGGCTTTTCAGATGAGTCATCATCCGCCTGTACTTTAATGTGCTGATCAGCATGTGATGTATTTTGAACTGTCTGTCGACCAGACGATGCTTTGTTGGAAACGCGTGGCGTATCGATAACAGGAACATCGTCTCGTTTCGCGTCAAGTAATTGCAATGACACAATATCACCAGATTTTTCTGGTGCTTGCCAGGGGCGCCGTTGTGGATGAACATTGCCGGACACGTCTTTTGGCATCATGTTATAACGGGCGATTAATTGCAAGCTGCGTCCCAGGTATAAAGACATCAGCAGTTGCATTTGTTGTGTACCGTAACGTCCACTCAGCCAATGCTGCATGGCCCGATTCTGGCCATCCATCATTTGTCGGGCCAATTCAACCAGCAAGCCAGGCCCTTCTTCACCCAAATTGATATCACCTGACTCAATAATGGCGCGAACCTGTGTTGCGAGTGCCTTGCGTTGTTTTGTTTGGTATTCCGCATAATATTGCCACACAATTATCAACAGCGCTACCAACATCAGGATAAGCCAGGGCGCTGACCATTGTTGTGTTGGTATGCCTGCCGAAAATTCACCACTTTGAACCAGTGGATGAATTGGAATTCCGTTGTTGGACATCCTCGCAAAGCCAACACTGCCATGTGAAGCCTGCCAATCCGGTTTCATGAATGCATTCAACAAAGGCATCAAAGTTGCGTTATCTGTTCCAGGATGGGTCATCAAGTAAAGTGGAACTACGGCAGTGGTAAAAGGTGTCGTAGACTTGGGAGGTATCTGTCGTCCCGGCCCATACAGGCTGTCTGGAATGATATCTTTTTCCACTCCCGGTATGCGGTAACTGAATGCGGTAGCTTCTGGAACCGGCAACAGCCGGTAATATCCAGTACCCAGCAGTAGATTTATTTCGGGTGACATTAGCGGTAGAATAGCGACCACAACGTCGACTTGTCCCTGGCGTAATGCCGATGCCATTTCGCCAGGATGCAATTTTCTAATATTTGTGTTGGGTGTGCTGCCACCAAATCCCAATTCACGTGTCATGGCCGCAAAAATCGCATCCCCGTCAGAAAACATACCTGCAACACCGATATTTAATTCAATAACATCTGCTAAAGATTCTGCTGCCATGTCCATTGGAATAACAACATGCACATACGCCCGTTCGAATTGTGCCAGTTGCAGGACTCCGGATTCGGGTACGCTGGTTCCAGACAAAAATGCGAGGCTGGTGTTGCCTTCCAACAGTAATGTGCCTGCAGCAGTTTCATTTTCTGCCTCAATCAATGTCACCTGATGGCCAGTTTGCTCCAGATGCCCAGCAAGGGATTCTGCAAGAGTTCTGGTGTATCCCGTTGTTTCACCTATAGCCAACGTTATAGGTTCAGGTCCAGCACCTACAATATGCGCCAAGTTACTAGACCAGCGTTGCATCTGATTGGGAAACAGATATGAAACAATTCCGGTGAGAATAATAAACCAGGCAGCTACCAGCAGGACGTGACGCACTGTCTACTCCCATTTAGTGTGGAATCGTGCGAACTTCTAAAGATTCCACTTGTTTGGCATTTCGTATTTATGTCAGTATTACGACCGCTGATCATAACACAAACAGTACTTCCAGCGGCAGTATGCATACGGTGCACTTAGTATATGAACCTGAGGACTACAGGTTAACAAAGATCAGCGTCTATGTATCCAGTCCAATGATGCGTACTTCTCAACAGCAAGCTGTTCTGCTGCATTTATTTCAGATGGAGTGGGGGGGGATGCCATGATTGTGTCTACTGAAAAGGCGCTTTGAACTACCTTTCGCAGCTTAATTTCATCAAGTGGCAATTCTGTGACAAAATCTTGATGTGTTCTACATCCGCGGTATTCTGGTCGGTCTGCCGGTTCACGCAGATACCGTGTCATTGCGTGGTAATCGACTTGGTATAGCAAGGTTCCATGGTGGAGAATTGCGCGGCGTCTTCGTCTTTGGGCATTACCCGAGACTTTCTTCGCTCCAAAGACCATATCTGATATGCCCAGGTGCTGGACTTCCAGGCCAAATTCCATGAAAGCGTCTGATAATTTATGAAGAATATAGCAATACGATGCCCGCAGTTGCCGCACTTCCGGATACTCATCACAAACCAGGGCCAATGAATAATTCAAGCTACCGGGGCCTTGCAATACACATCCCCCAGCGGAACAGCGTCTTCGGATTGGCATGCCGTCCTGTTCACAATGCTCCATATAGACTTCTTGTGCAAGTACTTGGCCGGTACCCAGGACAATGAAGGGTACGGGACTTTCCCAGAAGCGTAGCGTACTAACCGGATTTTGTTCATGGTCTGCACTGTCCAACAACACTTCGTCCAGGGCCAGATTCATTTCAGGAGCGTCAAAACTGATATCCAGCAAGCGCATCATAAACAGGCGCAGTTCAAGTCCCTGGCAGCTTTGACTTCATCCAGTCTGCCTATGGGCGTGGTCGATGGTGCAGCCAATATAGTGTCAGGAGCTTCGTCAATTTGTTTTGCTATCTCCAGCATGGCATCACAAAAAGTGTCCAGTGTTTCTTTAGACTCAGTTTCGGTAGGCTCAATCATCATACATTCTTTTACAGTAAGCGGGAAGTAAACGGTTGGAGGATGGAAACCTCGGTCAATCAACGCTTTGGCAATGTCCATCGCTTTGATCCCCTTTGCTGCCTGAGGTAGCGCTGTAAACACGCACTCGTGCATGAAGGTACCTTGAAATGCAGGTTTGTAAGTATCCTTTAAACGGGCATAAATGTAGTTTGCATTTAATACCGCGTTTCGACTTACTTCTTTCAGGCCAGCATCACCATAATGTCGCATATAGGCATACGCACGCACCGCTATGAGAAAATTTCCGAAGAACGCGGCTATGCGCCCAATGGATTTCTCCGGCATCTGCAAGGTATAACGCCCACCGTTTTCTACTACCCTTGGGCCGGGCAAATAGGGCAACAGGCGTTTTCCTACCCCAACCGGACCACAACCGGGACCTCCCATGCCGTGCGGCGTGGCAAAGGTCTTGTGCAGATTATAGTGCATGACATCAAAACCGAGATCGCCGGGTCGGCACTGCCCAATGATTGCATTGAGATTGGCGCCATCATAATACAGAAGCGCGTCAACTTCATGTGCCGCGGCGGCTATCTGGTGAATTTCCTTTTCAAACAAGCCATGTGTATTGGGGCATGTCAACATGATACCCGCAACGCGACTGCTCAAGACCTCACGAAATTTGTCGAGGTGTATGATGCCATCTTTATCAGAAGGCACTTCTACCACTTTGAATCCAGCCATTATTGCACTGGCAGGGTTGGTACCATGTGCTGAGTCCGGCACGATAATGGTGTCTTTATGCGTATTGCCCCTGTCCCGATGGTAAGCTGCCATAAGCAGCGTGCCGGTCAACTCGCCATGTGCCCCTGCTATCGGTTGCAAACTTGCAGCCTGCATACCGGCAATTTCGGCGAGTTCCCGTTCCAATTCATGTATCAGTGCATAAGCGCCCTGCACCGAGTCTTCATACGCACCTGTACTTGATTGATGTGGGTGCAATTGCGTGAAACCGGGTAAGGCTGCAACGACTTCTGCAATCTTCGGGTTGTATTTCATGGTGCAGGAGCCCAACGGGTAGAAATGGTCATCAATACCAAAGTTGCGCTGGGAGAGTCGCGTGAAGTGACGTACAATATCTATTTCAGCGATTTCCGGCAGTGCTGCTGGCGCACTACGTTTTAATTCCTCAGGCAAATCGGCATTGGGTACATCCAGTGCATCCAATGTCACTGCACGACGCTTCGGTTGAGAGCGTTCAAATATCAACTGCATGCTACTTCCTCCAACGCGGTGACAAATGCGTCAATTTCATCGCGTGAGCGTTTTTCTGTTACGGCCACCAACAGATCACATTCATCACCATAGCCCACTGCGGACAAGGGCAACCCCGCCAGATAGCCCCGCTTCAACATGCTTTCAACGACAGCGTCTGCGGCCTTGGGTAAGCGAACCACAAATTCGTTAAAGGTTGGACCATCATTCAGAACCATTGCAAAATCCAGTTTTGACTTAAGATATTCCGATTTTGCATGACAAGCCGATGCTACTTCACTAAATCCTTCTTTGCCCATCAAGCTCAAATAGAGGAGCGCGCGCAACGCGCACAAGGCCTGGTTTGAACAGATGTTGGACATCGCTTTGTCGCGCCGTATATGTTGCTCACGTGCCTGAAGTGTCAAAACAAAACCACGCCTGCCCTGGTTGTCGACTGTTTCCCCCGCAATGCGCCCGGGCATCTTGCGCACATGGGTCTTCCTGGTCGCCATTATTCCAAGATAAGGTCCACCAAAACCCAGAGGCATCCCCAGGCACTGTCCTTCTCCAACAGCTATATCAGCTCCCATTTCACCCGGTGTTTTCACCAAGCCCAAAGCGATGGGGTAAAAACTGATAATCAACAGCGCACCCGCGGCATGGCATTGATCTGCCAATTGGGTATAGTCTCGCAGGCTGCCTGAAAAAGTCGGTAAAGAAACAATTACACATGCCGCGTCATCGGGTTGTTCCCCTTCGGTAAGCTCCACATCCAGATTGGCTGTATGGGTAGCAAGCATATGCCGCCAGGTTGGGTTCAGTCCCGGAGAAACAACAATTCGTCTTCTTCGTGTGATACGCACAGCCATTGTGGCCGCTTCAAACACGGCAGTACCCCCATCGTACAAAGATGCGTTGGCATATTCCATACCTGTCAACCGACATATCGCGGACTGGTATTCATAAATAGCCTGAAGCGTACCTTGCGCGCATTCGGGTTGGTAGGGCGTGTAGGCAGTATAAAATTCACTGCGGCTGGACAAGGCATCTACCGCCGCCGGAATATAATGATCGTAATACCCGCCTCCCAGGAAACATACAGGGGCAACATTATTTTGTTTTGCCAGCGATTCCAGGTGGTTTCGCACACCCATTTCAGAGAGACCTTCAGGCATGTTCCAGGACTGCATGCGCAGATGCGGTGGAATAACCGAAAACAAGGCATCGACAGACTCAATGCCTATGGTTTTCAGCATGGTATCCTGATCATTCTCGGTTGCAGGAATCCAGCTCATAGATTGTAATATACTCCAAAGAATTTTGTTATGGTATTGCTGATTGTATCAAGCACTGTCATTGGTGATGTGCATGGTGTTAACAAGCAATTGGGTGAATACTATTCGATCACGTGTAACGCATTGTTCTTGCAAAAACAAACATTTCTAAACAGGATAAGTATGAAATGCGTGATAGAAAAGATAAAAACCTGCTCATAAACAAGCAGGCATCAATCAAGCAGATATATGGGAGCCGCCACACATCATTAGCAGCTTTCAATAATCAAGTATCAATACTTTCCAGAAAAGCAGCATACGCCTCGGCATTCATTAATTGGGCGTACTCTGTCCTATCTACGTTTTCTAGTTTGAAAAACCACCCATCGGTGTAAGGTCCAGAATTTACCAGTGAGGGGTCTTCCTCAAGGGCACTGTTTACTTCACAGACACACCCCGAAACCGGGGCGTAGATATCGCCAGCAGCCTTGACAGATTCCACAACCGCTACTTCTTCGTGTTGTTTTACTTCCCGGCCAACTTCAGGCAATTCAACATAGGTAACATCACCCAGTTGCTCTTGTGCATGTTCGGTAATACCGACAACAAAAACATCATCAGTTACAGCGATCCATTCATGGTCTTCTGTGTAACGTAACTCTTCTGGAATCATGGACATGGACACTCCTCGTCCTCTTCGTAATAACAATATGGATGTATAGGGCAATTTAATGGTGCAGGCAAAGCCTGCCGTGGATTATTTCTCAGGAGCAGGGTATTGGTCTGTAGCACTCCGATTTTACCGGAATAGCCCTCCGGCCTGCCATAGGCATATATTATATCAAGAAA
Organism: uncultured Nitrospirales bacterium; assembly: GCA_964537975.1. Classification (GTDB taxonomy): domain Bacteria; phylum Hydrogenedentota; class Hydrogenedentia; order Hydrogenedentales; family SCBR16-9; genus SCBR16-9. The sequence continues at coordinate 105,898 of CAZIDP010000004.1, read as the reverse complement.
ATGCGCTTTTGACATGCCACCAGGGTTTAACCCAAGTTCACCTTCTGGTATGGCAATACCAAGCGTATCATAATGACCCACCCAACCTGGAAAAGATACTCCCGTTTCGGGGTCTTTGAAGGTCATCGGTTCAAGTTCAAACAAGGGTTGTCCCTCATTGGCACGTAAAAACGCTTCATAAATCAATTCAGAACAGTAAAATGAGTTGTTATCTATTGCGTAGATGGAATCATACGGCATGCCAAGAAATTCCTGTGCATTTGCCAAGGCGCCTGGAATCAAGTGTCGATAATTGGGTTTCAGACGACCGAGAAATACAGGTGGTCTGCCTACAGCATCGCAGCTTCTCGCGAGAAATGCTTCCAGAGGTGTCTCAACGACTCCATCTGATACCGCTTCTATTACCCAAGCTTCTGTCCCACACTCAACGCGTGACACCATGCCAACATGGGCAAAATTTGCTCCCTCATGACCCTCCGTTACCGTCTTGATGGCATCACACAAGGGGCCACAATGTAAATCTTGAAACAAAATGTCACCTGGTATAGGCTGATATTGCCCCATGGTACAAGGAGCACGGTAACCGGTAAGGGGAATGGTACAAATGGGCCTGTTGTGGCAGCATGCAATACCCGAAAAAATTATTATGACTATCCAAAACCATTTCGCTGACGCGAGACATTTATTCATTGCTGGAAATTCCTCCATATTCGGAAGGAATTATAACGGTTCTGATCAGATATAACCAAACAACAGGGGCGAGTACACTATGATATAAACTACCCGAAGACAACCATATGGTCACCAGGGTTTTCTTTATTCTTCAATAAGATATTTTGCCAGACGGTTTGCAACAGTGCGTCTGTCTACCGGTTTGCATAAAAAATCGTCAGCGCCAGCGCGTAAGGCATCTTCAACATCTTTTCTTGCCTGATGTGCAGTACAGACAATAATTGGAATGTCACGCGTGTTATTATTGGAACGAATCCATTGACACAATTGCAGTCCACCAACATCCGGCATCGCCAAATCCACAAATGCCAAATCCGGAGGACTCGCCGTCATCATCAGAACGGCTTCTTTCCCGCCTGCCGCCTCCTTTACTTCATACCCTAGCCCGCGAATGATACCGCTCAACAGGCGTCGCATGAATGCGATATCATCAACAACCATTATATAACCCATAATTCCAATTCCATCTGTTAAGAAACAGGCATTACGCGCCAGGCAAAACTGGCCAAGTCACCCAAGTTATCCCCAAAACTTGGATTGTATCATTTTTTCGTGTCAGCTTCTACCAATTTAAATTGGTGTGTATTAATGTCTCCCATACATTCTTCAGTTTTCGAATACCATAAAAATAGTTTCGGTTTAGTAATCTATCTGTTTCAGACAATAGAACTTACACGACCCCAGCGGTGTCCCAGGTATGATGAAAAGAAACTTTTATTCTTTGAACTGTATAAATTACTTGAGTATGATTCAAGGAGTAAAAGATATGATAGGTGGAAATTATGGTGTATTTTAAAATACTGACATCTTCACTAACAGGAGTGTTTATATGAATAAGACCAATCGGCGCGATTTTTTAGGGGTTGTCGGCACAGGCATGATAACGGGACTGGCAGCCACACGATTTTCTGTTGCCCAGACTCCGGGTCATCGTGTTCAGCATGCAGTTATAGGTGCTGGAGGCCAAGGCCGTGGTCATGCACAGGCATTTTCTTCTTTTGAAGACTGCGATGTCGTCGCCATTTGCGATGTGGACCCAGGGCGCCGGGAAAGTATTGGTAATCGATTGCCCAACAACGATCGTGTCGTACTGGAGGAAGATTATCGAAGGATACTGGACAACCCGGATATTGATTCAGTCAGTATTGCCACACCGGATCACTGGCACACTCCGATATCCCTGGCTGCCCTGGAAGCCGGAAAGCATGTTTATGTGGAGAAGCCCTGTTCGCATACCATTTATGAAGCGAAGCTCCTGGCACAAGCGGCAGCCGCATCGGGAAAATGTGTGCAGCATGGAACACAGGGGCGCAGCAGTGTTTCCATCAAAGAAGGCATTGCGTTTATGCGGTCAGGAATCATAGGTGAAGTGCGTATGGCAAAAGCGATTAACCACCAGCACCGCAGACCGATAGGTCGTACACCAGTCAGTGATCCGCCACCCGGAGTTAATTATGACTTGTGGACCGGTCCAGCCCCGGCGCATCCATTTACACAAAACCGCTGGCATTACAATTGGCATTGGTTCTGGGATTATGGTGCCGGCGACATCAGCAATGATGGCATACACCAGATAGACCAGGCACGTTGGGGGCTTGGTGTAGAAATTCCCAAAGCGGTGGTCGCTTCCGGGGGACAACTGTATTATGATGATGATAATGAAACCCCCGACACCCAAACGGTCATTTTTGAGTATGACAAATGTCATCTGCTCTATGAGATGCGGCTCTGGACAGAATATCCACTGGAAGGACACGATAATGGCGTAATATTTTATGGGGATGGCGGCAGGCTTGAGATTGGCCGTCGCGGATGTGAAGCCACGCTGCTTGATGGTGAAAAAGTTAGCTTTGGGCCTTATGCGTCAGTTGCCGATCATATCCGGAATTATCTGGATTGTATAAAGGAAAATTCGCCGTCAGCGCTTGCTGCACAAATGGATGACGCGGCAGCCTCTACAGCGCTGTGTTATCTGGGGAATATCGCGACACGCGTTGAGCGCAGGCTGACACTTGATCCTGACACGTGGAATTGTATTGACGATCCAGAAGCACTTGTGATGTATACAAAAGAGTATCGACAGGGCTATGAATTGCCAGGACAGTATCAATGAATAATTTTTTCTAGTACTACAGTTGCCTGATCAGCAACAAAAAAGTTTCTCATCGTGTGGTTAATTATGTATAAGGTTTATTATTATGCGTTCTATGATATTTTTCTCCATGGTATTGTTGGGGTGTCTTTTTGCTGCGGCAGAGAACCATTTGCCGATAAGCTTCAATGAAGAAGCCGATCAACTTGATATACTGGTTGATGGAGAACTTTTTGCATCCTATATTTTTAATGACCCTGAAACATTAAGACCTTATTTCAGTGCTGTACATGCACCCGGTGGCATACAGGTAACACGAAATCACCCTCCAGACGCGGAACTTGATATTAATAATGTTGATCATGCCACATTCCATCCCGGTATTTGGCTGGCTTTTGGTGATTTAGGGGGTGAAGACTTCTGGCGCAACAAGGCTGTTGTTCGACATGTGCGTTTTGAAAAAGCACCACAGAATGGGATAAGAGGCAGTTTCTCTGTTGTCAATAGTTATGAAACACTGGATGATTCACGAATAATTTGCGAAGAGATATGCACCTATACTTTTACTGCCACATCAAGTGAGCGCTGGATTTTTATTGATACCACGTTTGAAACGCATTTACCTGACATTACATTTGGTGATCAAGAGGAAATGGGTTTGGGAGTACGCCTGGCAACCGGGTTGACTGTAAGGCATGGCAGTGGAACGATTGTGAATAGTTATGCTGATCTGGATGAAGCAGGTACTTGGGGCAAGCAGGCAGATTGGTGTGTCTATTCAGGTGTGATTGACGATAGCAGAGTAGGGATACTGCTTGCTCCTGCTCCGTACAATTTCAGAGCATCCTGGTTTCACAATCGTGATTATGGCCTCATGGTAGCCAATCCCTTTGGCCTAAAATCAATGACTGCTCCGTCAGATAATACTGTTTCTCCTGATGCTACAGCGTTGCAAGAGGATCAGGTTTTCTCATTGGGGTATGCTGTGTGTGTCTTTAACACATTGACAGAGAACCATGCTGATTATTCCGAATTTTACGCACACTATAAGAACCAAATTGCCAGTCTGACAAGTATGGGCAAGGATTAATTTTTTATGGAAATCGGTATTGTTGGTCTTGGTTTGGTCGGAAATGCCATCGCAAAGCGTTTAAAACTAGCAGGATACGCTGTATCGGGTTTTGATATTGTGCAGGAAGCTTGCGGCAAGGCAAGCGAACATGGTGTGCTGATACAGCCGGATGCCGCCAGTGTATTCGCAAATGCAAGGTTGGTGATACTTTGTTTAATGACCTCCGATGATCGTAGGGAAGTGTTATGGGGTAAACAAGCGGCAGCCAATGCTTTGCAGCCGAGCACGATTATTTTGGATGTATCGACCTCGCGTCCGGAAGACATCGTAATTGATAATCAGCGTTTGGCGGAACAAAAATCACGGCTGGTCGATGTCTGTTTGTCCGGCTCAAGTGAAGAAATAGCCAACGGCGAAGCACTGGCATTGATAGGGGACCGCAACAATAATGCGCCATACCATGCTCTTTTGAAATGTTTCACCAAGGAACAATACTATTTTGGTGAAGCAGGGGATGGTAATCGCATGAAGTTGATTGTGAATCTTGTATACGGTTTAAATCGACTGGTACTCGCGGAAGCGCTGGGACTGGCATCCAAATCTAAATTCGATTTGCAGCTTACCCTGGATGTGCTGAAAGCAGGGGGTACCTATTCCAGGTGTATGGATACCAAAGGCCCCAAAATGATAAACGGTACCTATGAACCCCCCGTAGCCCGTCTTGGACAACATTACAAGGACACGAAATTAATACTTGAGTACGCGCAAAGTGTAGGCGCGCAAACACCGGTATCAACCTTGCACTCCAGCCTTTTGCAAAAACTTGTAGAAGCAGGGTATGCCGAGTTGGATAATGCGGCAGTCTACAAGGCATTTCAATAAAATTGCGGCAACTGAACAGTGGCTATGCTATTGATATTATATATGTTGTTGATTTATTAGCAGCCAATTTGGTTGTTGCTTCTGCTCCAAGATACTTTCTGCAACTTTCATGCAATAATAGGATCAAGTGTCATATTCTCCCACATTATTGACAGGTTTCACTTTCTAAAATATCCAGCCCATGGAATTTCAATGAAGTGATATTTTGTTGTAATAAAGAATTGGGCATTCAACTTCACCTTTCCAAGCTTGTATCTTGGATTGATTGAGTACGATGCCTGAAACTGTGTAAGACACGGTGCAAAGCAGAGAAACATTTGATTCGTATTCCTGGTCTCTTACTCTGCAAGCAAGTATAAACAACGCATAAATATTGGGAGAAGACAATGGACAACACACGGCGTGATTTTCTGAAATCAACAAGTATCCCGCTGGCAGCAGCAGCTACCATTATGGGTGTATCTGCCACGGCCACCGCAGATGAAACCGAGCCATTTGGCGCTCTCACTCCGCATCGTCTGGGTAACTTGCCCTATGCATACGATGCTCTGGAGCCATATATTGACGCACAAACCATGGAAATTCACCATAGCCGTCACCATGCCGCCTATGTGAATGGGCTTATCGCGGCAGAAAAAGAATTGGCCATTGCCAGAGCAGCAAACAATTTCCCTCAAATTGAGTATTGGTCAAAGAAAGTCGCCTTTCATGGAGGAGGACATTTTCTCCATTCCATTTTCTGGAGCGTAATGGCACCGCATGGAAATGGTGGAGGTGGTGAACCCACAGGGGACTTGGCACGTCGAATAGAGCGGGATTTTGGAAGTTTTGAAGCTTTCAAAGCGCAATTCACAGCAGCATCAGTTGCTGTCGAAGGTAGTGGATGGGGGTTGCTGCACTATCGCCCCATTGATGATCGATTAATGATCCTACAGGCTGAAAACCAGCACAAACTGACTTTATGGGCGAGTGCTCCAGTTCTTGGCGTTGATGTATGGGAACATGCCTATTATCTTAAGTACCAGAACAACCGGGGCGAGTATGTGAATCAATGGTGGAACGTGGTGAATTGGGAGCAGGTTGCGCGGAATGTGACTGGTTTGGCAGCTCTGGCCCCATGATCATGACCAGTTTATAGACCTCAGGTTAAAAATAATCTACCTGTTTGTTAAAGATGTTGACTGTGAAGAGCAGGAATAGACAACTTTGGCAAACAGGTTTTTTTATGATGTATTGTATACTCTCTTCAATAATTGAGCGCAAATGCATTAAATTTAATGGGTGAAATCAGCGCAAAAAATCAAGCAAGCTGGGTTGTATAACATTGGCTCCAGCAGAAAGTGAGGCTTGAAAAGCATTGGATTGTGCGTTCAGTTCCAAGATAACTTCAGCGAAATCGGCATCGACATTGTCTGATTTTACGATTTCAAGTTGATAGATAACATCACGTATACTTTCCTCAACACGCTCAAATCGGTTTTCCAAAGCACCAAGGCGTGATACAGATATCATCAATTGTTCCTGGGCTTGATTTATCTGGCCCAGGTTGGTTTCAAGTCCGTTAAAATCACCGGCGCGCAAATTGTCGCGTATGGCAATGATCATATCGAATATATCGACTGAGTCAGGAGATGTTTGTTCAAAAACTGTATCTCCTGCTATGTTACCGGGTACATACACATTTTCAGATATTTCAATTTGATATAGTTCACTGTTACCGGAGTAAGTAACTGCGGTTATGTTGCCATCTACATCGCGGGTTTCTGTAAATGCTGGGGTATTGGTTCGTGTTCCACTGAAAATGTAGCGGCCGTTGGTAATTGTGTTGGACTCAACCAGTACACTTTCCAGCAATTGATCAATCTCTGACGCTATCTGCTCGCGTTGTACGGCGGCATTGGTCGCGTTTGATCCTTGTAAACCCAAATCTTTGACGCGTTGCAGTATATCAACTACCGACATAAGAGACGATTCCGATTGTACAATGACCGGAGAGGCGGTTGACATGTTGGTCAGGTATTGATTATTTTTTGCGATTTCCATTTCTGCGTTGATTGCACGTCGGGTTCCCAATGGGCCGTCTGATGGGCGATTCAGTCGTAATCCTGTTGATAATTGCTCCTGAAGATTCAATATGCCTCGATATTGGTTGTTTAAATTGCTTAGTACACGGTCCACCATAACCCGTTGTGTTACACGAAATGCACCCATGACTTAACCTCTCTGGTCCATTAAAAATGGATTCGACTTATGCTTGTAATTAACTGTGCCTGTCGCAGAATATGCTTGTTCGGTATTGTTTTGTTTGGTCAACACATTTAAGACCTGGTCTATTTGCCGCAAATTTAAAGAGATAAATTTGTTGTTGTCTCGAATTATACTGCGTGTTTCTAGTATTACTTCGTTAAAGCGTTTCTGGAAATATGCCAACCGGCGCGACCATGGTTGCGGGGCAAGTTCAATCAGCCCAGTCAAGGATTGCATAGTTGATGGAATTTCTAGAATCTTGACAACGTCTGTAACCAGATTAATGCGCTGCTTTTCCACTTCTAAAGTTTCTAAAACGAGTAATTGCATCGCCCGGGTTCGTGCTTCCAGGCTGGCACTGTCACGTGCAAGTGCAGCCTCTTTTTGCGATAGCGCTACTTGGTGTATGTTTTCCTGGCGTTCAAGTTCATCATCGAGCAGGGCACACAAATCATCCAGGAGGTTTTCCAGTTTGAATTGTTTCTGATCTATAGTCGTTGATTCGTTGTGCATGCTGTAATTAACCACCCATCATTCCAAATGTTAGTCCCTGGCCAGTTTAAGTTGCTGAGAAAAATAGGCGTGTACTTCATCCCGGCTTAGTGTGCCATCAGCATTAATATCGACTTTCTGAAAGAGTTCGCGGTCCATACCGCTTTCTTCCAATGTCAATTTTCCATTTCCCTGTGTGTCTCGTAATTGAATAAAACGTTCCGACAAGACAAGTGCTTTCTTGTCTATGCGTTCCATTTGAGAAGTTTTATTGTTCTCTTGTCGGTTAGCTTGTAATTGATCCATAATTATCTGTTTAAAAGTTTCTTGCTTGATTCTGGGGCGTTTCAATTCGCGTACAAGCCCAGTAGCATTTTGCAGTAAACTATTTGCTGCTCCCAGCCCCTGTATTAAACTCATTTCTATACTCCAGTTGTGTACCACCTTCAGCTCTATCGGAAAGTACACGTTGGTTATATCGGCACATTTCTCCCAACACTTGAGAGTGATTAAATATCGCCGACAGGTTTTAGTTTTTCCATTTTTGTGTTTGCTTGAGAGTCGTGAAGGACCTGTGGTGCATGAGACATCAGTGGTAATTTATCAACAGGCGCAACTGGACGGCTGCGCAACATATCAAGCCGTTGTGATTCCTGTTCTTCCATCATACGTGCAATACCCAACTGTCCAGACTTCATCATTTCGCCTGCGTAATGGTCATCCAACATTTCTTCAAAGAGCTTCTGTTGTGGTGAATGGCCAAAGAGTCCGTCACTTGGAACTCCTTTGCGCATTTCTTGCAATAGCTGATACAAAAAAAGACGTTCAAACTCTTCAAATGCCTGTGGTTCGTTTGTGAGCGATTGTATACCTGAGTCAAGGCGGCTGTATGGTTTCTGCTCCAATGGATTCACATATAACATTACATTATCTCCAGATCCGCATCGAGGTAACCACCTCTACGCAAGGCTTGAAATATCGAAATCATATCGCGTGGTGTTACACGCAGGCGGTTTAATGCAGCCGCGACTTCTCCTGCTGAAGCACCACCTACAGGCATGAGATAGGCATCTTCCTCTTCCAATGTCAGGTCGATAGTGTCTGTTATCACCGGGTCCGCATCTGTAAATGGCAGTGCCTGTGTTACTTGTGGTGTGGCTGCAATCTGGATGGTCATGTTTCCATGCGCAACATGACATGGTTTGATACCGACATTGCCTCCAACCACTATCGTTCCGGTGCGCTCGTTTATCACTACACGTGTTGGCATGGGTGCCTCAACTTCAATTTGCATAAGTTGATTGATAAAGGCAACCAGATTGCCTTGTTGACTTGTTGGTATATCTACCCGCACTGTTCCAGCACCCAATGCCATCGCGCCTCCATCAGGGAATGCCCGCGTTATTGCTTGTTGAATGCGGTCAGCAGTGGTAAAATCAGGCTGCTTCAATAACAGCATCAAACGTTCACCATCGGTTATTCTCGAGGGCACCTCCCGTTCAACATATGCGCCCATGGGAAGCAGGGCTGACGTCACATGGTTACGGCGCATTGCCGTTCCACCACCACCATCTATGTTGAATCCTCCAACCGAAATAGGGCCTTGTGCCACGGCATATACCACATCGCTGGTGCCCGGGCCACGTAGATGTGTCTCCATCAATTGACCGCCTTCTAAACTCTGAGCATCATAAAGTGAATCGATTTTGACGTCGATTCGTGTACCTTCTTTTGCAAACGCCGGGATGGTTGCTGTGACCATCACTACAGCGACATTACTGGAAGAGAGTTCACTTAAAGTTTGTACATCGACATCCATGCGTTCAAGCATGCGCTGTTGTGCCTGTATTGCCGCTGATGCTTTGTCGCCCGTGCCGGACAAACCAACGACCAGACCGATGCCTTTCAACATATTGCCACGTGCGCCCTGGATATCACACAGGTCACGCAGGGGCGCCGCATTAACGGTCCAGGAAATACCCAATATTAATAACGTCCATAGTGTACGTCTTGTCCAATTATTTTTAAGTCCCATCATGTGTTCCTCATGAAATTGTCGTACTGTATGAAGTGATTAATAAGGAGAAAACCAATCCAGGAATCGTGTAATAAAACCACGGCGCTGGTTGTTCCATAACGGCCCTTTCCCTTTAAGCTCAACACTGGCTCCGGCAACCTGAGTCGAGGGAATCGTATTGGCTGGAGTAACATCTTTGGCACGAATAGTTCCACTCATGGACATAATGGTATCTTCTCGATTAATGGTTACCTTGCGTTCTCCCTCAATGCGCAAGGTATCATTGGGCAATGTTTCAACTACGACACAAGTTATGGTCGTCGTCAATGTGCTGGTACGCCGGGTTTGACCTGTAGTTCGGTGCTCATTTTCTGCACCTATATTCCAGTTAGGCAGCTTTTCTGGATCAATCAAATTCAGACCATTCTCTCCAGCGATGAAAGTGTTCTGATTCGCTGGCGTGTTTTGTTGCAGGTCGGATTCCTTCTTGGTGTTCGTGTTTGCAGAGGAACTTGCCGATATGCTTTCTTCGACCAGCACGGTAATGATATCGCCGACTTCGAAACGCGCTTTGCGTTCTGTGATAAGCGTACCGCTACGTTCGGCTTCTTGCGTGAACAGCGAATCTGCCATGGTAACCGGGGCAAAGAAAAGCATCATTGCAGTGAGTACTGTGAGCTTTTTATGCATGAAATAATCCTCCATCAGTGAACAACGACAACACCATCTTGTCGAACAATACCCTGATATTCTTCACGTGAATTTAGATTGGCACAATTAATCAGATCGCCAACCCGGCCATTGGCCAGGGCACGACCCTGGGCTTGAACAGTCAGTGAACCTGACTGTAGTAAAACCGGAACTATTTGATTTCGACGCACTACTACGGGCGCTTCGACATTGCGGTTGGTCAACAGCATCCCGGGGAAAAGAGTTCGCCTTGATATCATCCCAACCGCTTCCTCCGGACTGGTCAATGCGCCACTGGGTACTTTGGAAAGAGCCTGTTTTTGTATTTCCAGATCAGACAACCTGATGGGCTTGCCACGGAGTATGTCCGTTGCAACGGTCAACACTTCAACATAGGCATCGACATCGGCCCGGACCAGAATAGTGCGTTGCATTACACCATCCACTTCAATGCTTCCACGAAATGTACCTGGCCCCAGGTATTGATAACTCGGGTTGGTGTTCCAGGTTATCGAGACCTGTCCCTCGGGAACTATGTAGTCTTCGCTTGGTGGCGGTATAACAATTTCGGCAACTGTCGGCTCCCATGGCATATCCATTTCAATGAATTCATGCAATGATGCGACAACTTCATGCCGACTTATTTCATGATGAAGGGTACGAGCTTGAATAGAGTTTGCGCCTTTCAACGTGACCGCTTCTGCTGATATACCAGCGTTACGCAGGCGTGCCTCGATCAAGGCAGCATTCACTCGCTTGCTTCCACCTGGTTGTGCTGCACTGGTCAATTCGATGTCTGCAAGTGATGCAACGAGTTCTGGATTTCCAATAATGTCGGCAACATCACCCAATAAAACTTGCGGACCTTTCACATAGGCTTCTTCACGCAGCATTAATGTATTTCCCTCGATCTCCAATTCTTCTGCATGAAGTGCCATTGCGCCACATAAGAGTATGACAACACCGACGAATGTGAGCGTGGGTTGCAGCACAGGTCTGTTTCTGGTAAATCGAATATTAAATGGCATGTCCAAGATCCTCATCGTTTATGATTGGAATTAGCGGCGTACATTATTGGCTGTTTGCAGCATTTCATCTGATGTTTGAATCACTTTTGAATTTGCTTCGTATGCCCGCTGTGCAATAATCATTTGCAATATTTCTTCAACTACCTGAACATTCGAGTTTTCCAGAAAACCTTGAACTATGGTTCCCAATCCATCCAGGCCTGGTTGTCCTTGATTTGGTGCACCTGATGCCTGGGTCTCCAGTAGTAAATTGCGTCCCAATCGTGCATCCAGTCCTGCTGGATTCGAAAAACGCACCAGTTGCAGATTGCCCAGCACTTGCGGGGTATTGTCTCCTGGCAGCCGTGCTGAAACCGTGCCATCAGAACCGATGGATACCAATTCTGCTTCATTGGGTATGTTGATCCCTGGCACCAATGGATAACCATCTGCTGTCATGATCGTTCCCTCTTCATTGATTTTGAAAGAACCATCCCGCGTGTAGGACGTGCCTCCGTCTGGCATTTCTATCTGAAAGAATCCATCTCCCTCGATAGCAATATCCAAAGCATTACCCGTTTGAATGAAAGCGCCTGGCGTAAACACTTTTGCGATAGCCGATGGGCGCGTACCATGCCCTACCTGGATACCTTCCGGTATCGTGGTACCAGCGGCTGTTTCGCTACCGGCTGGCTTAATGGTTTCATAGAGTAAATCCTGAAAGTTAACACGGCTTTTTTTGAACCCCGTCGTATTCACGTTTGCGAGGTTGTTCGCAATGGTGTCAATGGACAACTGTTGCGCAATCATGCCTGTTGCCGCGGTAAACATGGATCGAATCATTATGAATTACTCCCTGCCATTGCGAAATCTTTGAATGCGAGCGATAAATAACTTTGATAATATTTCATGTTAGATAATATTTTTTAGGTCAATATTTACATAGTTGGCATGCCGACTTGTTCGATCAGGCGTCCAACTGTACCGTCCAGAGCTTGTATAACTTGTTGATTGGCCTCATAAGCACGCATCCCCATCATCATATTGATGAGTTCATTGGGAAGGTTTACATTGGACATTTCCAAATGTTTATGTGCGACCTGTGTTTCAGCAGCCTGGGCAGAATTTTCCAGGACTTCATCTGTTGCGAAGTACAGGTTGTCCCCTTCACGCAGCAAACGTGTGGGTTCTGCAAACTCCACAATTTGAAGTTGTCCCGCAGGGAATCCATCTACCTGCACACCACCATCTGCACCTATATTCACCTCGGCACCATCTACAGAGATGGGCTGGCCGTTTATGCCAAGGACTTTATACCCTTCGTGTGTAGCAAGCTCGCCTTGCGGGTCCACCATAAAATCACCACTTCGGCTGTAACGGTCTCCCTCTGGTGTGTCAATTACGAAATACCCAGGGCCGATTAAAGCCATTTGAAATGGATTGTCCGTTTTACGCAAAACACCTGCGGCAAGATCACTGTATGATTCTACGATACGAACACCGCCAGCAGGTGCAGAATCAGAATCAAAGTGAAAAGGGCGACGTAAAGTTTCAGAAAAAATTTCATTGAAACCAAGTTGCACTGGGGCATGACGTTTATATCCGGGTGTGGAGACATTCGCAATATTGTTGGCCAGAATATCTTGACGTTTTTCTACTGCCAGCATTCCACCGGCTGCCGTATATAATCCCTGTATCATGCTTGTATTTCCAGATTTTTAATGCTTCGCAATACTCCATTCAACCTTTATATTTTTTCAGCACATAATTAAATATGCTGGCTAAAATCAGGGAAGGCCCGCGCCATCCCGCGACGGATACAGAAACACATGGGACAATGTACTTCGTTGCGTCGGGCCAACCACTCATGAGGAAAACCCGGATGGGAGCCGGATTCTAATGATTAGGGTATGCAATAGCTGTGCCAACCGATATTTTTTGGAGATACTGGTGTATTGACAAGAAAAAAGCATGAAAACAGCACTATGCAATGGGTGAAAGGTTTTCGTGGAAAATTGCATCATAAACAACACACAGGACTTTTTTGCCGCTATTGGAATATTCTGCAGCTTGAAAATGGGAATACATCTACTACCGTGTCATCTCATTTAATTTAAATTCTACAAAATGCTGCTGCAACCAGGAACTTGGCATATAGATGCCAGCGTATTCATGCGATAAGGTATGGACTTTATATTGCTCAGAGTTTTTATTGAAAATTCGGTGTCTTGACCATACAGTAGCAACTTGCTAAGATGGCTTCATCTATAAGAATGCTTTCATTTTTGTAACTTGAAATAACTTCACAAGTCATATAACTCAGCAATGCGAGAGACACGATGCATGAAATACCCCTGGCGGATTTACGTAAGCCCATCACCATAGAAAAAACTGAGCTTTTCCCGGTACGTTACCCGACGATGATGCGATTCCGGTTTTTTGAAGGCCCCATTTCTGGTGGGGGACGACCGGCTGTATTGATTAAGATTACGGCGAGTGACGGAACCGTTGGATGGGGGGAGAGTGTCCCTGTTCCGAGATGGAGCTATGAGACTCTGGAAGGTGCTGTTTCCACGCTTGAAAACTACCTGATCCCGATTCTTTCTGGCATGAATCCTTTCGATCTGGAATCTATCCACAAAGTAATGAATAAGGAAATTGCTAATGGATTCTCTACTGGCGCGCCAATAACCAAAGCAGGTATTGATATTGCCATTCACGACTTGATTGGGAGATCAACTGGACTGAATATGGCGGAATTCTGGGGGCGCACAACACCAGATGATTTAACATTAAGCTGGACCTTAAACCCGGTTACGCTTGATGATGTCGCTCCGCTGATCGCTGAAGGCAAAAAGCGTGGATATGAACATTTTAATATCAAAATCGCACCTGATCCCAAGTTTGATTTGGAATTATGCCGTATGGTGAAAGCAGAAGTACCGGACGGGTTCTTGTGGGCAGATGCCAACGGTGGTTTTGAGCCCCCAGAAGCTATATATATGGCGCCAAGAATCGCCGAAGCTGGGGCCGCAGTCTTTGAACAACCTGTCCCCATAAACCGCATCAGTGCATATCAGGAAATCCGCCGCGTCAGTCCCATTCCAATCATTATCGACGAAGGGGTTGTGACACCTGCCGATTTACTGGAATTTATCAAGCTGGATATGTGTGACGGGATGGCCATGAAGCCAGCACGGTGTGGCGGGTTACAATCGGCAGCACGCCAACTGCAAATTCTGCAAGACTCTGGCAAAATGTTTTTAGGTAGTGGACTGACGGACCCGGATGTATCGTTGGCTGCCTCATTAATTTTATATGGCGCTTTTGGCTTAAAATACCCTGCTGCATTGAATGGTCCACAATTCCTGGGTGAAAGTGTATTGAAAGAGCCTTTTACTGTTGAGAATGGCAGGATTCGAATTCCCAAGGGGCCGGGGCTGGGTATTGAAGTAGACGAAGAAAAAGTACAGAATTTAATGGAACGATCCAAAATATAAAACAATTGGAGAGGAATCTTGTCATGTCTGTAATGACTACCCTATTGTTGTCTGTCGTATTGACCGTCCCCACAGGTTTTGTTGTGGAACAGGATGGCGATACGTTGACATTGTATGAAAATGGTGCTCCCGTGCTGGTCTATCGAATTCAATCCGTGCCAGCACCGGAAGGTGTTCCAGAACACCAGACACGTGCGGGATATATCCATCCACTGTATGATCCGGCTGGAAATCCGTTGACAGAAGATTTCCCCGATGACCATTACCACCATCGTGGCGTATTTGCTGCCTGGCCGGATGTGCGTGCGGGTGAACGCAACTTGAATGTATGGTTATTGAGTGAAGCACGGCCCCATGTCCGTTCCTGGCGTATAGATGCACTTGACTCCAAACAGGCAGTTCTTATGTTTAACAATATCTGGTCCTTTGATGATGCCCCGGAAGTCGCTGTATTGGAAGAACAATTTGAATTGACTGTTCATGCTTATCAAGATAACAAGCGGGTCATTGATGTGGTTATGACCTATACGAACAGACATGATTCTACTGTTGGATTCTATGGTGCCCCGGAAGAAAATAAAGGATATGGCGGCTTGAATGTTCGGCCTGATTCTACCCGGGAACCATTGACTTTTACTGCACAACCCGGTGTTGTGGATGAGGACAAACTCTACTTGGAATCTCCGTGGGTGGACGTCTCGTACGCAATATCTGCCGATGATTTGGATGGTGATAAGTCTGGTATTGCGATATTTCAACACCCACAGAATCCCGGCTATCCGCATCCAGGATGGATACTGCGTCATTATGGATTCCTGGGAGTTTCCTGGCCCCATACAGAAAGCCACCTGTTGGAACCCGGTGCGTCATTTACCTTGAAATACCGCATGCTGACCCATATGGGCAATGCCGATGAAGCTGGAATTGAAACAGCATTCGTCGAATATGAGTCTTCGCAACAATAACACTACAGGCAGGCAACGAATTGAGAGCCTGCATGCATCTCTGCTGAATTTTTGCTGGTACCTATTGCACAAATCGGTAGGATTTTGGTATGCTACACACTCAAAAATAACGAAAATCCAAACGAAACGCAGCATTCTGGTGGAGAATCAAATACATGTCGGGTCATTCAAAGTGGAGCACCATCAAGCGTAAAAAAGGGGCTTTGGATGCAAAGCGTGGAAAAATATTTTCACGTCTTGCAAAAGAAATCACCGTGGCAGCCAAGATTGGCGGTGGTGATCCGGTAGCCAATCCACGATTACGCACCGTATTAAATGCTGCCCGTAACGCCAACATGCCCAATGACAACATTGAGCGTGCAATTAAAAAGGGAACCGGCGAACTGCCGGGTGTTTCCTATGAAGACAGTCGCTATGAATGTTATGGCCCGGCTGGTGTAGGGCTTATCGTGGATATTCTGACCGACAACAAGCGGCGAACCGTAGCAGAGATACGGCACTTGGTTAACAAGTACAACGGCAGCATGGCAGAAAATGGCGCGGTAAGCTGGAATTTCGAAGAGAAAGGGATAATCACCCTACCAAAAGAAAACCTCAGCGAAGAGGAAGTATTCGACAAGGCCATAGAAGCTGGTGCCGAAGATGTTGATGTAGAAGGTGATTTGTATGAAATCACCACTGAACCAACCCTGCTGCATGCGGTGGCGAGTGCCCTGGAAGAAATGGGACATCCGCCAGAGGAAGCCAAGCTGACCATGCTACCCAAAACGACTATTGAGGTCGATGCGCATGCCATCCGTTCTGTATTGAACCTGATTGAATCGTTGGAAGACAACGATGATGTCCAGGATGTCTACAGTAACCTTGAAGTAAATGAGGCCGTTCTTGCCGAAGCCATGGCAGAGTAGTGCACCAGGGCACAATTCCTGTCAGAGTAGCACGGGGCAGCGTTATGCGTGTGTTGGGATTTGATCCCGGTACTGCAACTACAGGATACGGGGTAGTCGAAAAACAGGGAAGCAAGCTGATTCACATCGCCCATGGTGTGATTCGAACATCACCGGATTTATTTTTTGCAGACCGATTAAAAATCATCTACGAGGAGGCGCAACGTCTCCTCGTTTTGCATGATCCGGATTTTGTGGCACTGGAGAGATTGTATTTCAAACAAAATGTCACGACCGGTATCACAGTGGCGCAAGCCAGAGGTGTGCTGGCCCTGGCTGCCGTGCTGGCAGAGAAGCCTGTCAGTGAATTCAGTCCGACCGAAGCTAAAACCGCGATTACAGGTTATGGAAAGGCCGATAAAAGGCAGGTACAGGAAATGATAAAGATTTTACTTAATCTTTCAGAAATTCCGCGCCCGGATGACGCTGCCGATGCCTTGGGAATGGCCATCTGCCGATTGCATTCTGGCAACTATGACACAGGATTGAAGCGATAAGCCGAAGGGCCGTTCCTGTCAGGTAGAACAGCCCCCGCTTGAATCGTTATAGTATCTCGATGCTTGCAACAGAATGACCTGTACTTGTTATCAAGGCACGCAAGATGAAGTTTCACAAAATTGACTTTTTTAAGGGCCAGGCAACCAAATGTATGCATTTCTCAGGGGCACCATCGCGTTAAAAAGCAAGGGCTATCTTGTTGTTGATGTAAATGGAGTAGGATATGAGGTTTTTGTACCTGATAGCGTCTACCGCCGTCTCCAACTCCAGCAAGATGCGACTTTATTGACCTATTGTCATATTCGGGAAGACCTGTTTCAGATATTCGGCTTCCTGAAAGAAGAAGAAAAGGCGTTGTTCATACAACTTTTGGGCATTAATAAAATCGGCCCGAAGGTAGCCCTGGCGGTCTTGTCTACCTTGTCTGTGCAGGAGTTTTCCCGTGCCATTCAAAACAACGATGTTGACGCATTCAAGCGGGTACCTGGCATAGGCAAAGCAATGGCCCAACGCATAGTCCTGGAAATTCGTGGCAAAATGGGCCAGAATACAGAATTGGATGTGCTGCTGGGAACGGACAAACCCGAAGAGGCTACCTATGAAGGTGACGATGTATATGAAGCGCTCATAAGTCTAGGGTGTACACCACAGGAGGCTCGAAGAGCCACAGACAATGCACGAAAAAGTCTGGGTGAAGAGGCATCGGCAGAAGATTTGGTGCGAACGGCATTACGTTCCATGGCCAGGGTAAAGTAACATGAGCGAAGACAATGTATTGGACCCCGGTGTCCGTGATGACGACAGTGCCTATGATGACAGAATACGACCGCAACGTCTGGACGATTTTCCGGGACAGGAAGCGACCAAAGAAAAGCTGCAAATCGCCATTCAGGCAGCCAGGCAACGAAACGAACCGCTGGACCATCTTTTGCTGAGTGGGCCCCCCGGACTTGGCAAGACTACCCTGGCTCGTATTATCGCAAATGAAATGGGCGTCGACATCAAACAATCTTCGGGTCCCGTAATTGAGCGTCAGGCTGATTTGTCCGCTATTCTGACCAGCCTCGAATCGTTTGATGTCTTCTTCATCGATGAGGTACACCGTCTGAACCACGCGGTAGAAGAAACCTTGTACTCCGCTATGGAAGATTTCGAGGTGGACATCATGCTGGGCAAAGGCCCGACAGCACGATCTATGAAGATTGGGCTGAAACCTTTTACACTCATCGGGGCGACGACCCGTGCCGGGCTGCTTACACCACCGTTGCGCGCCCGGTTTGGTGACACCTGTCGATTTGAATTTTACAGCCCTGAAGAACTGGAAACGATCATCCTGCGGTCTGCTCGTATCCTGAATGTTCCCATAGAAGAAGAAGGCGCACTGGAAATTGCTTCGCGGGCACGGGGAACCGCACGGGTGGCAAATCGACTGTTACGCCGTGTTCGGGACTTTGCCCAGGTAAAAGGAGACGGCATAATAACCCGGGATATTGCCACGGCAGCATTAAAGTTGCTGCGAATTGACGTCCTTGGGCTGGATGACATGGACCGGGCAATACTATGTACCATCATCGAAAAATTTGGTGGTGGTCCGGTGGGTGTTTCCTCCATGGCTGTTGCCATAGGAGAAGAACGGCAGACGGTTGAGGAAGTACACGAACCGTACCTGATTCAGATTGGATTCATGAAACGTACCCAGCAGGGGCGTGTCGCCACACCCCTTGCGTACCGCCATTTTGGCTATAATCCACCCGATCAAGGCCAAGGCCAGGACCAGGCCAATTTGTTTTAGAATTGAATGAATTCAATAGACTTAGAGCGTATCTTTCCCAAGATCAATAGTTTGTAAATATTGTTGTGATTTTTTGCATTTAACTGATCATGGAAATGGGGTTAACTCCGAAGGCTCATAATAAAAACGTTTGGGGTCGTCAGGTTCCCATTGATAAACCTTCAAATCGCACGCGTCATTATCATCGAAAACGACGCCTTCGTCTTCTAATAAATTACGTTGCAGAGAAGGCCGCCCCATGTCACCACCAAGACTTACTTGGCCTTTTCTGTTGATGACACGCTGCCAGGGTATACTTTCCCGGTAACCACTCATACGCAAGGCATACCCGACTGCCCGGGCTGCTCGCGGCGCACCAAGGATGGTGGCAACCTGCCCATAGGTCATGACGCGGCCCACGGGTATTTCACCTACCAGCCGATATACAGCTTCATAAAACGATATCATACGATCAATCGCTGATTATCCAGCCCGAACTTCTCTACGCTCGGGATCATATATCATGCGCTTGCCCTGGTCGAAGGACATTATTGCCATAATTGCAGCAATGCTGTGGCTATATCCAGCTTCTATATCGGCATTTGGTTTTTCCCGGCTTCGAATACATTCCACCCAGTTCTGAATATGATCGGGTTGGGCGATGTGTTCGATTTTGGTTGGTTCACTGACCGCAGGCTCCTTACCACGTACCCCGTGAGAGGTCAATACTGGATTACCCCAGTCTGCCAAATCCATCTCGGCCTCATCGCCGTAGAATCTGAAGGTGTTGCCACTTTCGTTTCCGAAATTGGTGCAATAATTCATCAGGAAGCCTTCCGGATAAGTCCATAACGCTTCAATGTGGTCCGGACAAGTAAATTTATGCTCGTCATTCCAGGTATAAGAACCCCCCAGACAGACCGCACTTTCCGGATACTTTGCGCCTGTGATGTAATGAACGAGGTCGAAGAAATGGGCACCCAGTCCTGGTAATGCGCCATCTGAAAAGTCACGGTAACCATACCAGGCCGAACAAAAGACAGAATCAAAGGTTTTTGTTGAGTGAGGCATACAGAACTCTGCCCAGTCTACATCGTCTTCGGTCAAGTCGGTCTTGATATGCGGATACCAATAAGGCCGCCAAGTATTACGGTGCTGTTCGATGCGGCCAACACGCCCCAGTGTGCCTTTCTGGTACACTTCCCGGGCTCCTGCCATGCTTGCCATGCTGCGTAATTGTGTTCCTACTTGAACCACAGCGTTGTGTTTGATAACCGCGTCATACGCAATATCAAGTTCTTCCATCGTCATGGCCATCGGTTTTTCGACATAGGCATCTTTACCTGCTTCCATGCAGTCTTTCAACTGCAAGGCATGCTGATGATCACATGAAGCAATGATGACGGCATCGATATTGTCCAGTTCCAGCAATTCGCGGTGTGAAACACATTGTCGTGGAGCTTTATCGTACCACGATTTCACCAAGTCCGCTGCCTCTTCCCGATGGGAATGCCAGGGGTCACAAACCGCAGTTATTTCCAGGTTGTGTGAACTTGCATAACGATGCAGGCCCGGCATGAGGGCACCTTTGCTTCGATTGCCGCAGCCTAAAACAGCTACAGATAAACGATCATTGGCACCTGCTGCACGTGCGCGTGTTGCCGCAGCCATACTGTACGCGGTAGCACCGACAGCCATTGTTTTCATGAATCCACGCCGGTTAATTGCAGGGTGTGACTCGGACATAACAGCATCCTCCGAATTTATGAAGTGATTTTCATTAATACAACTATATTCTATGAGACTTGTTCCCATTGGCATTCAGATTTTATGGCATGTGACACAAACTTATGTAATCATAAGGTAATGACAGTATTTTCGCAAGCTTATGTGTTGCCTGCTTGCATTCATTTTGCCAAATAGTTGAGAAAAGGCGTTATCTTATGCGATAACAGTGCTGCATGGGGAAGTATAACAAGCAAGGTTGGACATTTCCCTGTGTACGTCGGTATTATCGTAAGCTGAGTTGATATGATATGAAATATCTGAATGGGCGGTCCGGGGGATGCCGTCAGCTCACCCCACCCCCAAGTATTAGCAGAGAGGGATGAATAATGGCAAGAAAAACGTTGAATGTAGCAATGGTTGGTGCTTCGTTTATGGGCAAAGCACACAGCAATGCCTGGCGCAAGGTAGACATGTTTTTTGATCTGCCGGTTAAGCCAGTAATGAAGGTAATGTGCGGCAAGTTTCCCGAGGAGCTTGAGGTTTCAGACCGTTATGGCTGGGAAGAGACCTCGCTGGACTGGAAAGAAACCGTTAATCGTCCGGATATAGATATTGTCGATGTCTGTACACCGAATTTTCTTCATATGCCAATCGCTATAGAAGCTGCGAAAGCTGGCAAGCATGTAGTGTGTGAAAAGCCCCTTGCAAATACACTAGGCGATGCCGAAGCTATGCTGGCGGCGGTAAAAAGTGCTGGTATCAAGCACATGTGCGGATTCTCTTATCGGTTTGCTCCTGCTGTCCAAGCCATGAAAAAGCTTATTTCAGAAGGTGGTCTGGGGGAAATTTTCCATTTTCGCGCCGCATACCAGCAAGACTGGATTGTAGACCCCGATTTTCCGATGGTCTGGCGCTTGAAGAAAGAGCATACGGGATCAGGTGCCTTGGGTGATATCGGTGCTCACATCACTGATTTGTGCCATTTCCTGGTTGGCCCTGTATGCGAGGTCACCAGTGCCATGCAGACCTTTATTAAAGAGCGTGCCATTGCAAACTCCGATGTGGGTGCCTGGGGCGCGAAAGACAGTGCCAAGAGCAAGCAATATGATACTGTGGATGTAGATGATGCCGCAGTTTTTATTGGACGAATCAAGGACAGCAATACGTTGGCCACGTTCGAAGCAACACGCTTTGCGCCAGGACGTCGCAATTATAATGCGATAGAAATTTATGGTAGTAAAGGTTCTCTTTTGTGGAACCAGGAAGAAATGAATGTCTTCCACTACTTTAACCGGAGTGATCCGGATACACTTCAAGGTTTCCGTAGAATCATTGCATGCGAAGGCCAGCCTTTTACCCAGGCTTGGTGGCCACCAGGACACATTATTGGTTACGAGCATCTGTTTGTACATGAAATGCATGATTTCATATGTGAACTTGATAGCCCATCTGCTACCTATCCTACCTTTGAAGATGCGGTTAAATGTCAACGTGTTCTTGACGCAGTGGAGACAGCGGCTGAATCACGCAAATGGGAAAAAGTCAAAGACTAGCAATCAGGATATTTTCATGCGAATATACGTATGATGGGGAAACGCAAACAGTTTTAAAGCGAAACATAAATCGGAGGGTACAACCATGAAACTTGGTTTGTTTTCAGTTTTATTCAGCGACAAATCGTTGAAAGAAGTCATGGACATAATTCGTCCACTCGAATTGAAGACCATTGAAATCGGCACGGGAAATTATCCTGGCGATGCCCATTGTCCATTGAATGAAATGCTTGAGTCCAAGCCCAAGCGTGATGAACTGCTTGCTTTGATCAAAGGTGAAGGTCTGGAGCTGGCAGCACTGAGTTGCCACGGTAATTGCCTGCATCCCGATCCCGATTTTGCACAGAAAAGCCAAACCACACAGACCAATACCATCAAACTCGCAGAAATGTTGGGTATTAAGACCGTAGTTGATTTTTCTGGCTGTCCTGGTTCAGATGAAAAGGCAACCAAGCCCTCCTGGGTAACTTGCGCTTGGCCACCAGACTATATCGAAACGCTTGAATGGCAATGGGACAAGATTGTTATTCCCTATTGGGAAAAGCAAGCTAAATTCGCAGCAGAGCATGGCGTTCGAATTGCGTTCGAAGCTCACCCTGGATTTGTTGTTTACAACACTGAGACCATCATCAAGATCAGAGAAGCCTGTGGCAAGAACCTGGGTGCCAATTACGATCCCAGCCACTTCTTCTGGCAAGGAATCGATCCCATTGCCAGCCTGCGTGTACTGGGAGGCGATGCGATCTTCCACGTTCATGCCAAAGACTCCCGTGTCGATCCGCAAAATGCGGCCGTCAATGGTGTGCTGGACACAAAGCATTACGGCGATGAAGCCAACCGTTCCTGGTTGTTCCGCACCTGTGGGTATGGCCACAGTCTGGAATTCTGGAAGGATTTCTTTTCAACACTTCAACTCCTGGGCTACGACGGTGCTGTTTGTATCGAACATGAAGACAGCCTCATGTCCAATATAGAAGGTTTGACACGCGCTGTATCGTTCTTGAAAGAGGCGATTATCGTTGATCGGCCATCTGCGATGACCTGGGCATAATGTAATCCTTTGTCCAGTTCTATGATTGTTGATTAATTTGTAAAGTCTGTTTGTTAATAATCTCCGGTGCCTGAAACACCGGAGATTTTTCATGCCTATACCGCTTTGACACTGCACCATTCACCGTGCCACAATGCTGATGGAGGACTGTCGCCATGACAAAACAAGGGCATGAAGCTGACAAACATCCACATCATCATGATATCGATGCGGATGCTGTTTGCGGGCAGTGTGGTCAGGTCAACGAAGAAGGTGTGCTGTATTGTCATAAATGCGGCAATAATCTTCGCGATCAACGTCATCTTCGCTTGGAAGCTGAAGAGCTTCTCATGCATCAGGGCTATATGCCCCAGCGCAGGCAGTGGTTTCTGGGTGCTTTGGGTACTATAGGTCTAATCATTATCTTGATTGCCGGATTTCGGGCCGACCGTATTGCAGAATGGATGTTGGAAGTACAGGACAGCGCTCCCGATACGGCACGCTTGTTGTGGACTGGTATACATGCCGAAAGATATGCAACCTTGTTAAACAGGCTGGATGCTGAAATAGCCCGTTATGACAGCCTGACCGACGTGACATATCATGTAGCCACAGATTTTCCGGAACAAGGCACTTTGCTGCTGACGACTGAAGAAGAAGTAATTGGAGTAGCTGCTGTTGAACAATTTAACGATTTGCTCTTTTTTGTAGCAAGACTGTACACAGGTGAAGAAATAAGAGGTCGTGCTGCCATCCGTGGAGAATGGTTGGTAGTAGATTACAATGCCGGCGGTGTGCGGAGTAGAAGAAATTATTTTCCCGCTGCTGGCGCCGCCCTATTACAACCCGCTGGTTATTTTGAATGTTTTGGCCAGAGAGACGGGTCTGACATCACCTATGCGTTTATGGCATATCTGGTAACCCAGAGCTGAATCGCCAATTCAAGCATCGAACCCTCAAAAATTGTTATACTTATTGACAAACAACTTTTCAAGTAGGTGTTGTATCAATTTCATTATGCCCTGCATCTGCACTCGGCTTTTTCTGTTAGGTTAAAAAAATTGACATGTGCAACATGCTGATAACTTGTCGCAAATCGCATTTCAGGGGAGTTGCTTAGCCGCCTTTGTCACCGATGCCTGTTAAGTCATGCTTAGCCAACACCCTGTGCATACTTTGCTGCATCTACCGTATCTGTTTAACCTTCATGCGATTAAATTTTGCTTTTTGTTGCTAATTCAGGCAATTTGTTGTAGATATAGTTCTGGAAAATATTGGCGGACAGGAGATATACAATCCATGGTAATGGGATTTTTGGGTAAACTGCGAGATAAATTGGGTAAGACACGTGGTAAGCTGGTAGAGAATGTCAAGCGTGTGTTCAGCGGTCGCATGCGGATAGACGAGAGTATTTTTGATGAACTGGAAGAGATTCTGATAGAAGCCGATCTGGGTGTTGAGACTACGATGCAAATCGTGAGTGATATGCGACGGATCGCGAAAGAAAAAAAGATTGAAGAACCCCAGGCGTTATATGAAGTACTTAAAGAAGAAATTATCTCTCTGTTGAGTGCTGGTGATCATTCATTAAACTTGTCGCATCCCGATGGTCCCCATGTAACTCTGGTGGCGGGCGTTAATGGATCGGGCAAAACGACTACTATCGGCAAGCTTTCCTCAAAACTGGTTCAAGACGGAAAAAAGGTAGTACTTGGTGCTGGGGATACTTTCCGGGCTGCCGCTGTGGAGCAATTGACCATCTGGAGTGAGCGTTCAGGTGCCGATATTATAAAACATGCGGCAGGTGCGGACCCGGCATCGGTTGCGTTTGATTCCACAGATGCCGCGCTTGCCCGTGGTGCGGACAACCTGATTATAGATACAGCAGGTCGGTTGCACACCAAGGCCAATTTGATGGAAGAACTGAAAAAAATTCAACGTGTTATTAAAAAACGCATACCGGATGCACCACATGAAGTATTGCTGGTGTTGGATGCAACCACCGGACAAAATGGCTTGCAACAGGCACGTAATTTTACAGATGCGCTTACAGTTACCGGCATTATCCTCACCAAGCTGGATGGCACCGCAAAGGGGGGTATGGCTGTTGCCATACAAAAAGAATTGGGTATCCCAATAAAAATGATTGGTGTGGGTGAAGGTGTAGATGATTTACAACCTTTTGACGCGAAAGAGTTTGTAGAAGCACTTTTTGAGTAAATCCAGATCATACGGTACAGGATTTACTTGTAAAATCAGATTTTATTGCACGAGATTTATACATCAGGTCACAATTTATTGTATTGGGAGCGAATGAATGGCCCTGCGTTTTTATAACACCATGACCCGTAAGAAAGAAGCATTTGAGCCGTTAGTCGATGATAATGTCGGTATGTATACATGCGGTCCTACCATCTATAACTACGCGCATATCGGAAACTTTCGTGCGTACATGTTTGAAGATGTTCTGCGACGTTACCTCGAATTTCGTGGTTATAATGTCAGGCACATCATGAACCTCACGGATGTGGAAGACAAACTCATCCGTACCTGTCGTGAGACCGGGAAATCGCTTACAGAACTGACTGAGTACTATTCAAACGCTTTCTTTCAAGACCTGGACACCCTGGGTATTCGCCGCGCAGAAGCTTACCCTGCAGCGACCGACCATATTGAAGAGATGGTCTTGCTCATTAAGGACCTGGAAGCGAAAGGACATACCTATCGGGTCGGTGGAAATATATACTTTCGACTCAGTACGTATCCGGAGTATGGACGTTTGAGCCATATGGATTTGGATCAACTGGAATCAGGAAGAAGTGGCCGGGTTGACACGGATGAATATGAGTCTGAAGACGCACGGGACTTTGCACTTTGGAAAGCCTGGACTGAAGAAGACGGTGCCGTATATTGGGAAACCGAGTTGGGTAAAGGGCGTCCCGGGTGGCATATCGAGTGCTCTGCGATGAGTATGAAATACCTGGGGGAGAGTTTCGACATTCATTGCGGTGGGGTAGACAACATCTTTCCGCACCATGAAAATGAGATTGCCCAATCCCAGTGCGCAACCGGAAAAGTGTTTGTCAAATACTGGCTACATTGCGCGCACCTGGTGGTTGAGGGCAAAAAGATGTCCAAATCATTAGGAAATTTCTTCACCTTACGTGATCTTCTGGATAAAGGGATTGATGCCCTCGCAATTCGCTATGTGCTGGTAGCTACACATTATCGTCAACCCAATAATTTCTCATTTGATGCCCTGGAAGCTGCCGGGCAAGCACTGCGACGGATTCAAGATTTCCGATTGCGGCTTAAAGAACTGCGCGGTCCAGGCAATGATTTATTGAAGGTGTGTGACGCATGCCGTACGGCATTTCAAAATGCGATGGATGATGATTTGAATACCTCTGGTGCCCTGGCAGCCGTGTTTGATTTCATTCGTGATGCCAATAAAATGATGGATGCGCTGGAAGTTGGTGAAGCTGGAGCCGCAAACGCCCTGGCGTTGTTGGATGAGCTTGACCTGGCGTTGGGTATTTTTTCTCAAAAAACAGAGGAGAATGTACCAGAAGAGATTTTAGCTTTAGTGCAAGACCGTCAGGATGCACGCCGTACCAAAGACTTTGCCCGGGCCGATGAAATACGTGATCAACTGACAGCCTCTGGCTGGGTGCTGGAAGACACTCCAGACGGGCCAAGGGTAAAAAAAGCCTGATAAAGACTTTACAATCTTCATTTAATCCTATATATTATCTATATATTTAAAATGTGCTATTGGTGTAAAAGGGGGTCATTCTCATGAGTCCAATCATTTTAGGTGCCATATTGATGCTGAGTCCTGTAAATCCGGGACAGTTTGTGGGTGTTGCAGGTGAGGCAGTCACATTGCAGTTTGAGTTTGAAGACGCACAGGCGGAAGCTACGTTTTTATACAGTATCTACGATTACAGTGGAAATTCTGTTGAAGCTGGTCAGGCAGAACGATTGGAATCCAATCGTTTGTCTGTAGTTTTCACGCCATTGCCAGGGTATTATGAAATCCATTTCCCTGAAGCAGAAGCTGTTTTAGGCTACGTAGCTTTGCCCCCAAGACCGCAAGTCAGGGACCCATTTTTCTCCGTGGATGCTGCTTTAACCTGGCTGGAACTGGATGAAGATATGCGTCTCAGCATGATTAAGCAGATGGAGGTGCTGGGAGTTGATATGGTACGTGAGCGGATATCCTGGAGTAACATCGAACACATACAAGGCGAGTTTATCTGGGAGCCTGCCCGCCGCAAAGACAGTCTGCGTCGGCATCTGGACGAAGCCGGTTTGAATATCCTGGAGATGTTTCATGATGCACCTGCCTGGGCCGGTTCAGGACAAGGCAACCCGTACCCCCGCGATTTGATTGCGACCTACCAATCGTGGTTGCGCATAACACAGCATTGGGGAGCAGTCTGGGATGCCTTTGAAATATGGAATGAACCTGAAATTACTTTTGGTGGCTATCTCCCTGCCGATCAGTACAGTGCTGTTGCCAAGGTAGTGAGCAAAGCATTACGTGACGGTGGATTCAACGGTGAAATTGGTGTTGGTGTGTTTACCCATCTGATATCACGAAATATGCTTGACGCGTATTATGAAAACGATCTGTTGACTGCCGGACATTTTGTTGGCTTCCACACCTATGAACCTGTTCGCGGCATTGCACACCAGGTGTTTAAATTCAGAGAATGGTTGCGTGATTCTAATGAACCAACCACACCATTATGGATTTCGGAATCAGGTTGGCCCTGGAAGCGAGGAGCAGTACGCCCGCCATTTGATCAGGATTCCGAGAGCGCACACATCAGCATTGGCAAGATGATTGAATCGCGGGCTTTTGGGGTCGAACGGCACTTTGCTTTTGTCTACCCATACTATGATGAGAACGAGCATAATTTTGGTATGTTGGGCAAAGAAGGTACGCCTTTGCGGGCAGCTGCTGCATATGGGCAGGCAGTACGGACACTATCAAACACGTCATACTGCGGCGACTGGGCAGAACCGCTGCCCGGAATAGATACCGCTCGTGTGTTTCAAAATGATGATGTGACCATTTTGGTCTTGATAGCACATTCTACGGAAGCAGTAGATGTGAACCTGGAAGTTGTACCGAAACAAGTTCTGGGTATTGATGGCCGCTTGTTGCCACTGAACGATGACGGCTCTGTACCGGTACATGACGGCATGGTATACGTGATGCTGGAAAGCGAGATTGTAAACACACATGTCAACCCGGACACCCAAGCGGCTGCTATGTATGCGTTGCATCAAAACACGCAACCCAAAATTTTAAAAGACTTCCCTGTCGTGCTTCAGATCATCCCGGACCTTGAGAAATGGCATGCCACAACACGTGGCTACCAGCTTCCCAAATCAGAAGACAATACGCATGAGCTTCGGCTGCGCGTCAACAACCTGACTGAGACGCCACAACAAGTTCGTTTATTACTCCGAGAAAGTATGACGGACACCACCGTTGATGCCGGTGTCCGGGAAGTGAAAGCAATGGCATACGAAGATATTCTCCATGACTTGCGTCTGGATGATTTCGGTAAAGTGCCACGAAAGACCCTGTATCTCATAGCGCAAGATGAACATGGGAAACAACTGGACCAGTTACTGCTCAACTTTATAGAACAACAATCGTTGGAGCAGTTGATAGATTCATTTGCCTACCGTGAAGTGCTTCCAATCACCGAATTGGAGCGGTGGCAACACAATATAGTTGGAGGCTCGGAGATGTCGATGGAAATCATCGATACGTCTACTTGCCGGTCTGATTTCAGCTTTGGCGATGGTGACCGCTGGGCCTATCCCAGCTTCAGAATTCCAGAAAACATTAATATGGCTCGTACCAAAGCAGTGGTGTTGGAAGCGCGTGTTGATGCGCCTGCCGATGCCCGAATCATGCTGCAAATGCGGGATGGTACCACTTTCTACACAGCCGACCCGATTATTTCTGACAATGGTGAATGGCAATCTGCCATAGTCTGGTTCGATGAACTTGGCCTGATGCCGATTGGGGTACCGGAAGAAAGTGATTTGATATTGCGTCTTGAAGATGTCACATCGATCCAGTTTGGCATGAACAGCAAGACATCTGAAAACGCGCTTGAGGTACGTAACGTGTGGCTTGTCGGCGAGTAATTGACGTCATTCACCACGTTAATATAAGCACAGTACCAGGAAATACCTATGCCCCCCGGCTCTATTCAGCCAGGGGGCTTAATGATTTCAGTTGCTCTTCATTACATAGATTCTATCGACATATACCGCTGAGGCGCCTCCGGCAGGCGCAACCCAGAAATACATCCCTGATGCCAGATTGTGTACCCCCAAGTCGATTTCACGGTATTCCGTTCCGACTATGTCTTCACAGGGAACTTCCAGAACTACAACATTTTGCTGAATGTTCGTGTCATAAATACCTGCTTGCAGTACCGGCAAATTGGTATCTTCGGACTCAGCATCATCAGCGCGCACTTCTATGCGGCAGTGTACGGCTCCCATCTCCGCTATTTCCTGACCGATGGTATATTGTATGGCCCACTCCGAATGGGTACCAGGCATTCGTGC
The DNA here is from genome assembly GCA_964537975.1 of uncultured Nitrospirales bacterium. Classification (GTDB taxonomy): domain Bacteria; phylum Hydrogenedentota; class Hydrogenedentia; order Hydrogenedentales; family SCBR16-9; genus SCBR16-9. The sequence continues at coordinate 76,069 of CAZIDP010000004.1, read as the reverse complement.
TGCCTTGCCATCTGATGCCGCAGGATCCTCTACTGTAGTAACAAGCTCACCAGGACGGAACAAAGAAAACAGGGAATCCGTAATGACGTAATAGTCAGACTCATCCAATTCGCGGCAAGCCTCCGGTGCTTCACCTGGCGCGCGAAAACGTGCACGGAGTTGTGGGGCATAATGCTCAAAACGCATGGCCTCCCGGTATTCCTGATTATTAAAACGTTCCGCATTCGCAATGAAGGACTCTACCGCGGCAACGGGGTCCTCGGGGCCGAGAAATTCTTTGCCAGCCAGCTGGGCTTCACGTTCCAGCGGATAATACCGCAACAACCAGACATGCTCCAGGGGCATCCGCGCTTTAATCACGCGTTCGTGTAATACTGCATCATCCAATACCGCGGTTTCTGCCTGATTCATCAATGCGGTCGCCTGGTTGAGATCATCCAGGCTTAGCCAATCATCAGTCTGGTGTACATAACACCGCATGAAAAGATTGTTGCGCCGGACGGCTTCATGAATTACATCCATATATTCACGCAGTGGTTGTGCCGCGGGGCCATAATAACCCGTGAGAAATTCCATCAGCAGTGTTTCAAAGTCTTGTTCGGGATTCCAAAGCAGCTTGGATAATATCCAGGCACGCATAGCCAGAAAATCACCTACACTGGAACCGCCATCACCCTGCTCAAATAATCCGCGAACATTGTTCTCGACAAAAAAACGTATGTTAGGTGCCAACACAAACCAATTGGGATGGGGCTGGATATAGCTCGCGAAATTGGCGACATAGTCCCACACAAACAACTGGGGGCTGATTTCTTTCCAGGCTTCAATATCTTGACGAAAATCGGTATTGACCTCCGCGGTAAGCGGCTCGGAAAAAGAGCATTCGATAGAGCAAAGTCGCACCAGCACATTGTGTCTGGGCTTGACGTGCTTTGGTGCCTGACGGGTGTATTGATACGCCAGGGTCTCCACCAGTGTGTCCGGAAATTCTTTCTCAATGTCTTCTGCAACAGCATTGACAAAACGAATCAACGGACCGGAAGGAGCACCTTCCACTTCCTCCACGGCCAGGCAGTCTGCGCATTCACAACGGCCATACCAGTCATTCTGACTGATTGAGATATACCCGGCTTCGGGCATTGCCCGCAACCGTTCCAGCGCTTTCTCCGTGAGCGCCTTGCGCATTTCATCATTGGTCAGACATAGCTGGGCATGTTGCCAGACACGTTCGCCATTGATTTCGCTGTACCATTCCGGGTGTTGGTCAAAATATTGTTCAGGTGGTAAAAGCGGGTAAAACGTATGAACAAAACCCAGAATATTGTAATGTCCACCATAGGATTCCGGTACGGGATGGTGGAATCCATTAAGTCGAAGCCGGGATGCAAATATACCTTCAAAGCTATCCCTGTACCAGAGCTCCCGGTAGCGTAAAGTTGGGGTATAGGTTATATCCAATTTTGGCACATCCAGTGTGGTTCTGTGTGGCACATATTCCTCGGTAGAAGTCCACCAGCGGCAGCCCACAACATCTTCAAGAAATGTATATACGGCGTAGAGTGTCCCACGCGATTTGCCTCCACACAGAAACAGGGAGTCTCCAAGCGTTCTCAAAAATATGCCATCAGCATCCAGCTCTTCCAAATCTGCATCAGGAAATGCTGTTTGAAATTTCTTGCCCGGTCCAATATAAATAGCTGGCTGGCCATCGTGGTCTGCTTCAGAAATAATAGGAAGCGTTACACCGGTAGTCTTTGCCAGATACTGCTGCAATTCGTTCGCCGCAGTCTGCTCCACCAGTGTGGAATCTTCCCGCAATACAATCACATACGGTGATTCACCATCGTGAACCAGTGAAAATGCTGTTTCCTCAGCTTGGGTGATTTTTCCTGCACAGAAGACCGTTAATAACAAAGGTATAATTAATAATTGAGTGGCGTTCATGGTAACCCCCATTTGCTTCCTGAAAAACTACCTGCATATTTTTATTGAAAACATTTTTGCACAACAAAAAAGTATACTATCAAAACCGTATCCGTGTTCATATTATTTGCCACGCCGATTCCATTCAGGATTGACAAACATGTTTAAACCGGGATCGGGAATAACCCCATCGACTGGTCGAGCAGCTTTCGAGCGTAAAAAATCCTCATTCAGTGTGACACCCCATCCTGGCCCCTCCGGTAGTTGAAAATGGCCATCAACCACTTCGGGATAAGGGCTGCCTGCCTGCTTGATCTCTTTATCCGCGAAATCATTAAAATGTTCCAGGATTTTTCCATTGCGGAGTCCAGCCATCAGATGCAGCGCTGCTGTCGTTGACACAATTCCTCCCACATTATGGGGTGCCACCATGACCGAATAGCTTTCTGCTGTCGCGCAGATTTTCTTGACCTCCAGGAAACCCCCACATTGATTGATGTCGGGCTGGATAATGTCGACGGCACGCAAGGGAAACAGTTCCCGATATTGCGCGGCACTGTAAAGGCGTTCTCCCGTGGCAATGGGAATGGTGGTGTGACGAGCGACCATCGTTAAGGCGCCGAGGTCTTCAGGACGGCAAGGTTCTTCTATCCAGCCTGGTTTCAAGTGTTCGATGTCACGGGCAATCTCTAAAGCCTGATGCGGCGCGAATCTACCATGCATTTCGATGAACATCTGCGCCTTGTCTTTGACCACATCATGCACGGCTTCTATCAGGGCAATCGATTTGCGGTATTCACTGCGCGTCAGTTCCAGATCACCATTGCCAAATGGATCAAATTTCAATCCCAAGTATCCGCGATCAATAACACGCTGTGCCGCTTCCGCAAAAGCTTCTGGAGTACGTTCATTGGTATACCAGCCATTGGCATAAGCCGGGACCGATTCACGCACTTTACCACCGGTCAGTTTGTATACCGGTAAACCGACCTGCTTCCCAATACAATCCCAGCAAGCCATCTCAATGAGTGCCAGACCGGTCATGGCGACTTCTCCGGCAGAACCGAAGTCATTCCGTGTGATGCGTTGATACAATGCCTCTATGTCATGCACCTCAAATCCAATAAAATGCTTGCGCTTGTCCTTCAGAAACTCCACCACGGTATGGGTCTTATCCACGACACGTGCTTCACCAATGCCATAAATGCCAGCATCGGTTTCAAGAATGACATAGGTAAGATTGCGCCACGGTGTGGCAACTACATGAATCTGATAATCGGTAATCTTCATTTAAATTTATGTCACCTTCTCCATGCAATAAACACTGATTATGACGACCATGACATCCGCGGTGCTCTGCTCGAAGTATTCCAACGGTTACCGGTAGGACAGCGTCGGCACACTTAAAGCTGAGATACTAGGTACTTTTTATTTTTTTACAAGCTGTAGAACTCTGTTTCGATTATACCGATGGAGCATTATTGGGTAACCGTTGATTACTATGTTGAATATCAATAACCAGGCAAAAGCACTAAAGTATCCCCTTAGTAACGCATAGAAAGCGGTTAATGCTATCAAGAGGAATACAATCACATGATAGGTTTCTGCTTTCTGCATTTTGGACGCCATATTTAACAAAGCTGCACTGGACTTATCTAAAGAAAGTGTGCGTTTTTGGTTCTGCTTTACCCTTGCTCCACTTAATACCATCTTTTTATAGCTACGGATTCCCAGTTGCTCATAGGTTTTACCAGATTGTTCAAACGCTTTTATAGAGTAGTATCGCGAGGGAAATGAAATGGGAACCACCTGACAAATTATTGTTGCCCAGGATAACACCAGCCAGTTCAGCAGAAATGCAAAAACTAGGCTATTGAATCCTAATGAAACAGCTGCCCAAACAATGAAGGCCATCGCAACGCCTGTTATTACCAGGATCAATAAAATAATTTTGATCGATTTCATCGCGTTTCGTTTCCTCAAGGTAAATTGCATGTAGTTTTTAGACTAATTGATTGCAGGTCACAGTATCAAGCTGGCTGATAGAGCGGAGATTTGTCAGAAAAGGGTGTGTTTTAGCTTCGAAATCATAATGATTTAAAAGTTTGACATGGTATGAAAAGTGTGCTACTTTTAAGCTTAGTAAAATACTATTATGTCCCGTGAAGTGGTGGTAAATCTCATCCATACACATAGGGAGTTGGAATCATGTTCAAGGGGTATGCTAGCCATATACCCGCGCACTCCGCGAGTGATTTTATCTCCATTACATCCCTCTCTTCTGCCAAACCAACCAGTCACTCTCAAACTCAATTAATTTTCTTAATTGCCCTGGGGTATCAACCATTTTGGAATTGTATCGGCGACATCGCATTTCTCAGATACATTGACTCTGTTCGTGAGTATGAATGTCATACCTGATTTCTTCTGTGATAAGGGTTATAACAAGTTTATGAACTGTTTTAATAAAAATTGTTTATAAGGAGAAACAGTGTGAACAAATTATACATTTTATTGCTCAGTGTAATAATCCTCGGGTGTGCGAATTCAAGAATCCCTCGTGAGTATATTGAAACACAATTACAAAGATTTGAAGAAATAGGAACACGGGAACGAAATCTTCAAATGCCTATATCTGGTAGTATTGAAATTGATTTATTAGAGCATTATCTTTTAAATCGTGATGATGAAAATTTAACTAATCAACTACCACTATTGATCACAGCAGATTTTACATTCAGGACAGCAAGAGAATTTAGTGTTTCCTTTACTGAAGGTTTGGATGGACATCCATACACTGCAAACGTATCGGATTCTGCAGTGACAGTCATAAAAAATGATGGGAATATAGTTGATATTCCTGTTAATTTATTGTGGTGTGCGGCTGATGAATATGTTGCATATGAAATGACTTATGAGATGAATCAATATCTTTGGGGGATAAAATGTATTCTAACGCATTTGTTTCCCCTGACAAATGGATGGAAAGTACATCAGGATATTCTGAACGAGAAGAATCAGAGTGATTATATTCTCGTGTCAAGTGATGAAGAATCCGGAATAGAATTACTTACGATGGGATTTGAGTTTAATAATTTAAAGCGCCGGTATGTAACTCAGATGGTTGATGTGAATCCTGCTTTGTTTTTAATAGGTGAACATGGTGTTGAAAAATTAAAAGCAATCTCTTATCTCGATTACGTTATTTGGGATTCAGAAAAAAATTGGTTTTTCCCAACAACGGTAGGAGACTTTGGAAATAAAAGTAAACATACTTCAACCTTGATATCTGTTTCTTCACCAAAGTTAGATGAGTAGCTGAATATAAACTAAATAATGCAATATATTTCTTATAACCCATGAATTACAATAAACGGCTATAAATATGCAATACTTAAAATGACAAAGAATAACCAGGATATTTTTTAGTCAAGCCTCCGGTTTTCATGCCAATTTATTTGAGTATGATGTTCCTAAAAAATATTTCAAAGAGTCAGATAAAATGCTAAAATATTTTGATTATTTCCTTTTAATATTACCATTAGCAATAATATTTATTTTGACGGTTTTGAGTATTTACCTAAGAGAACAATATCCAGAAATATTTGATACTATAAAAATATACTTATATAATATACTAAAGTTTGGTATTTGTCTTCGCATTTTCTTATATTTTTTCCTTCCAAAAGCACAAAATTTCTTTGATGGATTAAATTCCCTGAAGAATAGAACACATCAAATCAGGAAATGGTAATAAAAATTACTTATTCTATAAAACATAGCTGAGATTGTAACTATAGAAAAATTAATACTATTGTATGTAAAAGAATTACGAAATAAACCACTACGATACCAAGTATTGCATATACACCTTCAACATGAGTATCTGAAAACTCTATAAAGTCGAGAAGTAGAGGACGTAAGAAATTATGAAACCTATACAAAAAATAATCATGAAGTCCATGATATTTTTCACTTGTGTATTGATGGGATTTATTCACTCATCCTGCTTGCACATGACATCGAACAGAATCGAATTTGTGACAGAAAGAAAAAACTATGGTGCTACAGAATATACGTTTTATAATCAGGACTCCACGAAGGCCATCATCGCTGTATTGAGTGGTAAAAACCAACATCTGTATTATGCCGATTTGGAAAAATTTGAATACGAGCAAATTACATTTGGCGACAACTATAATTTTGATTTGTATATATCGCCTGATGATCAATTTTTAGCATATGCTAGCCTGGATAAGAGAAAGGGAAGGAATCCCAAGTTAAAAATCATGGACCTGACAAACTTTGAAAACTTGGATACTTCTCCAGTCGAATTGGAAGGGTGGAATCCTCTGATACATGATTTCAATCTGTATTACACTAATTATGTACACAAAAATGATATAAGAAAAGGTGCAAACATCTTCAAATACGATATCTTTGAAAGAACTCTTGAACAATTAACTGAAGGTAAAATTTATGATATAGTAATTGACATAGATTCAAAGGGTGAAATGCTCTATTTCATGCGAGGGACAAGATATTACTTCGCCTCACCAGTAGGTACATATCGTTGGAGAGAATATTATTATCACAAAATCGATCTGTCGAACGGCGATACTGTTCAGGTCAATACTGAGTGGATCCCAGCTAGTTATCAGGAGCGGATTTCATGTAATGGAAAGTATGCATTACAGTATTCAATTGGTCGGGTATATTTAGTAGATTTATTAAATGGCAACTATGACACTATATTGCCTATGGAAGAAGTGTTGGAATATGAAATAGGCTTTTCTAGCCATGAAAAAGTAACTAATCCAATATTTCATCCTCATAAAGAAAAAATCTTTTTTGTTATGGCAGGTGATCATAAACAAGGAAGTGTCTATTCAAGACAAAATATGACGATATACTGCCTGGATTATTTAAGTTTTGAATTAGAACAAATCGGTAGCTTTTCGAGTAATTTTATCAGGGGAATATCTGTTTCTAATGATGCAAAGAAATTTTTTTTTAAAACAACTTTATATGAAAATAAAGGACTATTAGGGATGATCAGTTATATATCGCATGATTTGTGGCTTTATGATTTGGAAAAAGATGTTCTTACGCAGTTGAATTTGTAGGATATAATTATAAAGACATACACTATATAATACTAACTGATATTTTATGATAACACAATTTAAAATTGGATTCGATTTTATATGTTTATTATATATTTTTGGATATTTATAATATCGACTGTAATTGTTGTATGTTTTATGAAATTTAAATATAATGAGTATTATTCTACACGAATACGATTTAATAGTGTCGAAGAAGAGAAAAATTATGTTATCGACGCTTTGCGAAGTTTTCGTGATGGTGAGATAAATTTTGAAGAGTTAGATAATCGTGTGTGTGAAGTAAATTTAGAAAAGGATATTAAATTACATATTTTAGTTGAATCTATTTTGGATAATCCATTTATTGAAGTAAATGCTTCACCAGAAGATTTTGAGTATCTTACTCGAGTAATTGATTTTATAAGGAGTGGAGAAAAATATCCCAGCGATGGTGGATGTTGGTGTCGTGGATGCTTAGTGAATTTGATAATACGCTTTTTTACACTGGGATTTTGTTCATACAGGAAGTATCAAATATTTTTGAAGGTAAAAAAAATACGATCCGAAGAATATTGGCCATTTAAGTCTGAACAACATTTTTTGCAAGCTATGAAAAAATTACAAGATCAGTGAGTTAAGAATTTCATCTAGAACGCAGTTTTTTACGAATAAAAGGAATTAAAAATTAGATTTTGTATTGTGGTTTCAAAATTGTTCAAAGTACTATAACATACAATGTGCGATTTAATTTATAGGAAAATATATTATGCACCAGAAAATAAGTATGTCTACAATCATATTTATTTTGCATAGAGGTAGTTTCAGTCGGAGGAACCTTTCTGGTGCAATTGCCGGCTGCAATATTCTAGATTTAACCCTGTGTGATTTGTCGTGCATCTGGGAGGGACGAGGAGGAGCGCCATGACCTGATTTTGCCTAAATATACACAGAGAGGCTTATGGTTGAATACGTGACCTGAAAAATGGCTGGTGTGGCACAGAATTGCTTGAAGCTTTGCTCGCGTGTTGTTCAATTATGCATTGACGTGTGAACCATCAATTTTGCAATAAGTATTGCTTGACTTGTCACCGATAATTGGTTAATCGCGTACTGCTTTTATTCCAGTCCCGAAAATTGTATACTGATAAAGTATTAATAACAATTTTTCAAGCACGGGAGGTGTACAGGTGCAAATGCAGGTCTCCCCGGAAATTGCGAAATTGGCTGAAAAAGCGGCCAAAATTGCAATATCTCAGCAACAAATGTTTGTTGGTGTTCCGCATTTATATAATGCAATTTTATGTGACCCGGAAGTATTGCCCCAGACTATCCGTGACCGAATGATTGACATGCTTTTTATTGTGCAACGTGAGGTAAATCGCCTGCACGGTCGCAGTCATGTGAATCCCTTTCTGGAAAATATTATTCATACACCGCGCTGTATCAATATTTTACATGAATGTGAAAAAATGGCAGCTCGCTTCGAGCATGGGCCTGCCAATGCCGGACATTTATTGCTGGCTGTTTTCAATGATGGTTTGTCGGCGCCCAGCCGTGCCATGGACTACTTGAAGATGAATCGCAGTGCGGTTCTCAGATATCTGCAACAGGAATTACGAGCACTTCCCCGTCCCTCAACCCAGGCTGTCGATGCCATTCCAGGCAATTTAAAAGCACCTTCCCAGAAGGCCGGAGCTGAAACTGTCGCTGAGCGAGCAACAAAAGCTACCGTTCATGATTCCTTCCTGGATAGTGCGCAAGATTCGCCCAAACCCAAAATATCCGGCAATTCTTTACCGATGCTTACCCGGGACCTGACTGAAGCTGCTCGCCAAGGTAAAATTGAACCCGCAATTGGACGCGATGCGGAGATGTTTCAGGTTTTACGTACCTTGGCACGTCATAGTAAGAACAACGTCATCATCGTGGGAGAAGCTGGTGTCGGGAAGACACAACTTGTTGAGGGACTCGCCTTGCGCCTGGCCAAAGAACAACAAAACGGTTCTCCCTTTTCGTATCATTTCTATGAGTTAAATCTCGCTGCCTTGCTGGCCGGTACGCAGTACCGAGGCGCATTTGAAGAGAAAATGATTGAATTATTGGATGATTTGAAAGCCCATCCAGACCACGTACTTTTTGTGGATGAATTTCATTTGATAATGGGAGCTGGCGGTACAGAAAACAGCAGCGTAGATTTGGCCAATTTGTTAAAGCCGGCGCTCTCTCGCGGTGAAGTTCGGTGTATAGGGGCAACAACACTACGTGAGTATCGCAAGTTTGTCGAACGTGATCCTGCGATTGAGCGTCGGTTCCAGATGATTCGACTTGAACCTTTATCAGAAGAAGCAACTTTGGAAGTATTGCGACGGTTACGGCCCATGCTGGAAAAGCATCATGGTGTACGTGTTAGCAGCAGAGCCTTGGATTTGACCATTTCATTGACGCAGCGCTATATGCCCAACCGCAACCTGCCTGATAAAGCTATTGATGTGTTGGATCAGACCTGTGCCCATCACCGGCTTACCGCATTGGCCATGCCGAGCGACTCTGGTGGAACAAAAGATTGTGAGAACAAATGCGTATTAAACCAGGTTACGCCACATTCCATTCGTAAGGTTGTCAGCCAAATATCGGGAATACCTCTACAGCAGATGACCGAAGAAGAACGTCTTCAATTAAATGATCTGGGTAGTAGAATAAAACGGCACCTGATTGGCCAGGATGATGCCGTCAACCGGATCGTGGCTGGCGTTAAAAAATCCCGGGTCGGGCTTGCGGACCCCAAACGCCCGGACATAATTGCGCTGTTTGTAGGGCCAACAGGTGTTGGGAAAACACAATTGGCCAAACTTTTGGCGCGTTATCTGTTTGGCTCTGAAGATCACCTGATTTCTTTTGATATGACAGAATATGTTGAAGCACATTCTGTGTCCCGTCTCCTGGGGGCTCCGCCTGGTTATGTTGGACACGAAGAGGAAGGTCAATTGACTTCAGCCGTCAGAGACAATCCTTTCTCGATATTGCTGTTTGATGAAATTGAAAAAGCGCATCAGCAGGTATTTGATATTTTCCTTCCAATTTTGGAGGAAGGACGTATAAAAGACATGCGTGGTCGCTATGTGAGTTTCCGCAATTGTTTAATCATTATGACATCGAATATCGGAGCGGATTTATTGCGGAGTGATACCCAACTAAATACCAGTAGCGCGCTGATGGACGAACTACGTATGCATTTTCGTCCAGAATTTATTAACCGAATTGATGAAATAGTGCCTTTTCATCCCTTACTCTCTGAAGATGTTCGTGAGATATTGCGTTTGGAAATCAACAAGGTAAGAACGCGCCTGGAAGAAAAGAAAATTGGTCTGCGAATGTATCAGCGAGCCTATGAATTTTTAGCGGGGCAAGGATATAATGAAGCCTATGGAGCTCGAGAGCTACGCCGTACCGTGGACCAGCATATTACCACCCCGCTGAGTGCTTTGTTGCTCAAAGATGCTTATAAACCAGGAGACATGATCGATATCAAGATGGAAGGTGACCTGCTGACTTTCAGCAAGGGTGAACCCAGCACACATGTAGAAGAAGTGGCAACATGAACTTTATGCCTACACCGGACTGCCTGGAAGTGATTAATGGGCCTGAAGATGGTTCAGAATTTCCCATTATACGCACCCCTATTGATGTAGGCGCGGACCCGCTTTGCGCTCTTAATTTGTGTCTGGACCAAAAAATAGCGGATCAGCATGCACGTATTACCGTAGTTTCTGAAGGGTATCGTGTGCGGCGACTTGATAAAGCACCGGTCTGGGTAAACGGCGAGCCGACCGGCATGGTATACTCACGAATTCTGCGACCCGGTAACATTCTCAAATTGGGCGATACAGAATTGATATTTCGTTGCTCACCTGATGGCCTGGCCATGCGCAGCAGAGGGGTTACTACCGAAGGTGATTTGGTATGGGCCTTGAAATTGGTAAAGAAGCGTATTGGCTACGCAGTCTGGCAAGCGTATAGCTTTTCAAGTGCTATTGCAGGTAAGTTTGTGACACCATTTGTAATTATCAGTTTTGCCTTGTTGGCCCTGGCGTTACTCTTCTGGGATTATACAAGTATTTTGCTGAGTAATTTTATCCGACTACGCTATTAAACTTGGCAGCATGTGAAATTTTGCGTACAGCATTTTTATAAGGTATACTCTTTAATTCGAGGATCTTAGAAATATCATATCAGAGATCAATTAACTACGCAGGAGCACAAAAACTTGCATATTCGGCATATCAATACCGGTTTGTTGATGTTGTTAATGTCTATTTCTGTTGATACATTTCGGGATTCCAGTATTTACGCGACCGAAGCTGCAGGAAACCGCACCGAACAACATGCATCTCTTTCTGACACACCGCGTCTTCGAAATTCTCGTCAACCAGCCGGAACAGCTCGACGAGAACAGGGATTACATGAGTTTCAGGACAAATCTGGTGTGCCAACCTTAACGAATGTTCCAGGAAAATACCGGAGCCAGGGCAACTTCCAGGAAATCAATATCAGCTATGAGCGTGTTACGGTACCACAACGCTATCGAAATTACACCTCGCCAAGCCAATATGTCAATGAAGATATCGCAGCACTGGTAAGCCAATATGCGGGCCAATATGGTGTTAATGAGAATCTGATTTATGCTATTATGAAGATGGAAAGTAATGGCAATATTAATGCGGTTTCTCATGTTGGAGCGAGTGGACTCATGCAATTGATGCCTGGTACCGCCGCTGAGATGGGCGTGACCGATATATTTGATCCAGCACAAAATATTGCCGGGGGGACACAGTATTTGGCGCGCATGCTGGAGTTGTTTAATGGTGACTTACGCCTTGCACTTGCCGGGTATAATGCAGGTCCGGAAGCTGTGCGTCGGCATGGGGGCATACCGCCTTTCAAAGAAACACAAACCTATGTAGAACGCGTGACCACGTATTTCAGCTCTCTGGAAGGGGGTAATCCCAACACTACCCGGCCAACCATCCGACAACTGCGTCAGAATGCTGCCGCTCAAGCAGCATTGCGGCAGGATACCCATCGATACGTAGTACATTTTAACAGCGGCCTTACACAACCTGCTGACAGTGTGGAAGACCGGGACCCCTATTACTACATCGAATATGGCCGCAGAGTGTACCCGGTGCGTAAAGATTTGGTAAAAAAAGTCGTTGAGCCTGCCAACTCCTGAGATAGGCGAACATCGTACATTACGACTGTATGGATGACATTTTTTGCATTATTTTTTATTTGCGGCTTGCCATTTTCTACAACTAAAATAAAACTTGACGTTCTATGCAAAAAGAATGCACTATGCCACCGTATCGCACATCGCTACAAACCACAGATTTAAACAAAAAAGGATAATCAATATGCAGAAGTTTTTGTGCAAGAAATTTAATGAAACAAAATGGGTTTTTACATTGCTGCTGATTGCAGTGTTGATGATGTCTGTGCCTGTTGTGGCAGTGGAAGACGCACCTGAAGGTTTTGAAGTCTTGTTTAATGGCGAAGACTTCTCCAACTGGGTTGTTCCGGAAGGCGATGGTGGACACTGGAAAGTGATTGATGGGGTGATTGATTATGATGCGCAAAGTCAGGCTCCTGGTGACAAAAATCTCTGGACTGAAGAATCGTTTGGTGATTTTATCATGCATATTGACTGGCGTTTAAAAGAAACACCTTACATAAATCCGGGGGTTCCCATTATCAAGCGAGACGGTACCAACAAGCTGGACGAAAATGGCAATACCATCTCTTTTCCCTTGCCTGATTCAGACTCAGGGTTATTTTTACGGGGTGAGCCCAAAGCTCAGGTGAATATTTGGACCTGGCCGGTTGGCTCTGGAGAGGTATGGGGCTTCCGCACAGACCCTTCACTGACTCCAGAACAGCGAGCCGCGGTAACTCCTATCACCAACGCTGACAACAATATTGGTGACTGGAACACCTTTGTTATCACCATGAAGGGTGATCGGCTGACGGTATATCTGAATGATTATCTGGTTATTGACAATGCAGAACTGCCTGGTGTTTCGGAAGAAGGCCCCATAGCACTTCAACATCATGGCGGCAAGCGTGATGGTGAGTGGGCGGGTTCACCTTCATTGGTTCAATTTCGCAATATTTTCATCAAACGCTTGAATGATGAATGAGATTATCGGATTTCCTGATTTCAATTAATCATTTAATAATGTATCCTCCTATGCGGGGTAAGTTGTGTAATCCTATGCGACTTGCCCCGCTTATTGCTTCTGGTTTGCAGTAAATACCCCGATCGCATTGGTAAGTGCGGATGCTTTGTAAATACATCTGTGATTTACCTATAATCTTGTAGATTATTCAGGTTTCAGCAGAGGAGAATCCATTGTGCCACAACCCCAGACCCCGGATATTTGGCCAGACTTTACCAGTCCCGAGATGCTTATGGCGCTTGCCCTCGTGGGTGGGTTGTTTATATTAGCTATTCTTATTGAATTGAATCGACGCCGACGTGATAAAAACAGGCGCAGAATCGCATCCTGGGTTGCAACGAGGCAATTGTTGTTGGATAAAAGTATACCGTCAGAGTGTATCGATATTTTTTTACCGCTTCTGCACAAATATACCAATCATGCTCCTTTGCAGGTATTGCACCACCATCGCCAGTACGAAGAATTTGTTGATCATGTATTATCAAATCAGCCCGAAGAGTTAAACTTCATTGAGCTGGATACCCTTGGGGAGCTTCTGAGATTAGTACGCTCTTCGTTGGGATTGGATTTTGTACCTACCGGACAACGTATCCACTCAACGCGGGAACTGCATCTGGGCCAGCATATTGCATTGATTCCATTGACGCAAGATCATTCAGAATGGGGACAATGCAAGGTTTCTGCTATCAACGATGCTTTTTTTTGTGTTTCCTTAAAAGGAAGGAACAACCCGGATAAGTTAACGAAGCAAAAACGTCTTGCTTTCAGCATGTGGCGTGAAGATGATGCCAGGTACACATTTTCTACAACCATTGCGAAAACGAACCCATCCGCTGGCGAGGTTGTATTACACCACACCAATGAATTTGACAGAATTCAGTCCCGCGCTCATTTTAGAATTCGTTTTCGTAAAGAAATCTTGATTGAGGTGTTAAGTGTTCAGGATTCGAGCAGTTTTGCTGCATTGATCAGCAGCAAAGTAATACGCAAGTGTCAAGGTGAGACATATAGTCTGAGCGCTGGTGGTATCTCATTCGTCATTGACCTCATCGTAGACCCTGGAAATATGATACGCATACACCTGCCTTTACTGGAAGATACAAATCCACTCTCCCTTGATGCACGTGTTGTTGGTTGTTCTGAAATGGGAACAACCAAGTATCTCGTTCGTTGTGCTTTTGTAGGTATCAGTGACAATGCACAAGAAACAATTTCACAATTTGTATTACAACGTCAACAAGAGCAACGGGCAGCCGAAGAAGCACAACGACAAAATATAAACCCGGAGTAGTATTACTTTGCCCTTGATATTTCAAGCCTGGAAAGGCATCAAAACCAACCAGCATATCGTATTTTCATTTATATTGGTATCTGCAGCAATCACGCTGGCATTCAGTAGTTTAAATATTGTGCTAAATAGTTTTCTGGAAGAAGATGCAGAAATCATTCCGGTATGGATGTCCGTCGCACATATTTTTTTCGACCTGCTGAGTTCAGCAGTATATGCTGTATTTTACACCATCTTTTTTGGATTGCTTGGAAAAGAACTGGATAAACCAATCTGGAAGTATGGAAGTGCTATCGATACGCTGAAACGTTTTTTCTTGCCTTGGTTCATTATGGTTTTAGGAATCGTTACTTTAGTTCGGATGCAGGAAGGTATTATACGACTAGGCTATGAGGCCGATATGTTTCTGTCGATTGAAGTGATCATCCTTTTTATGTATTTGTTCTCAGTTCCCATTGGTGCAAGTATTATGTTTATAGGACGGTTTCAGTGGAGTTTGCTAGGTGAAGCCATTACACCACTATGGCAACTTTTTTCGCTTACATGGTTGGTTTTACTGATAAATTTTGGACAATATATGTTGCTGCAAACCATGTTGTATTCGCTGCAAAGCATGTCGATACATACACCAATTGCCATGGCTATTATTGATATGCCCCACACCCTGTTAAATATTTTGGCCTTTGTGATGTGTTGGGAAATCCTGAAAATATATCGAAATCTGAATTTGGGCAAAGGTGAATGAGACTTTGACAATCGTCATGCTTTTCTATAAAAGGCAAGATTAAAGCGCTCAATACTTTTTTACGGTATTGAGCGCTGTCGTTACGTAACTTTTTGCTGTGGGTTCTAAACTTTGATTACATGAATCAAAAAGCCTGCTTGTGTACCCTATATATAATAAGTCAAGAATTTCTGTCTTGCTGATAGCAATACACCAATCGTAAATAATAAAAAGCACAGTAGGGTGATTGTATTTGAACTGCTTGCAGACAATGCTTCAACCACCAATACTGTATGTGTTTTAATTACAGTGTCATTGTCATCAGTGACTGCGACAGCGTATTCACCACTGTCTTGCATGGTCAATGAAAGCAGTTCCAGGAAGCTGTTGATTTCACCAACAAGTTGCTCTCCGTCTTTCCACCATTGATAACTCACTTCTCCCACATTACCGCTCACGTCGGCCCACAGGGTAATATCATTACCTATGGCTGCTATGCCAGGTCCGGCTATGTTTACAATTACAGGACATAATCCTGGTTCAAAATCGGGATCATCTGTCAAGGCTACCCAGTCAATGGTAACGACCATATCCTGGAAATCAGGCCAGGCACCCCCATTCTCATGGAGTTCGTTATCTGGAATGTCCAGGCGAAGCTGCGTTAAAGTCCAAGATTCTTCATCCGGAGATTCATCCAGGTAATTCAGACGGAGAATTTGCTCACCATTATCTACACCGGTAAATTGCGGGCGAATGTGCCCTGCACCTTCACGGAATGAGAAAACACCAATAGTAAAGGCGCGAGGCGCGTTTTCGACCGTCATCTTAATGGCTAATTCGGGGAATGCCTCCATGTCATGAGATAAGCCAGCAACAGCTATGTGCGGATCGTAGGTACCGGGCGCTTCCGCGGCTTGATTCACGACCATTCGGCTGCCAACCCAGGTAACCGGACTCTGGTTAGCATTAAACCAGCCTTGCAGGCCATCACAGAAATCCCAGACCAAAGGCTCTGGCTCGGCGGGTTCTTCAAGTGCATTCACCAATACAAAATAATTGGAACGACTACCGCATTCTGGAGGTGGTAATTGTACTGTTCCTGCACTGAATACACGACGCCATACTTGTCGTGTAGGGGCATCGGTATCTTGTGGCAGATGAATTAATCCCCCAGTATTGTCCCAACCTTGGTCTGCCAGCCACGTTGCTTCAGTACAACGGTCATCCCATGCGACAAACACTTCTGAATCACTTTGTATGTCAAAGGACAAAAAAGGATTCTGTGTTGAGCCCCGATCTACGTGGCTTGTTTTCAGGCCTTCCATGCCACGTAATTCTTCCGGCATTTCTGTGATGAGGCGTTGATCTCGATCGGGATGTGGAAAGGAGCCAACGTCATAGGTTGTCACAAAATACATTTCGGAATTGTCAGTAGAGGGTGGAACTATGTTTTGAATGTTTTGCGCAAAGCTGTACTGTGCCAGTAATGTGAGACATAAAATTGTTGCCCATGTTGACTTCGTGTGCATTTTTTCTCTCCTTATTATTGGATTTCTCTCCAAAACACTATCAAAAAATATTTGACCTAAAAAGTTTATTGGCTTTAAACTACATAAAGCAAATTTATCGCAGTATTGTTTGTTGTGTCTTACTTCAAAAAACTATAAATACAAAAAATAATATTAAACTTATTGGGTTTTGCTGGAATTTTAGGTTTCTGTACGTGTGGTAGGCTTTTATGGAAATGTACTATTTTGCTTAATCTATGCAAAGGCGTATTTTTTTCAAGTGATATGGAGATAAAAATGGAGTTTTTCAAGTTTCAACAACGTATTGAAAAATCCATGAGCATACCAACAGAAATAAACGGAGAAAATGTTTGATGCTGTATTTCAATGAGAAATACATATAGTAAAGCAGAGAGATATAGAAGTAAAGTTATGAATTATTAAACATACGTAGAATTGCGCTTGCTCAGTTTTTTGTACAAAGCACTGTATTGCTCTGCAATTGATTCTATAGAAAAGTGCTGTTTGATGTGCTGAATGATTTCCAGCTGCGTTTCGGCACTGTACCATCTGGGATTTTTTAGAATAGTAATCACCGCCTCGGTCAATGCTTTTTTATCTTTGCATTGAATGAGATATCCTGTTTTATCTTGAAGAACTATATCTGTGGTAATTCCATCGAGATGTGACGCTACTGCTGGAATTCCACATGCCTGGGCTTCAATAAGTGCATTGGGTAATCCCTCAGCATCAGAGGGCAATATAAAAATATCTGCCAAAGGCAGGAGTGTTTCTGGTGAATCACTTAAACCATAAAAATTAATGTAATTTCCCAAACCCCATTCATGTATCTGCGCACTTAATTTGTCATTAAAGGACTTTCCAGCATTTTTTGTTACTGGGCCAACCAGCAATAAGCGTACCTCGGGTATTTCTTTAACTACGTCTCTCCAGGAAGATAGCAAGGTTTCCAAGCCTTTGCGTGGCTCAATTCCGCCCAGATACATCCCGATCAATGTTGCATCGGGCCAGTTCATTTCATTCTGTAAGCACTCTTTTATAGATTGTTTAGTGTCTCTTGCCAGTGGCTTGAACACGTTGCAATCAACGCCATTGGGAATTAGGTGGACCGTAATGTTTGGGATTATTTCGGTCGACAAGATTTTGTGGAATTTGGATGATGTAGCAATGTAGGCATCCATGGTTTTAAACAGTCGCCATTTGATTTTTCCAAGGCGCGATGCGCGTATGATTTCTGGTGCTTCATCAGCTGGCAAGGTATACTTGAACAGGATCGGTTTTCCCAGTATTTTATTGGCAATTATTGCTCCCCAGGTTGCGCGGTTCAGGCCATGCAGGTGGATCAGGTCGTACTTCTTCGAATTAAACAGCAGCCATCGGAAGCATTGCCAGGCAAACTGTGTACAGGCCAAGTCTTTATTTGATTTCAAAGGTATGATATGGAGCCTGGAATTTTCTGATGTACTAGGATTGGGTGTTTTTGTAATTATAAAAACTTCATGTCCCAATTCGCTCAAGTTCTTCGCCAACAGTGTGGCCTGTCGACCAGCTCCGGAATAGTCTGGCGGGATATGTTCAGCAATCATACAGACCCGTTCAAATGTCTGTATTACCTGTTTCTGCTCAGACATGAATATCATCCGGATCAGGTTGGATACGTTTTCCCGGTAATACACCGCGTAATACCGCACGATCAAAGTCATCAAGCGTACCCAACAATAACAATACACCACAGTATACGGCTGCCCCGAGGGGAACCAGCAACAATATGGGAATAGACTTTAAAACCCATAGCACGATACCCATGATTAGTGCTGCAGCAAGAGGGCGTATCAATACAAGCAGGTAGTGTTTTAATGTAAGTTCTGGCAGGCAATAACAGCTCAACAGCAGCATTGCTATGAGCAA
Source organism: uncultured Nitrospirales bacterium (assembly GCA_964537975.1). Classification (GTDB taxonomy): domain Bacteria; phylum Hydrogenedentota; class Hydrogenedentia; order Hydrogenedentales; family SCBR16-9; genus SCBR16-9. The sequence goes on along the minus strand of CAZIDP010000004.1, from coordinate 57,356 downwards.
GGCTATTGATATTCCTAGCGAGACCCACAAAAGTCCTGTTATGCCAACCAGTGGTACCAGCCACCAGGCCAGGCAGATTTTCAGTACCAATGCAATACCAAACATCAATGCAATCCAGTTTTGTTTAAGGCGTGCACGTAAATAGAGGTCCGATGATCGCATCAGCATGTGTATGGCCAGCACCCAGGTAAGTAAAATTAACGGCAATGTCCCATCAAGGTATCTCTCACCAAAGAACAGGTTGATTAATTTTGGAGCAAGCAGTGTAGCACCTACTCCCATGGGAAGTGCTACAAGGGCCATGAACTTCATGAAACGTATCACAGCAAAAACTTGTGCTTCTGTGGATTCATTCACCTTTCGGCTAAGGATCGGGTAGGAAATACTTTCATGCAAATGTAAAAACGATATCAGCATATTCGAAAATCGTGTTCCAACAGCATAGATACCGGCACTTTCCGGAGAAACCAACAAATGCAAAAGCGGTAAATCTATATGATTGTTGGTTGTGCATAGAAAACGCATCAAAGCCATCCCCCGACGCCCACCCTGTTGAATGAGATAATGCCCTCCGGCTCGGGAAAAACCAAAGGTAAACGGGGTGCATACCCGCCGTACCGCGATCATGCAAATAATCCATTCCAGAGCATAAGCCAGCAAAAGAATGCACAGTAAGGTTGGAATTCCATAACCCAGCGATAGAGCAGCTATAGACGCTGCAACCGTGAGTAAATGGGTTGCCATGGTTAACCAGCTTAGTAGTTTGAATGCCTCATGTGCCGTCAGTACACCTACTTGCATACCAACCAGGGACCTTTCGAGCGCGGCGACTGCGGCCATTACTACCACGAATTGCAAAAGTGGTGGGTATCCCATCAGAAGTGCCGAAACCCAGGCCAAGGGTAATATGGCGAGAAAAAACAGGAACTGGATCAGCATACCCGTTGTCATGAGACGGTGTATACGGGATGGCTCTTGTGCCACTTCCCGCGTTATTATGTCGGGTATACCGAGGTTGATTATTCCGAGCAGGATAGGAAGTATGGACAGAAAAGCACCATACCAGCCATTTTCTTCTAAAGAAATGCTGCGTGACAGATAGGCGAAAAAAAAGACCGACACAAATTTCTTAAAAAGATCAGCCAGAATCATCCAGCTCATGTGTCGTCCATGTCGACCTATGTCCGCCACTTCCAGACCCCAATCTTTGTCGTTACATACTGTCAGATCATGTTACTGCAGTCCAACGAACAATATTGAAAACTTATTGTACCAATACACCTTAATTAAACAGTATACAACGATTCCAAGTATGTTATTAAAAAATTAATACTGAGAGTCGAGATTACCATGACTTCTCTTATAGGGGCTGGACCTGTTTTCAAGCATCGTGTTGGTAAAGAAAGTGTTCGCAGTATCAGTTTTTTAAAATGCGCACTGTTTTATATAGATTGAGCATCTGGGGGATACTTGATATCCAAATGCAATTCGTCCAATTGCTTGGGCAATACGGAACTCGGTGCGCCCATTAACAAGTCCTGTGCTTTTTGGTTAAGTGGAAATGCGATGACTTCGCGAATGTTGGGTTCATCTGCCAATAGCATAACAATTCTGTCCAGACCTGGCGCGATGCCTCCGTGAGGAGGCGCTCCATAATGGAATGCTTTCCACAATGCTGGAAACTTCGATTCAACCGTATGTTTATCGTAACCAGCTATTTCAAAAGCTTTTAACATAACTTCCGGTCGATGATTACGGATAGCGCCGGAGGACAACTCTATTCCGTTGCAGACAATGTCATATTGAAATGCAAGAATATCCAGGGGGTCCATGGTTTCCAGGGCTTCCAGTCCACCTTGTGGCATAGAAAAGGGATTGTGGGAGAAATCAACTTTCTTTTCGTCTTCATTCCATTCAAACATTGGAAAGTCAACAATCCAGCAAAAAGAAACAAGCGTTGAATCTATCAAGTCCAGAGCACGTGCAAGAAATCCACGTACTTTTCCCATCAATTCGTTTGTGGATTGACGTTTTCCTGCACCAAAGAACAATGCGTCACCGTCTTCCAGTTGCATGCGTTCCACAAGGGCTTTCTTTTCTTCTGCACTGAAAAATTTTGCAATAGGCCCTTTCATTTCACCGTCACGCAATGCCACCCAAGCCAAGCCTTTTGCGCCTTCACCTTTGGCAAACGTCTCTGCATCATCAAAGAACTTCCGGGTTTGTGCGGCTGCTCCTTTGGCATTGATAACTTTAACAGCACCACCAGAATTTACCTGGCTGCTGAAAACCTTGAGCTCACAGGTGGTAAAAAGGTCTGTACAATCAACCATTTCAAGTCCGAAGCGAATATCTGGTTTATCGGTGCCATATTTTTCCATGGATTCAAGAAAGGGGATTCGCGGAAATACTTCCGAAACTATTTGCTTTGTGGACAGTTCTTTGAAGACACGTACCAGCATATGCTCAAGAACCGTAAAAAGGTCGTCTTGTGTTATGTACGACATTTCCATATCGATTTGATAAAATTCGCCCGGGCTTCGATCGGCACGTGAATCTTCATCCCGAAAACAAGGCGCGATTTGAAAATATTTATCGAAGCCCGAAATCATCAGCAATTGTTTAAATTGTTGAGGAGCTTGAGGTAATGCATAGAAATGACCAGGGTATAACCGGCTTGGCACGAGGTAATCCCGGGCACCTTCTGGCGAAGAGCTGGTCAGTATTGGTGTGTGATACTCAATGAAGCCTTCTTCTACCAGGTGCTGTCGTATCAGGGCACAAGTTTTGGAACGCAAAATAATGTTCTGATGCATTTTTTCCCGGCGTAAATCCAAAAAGCGGTATTCAAGTCGCATTTCTTCTGGGCAATCTGTTTCCTGGTTTACTGGAAACGGTATTTGGTCTGCATGGGACTCCAGTTGAAATGCTTCTGCGATGATTTCAATTTCACCGGTTGCCAGATTCGCGTTAACCGTTTCTGATGTCCTGGGTACTACCGTGCCCGTGATGGTCACCACACTTTCCGGACGCACCCGGGCTGCTTCATCAAAAAACTCGAGTTCCGGATTGATAATGATTTGTGTCAATCCGTAATGGTCTCGCAGATCTATGAACAAGATGCCGCCATGATCACGTTTGCGGTGTACCCAGCCCGATAAGCGAACCTTCAGGTTCGTGTCTTCTATTCTCAATGCGGCACAGTGATGCGTACGATATGGGTGCATTTTATTCTTTCGTAATTAATTTGAGTTTTTGAGAAGAAAAATGGATAACTTTTCTGGGAAGAAAGAAGGCATATACTACCGTTTACAATGAATACCATTCAACATTTGATGAAGCGTAAGCAATCATAAAAAGCATTGTTAATCTTAGTTTCAGATACATGGTAAGCATGATCGCTGGATGACATAACGTCACATACTTCAATGAAGAATTGGATGTTTATATCTTAACAACCCGGGCTCAGTCGAGCAGAATTTGCCGTTCACGCAATTTGTTGATTATGGTCTTTACAGCCATCTCCACATCCGGTCGATATTGAAGTTGTACATCAATTGGAAATGATGTAAACACATTTTCTCCAATATTCACCACAAACAAGTCATTGGGTTCATTCATGCGACGCAGATTGTCCAGATCAAAATCATCCGCATCGGCAACTGTAGTAATCAGCATAATTCCGGCATCGGCCATAACACGCGCCAGATCACCAAGTTTTTGAAGATGTAATTCACGTCCCATTTCTCGTACACGATTATCGTGGTCCAATTCTTCAAAATAGTTGGATATACCGAAATAATAGGTATGGTAACCCTGTTCGAACAGTACCTGTTCCAATCGCTTTGCGACCCGGCGTTTACTGCATCCATACACTCCATGCAGGACAATAAGTTTGCCCTGGTTTCGGTTCCGTGAAGCGCGTTTCTCGCCCGATATGTGTCCAATTTCCCAGGTGAATTCCCGCTCGCGTATTTGTTCCATCATTACGGATTCATCATCACCAACTTCATCCAGGATTACACCGGCACCAGAAATTTCGTAGTCGTCGACAATAACGAATCGTCCGGTGGGCTCCAAATCATTGCGACGGTCATACGCTACGGGGCGTCGTGCTTCGATGATGATTTCCGCCACATCGTGACGATCAACCTGTTGCTTGCTTTCAACAGTGCTTAGTTCTGAGGCATCCAGAACACTAATCACGTCTGCCAATTCTGCTGGGACATTGGTGGCGCCGATTTTAAGTTTATATTGTTTCTCTTTAATCATCGGGGCACGTCCCATCCAGAAAAGATTGGCGCGGAAGCGACGGCTCACCAAGGGTTGGGGGTCTCCCTTTTTACACATCAATTCCCCAGCTTTTATGTAAATCTGAGCTGTTAAAGTCACCCCAGTTGCCTGACCTGCAACTGCTTCAGATTGTTGCGGAAGGTTAAAACCCTCGATGGTTTTGACAACCGATTCTTTACCTGAAGGCAGGAAAAGAACTTCATCACCCACCTTAATCACACCGGTGCTTATCGTGCCGGAAACAACCCGTCGGTCATCTCCTTGCGCGGTGAATTTATATATATCCTGTACCGGCATACGGAAAGTTTTGGCTGAATCGTCCCGTAGTTTCTGAAACGCATCCACCTGGTCCAGCACGGTCATGCCGGTATACCAGGGCATTTCCTCTGCATACGTAATGATATTTTTCCCATTTCGAGCACTGACAGGAATAATTGCTGTTGGATGTACACCCAAGCGGTCCAAAAAGGTCAGGTACTCATCTTGGATTTGGTTGAAGGTATCTTGACTGTACCCCACGATGTCCATTTTGTTAACCAGCACAGCTATTTGTTTGACACCCAACATAGATACCATGTAGCCATGTCGTTTGCTGTTTTCTTGTACACCTTCGCCCGCATCAATAACGAGTAAAGCTGCTTCGGCGCGTGCAGCGCCGGTGACCATGTTTTTTAGAAATTCTATATGGCCTGGCGCATCGTGGATAATATAGTTGCGCTTTTTTGACTTGAAAAAACAGCGTGCTGTGTCAATCGTAATGCCTTGCGCTTGTTCATTTTTCAAGGCATCTAAAAGAAATGCATATTCAAAAGGCCGTGCGTTTGCAGCACACATCGCTTTTACTTGCTCTAACTTACCTTCCGGCAATGAGCCCGTGTCTGCCATAAGGCGTCCGATAACGGTACTTTTGCCATGGTCAACATGTCCTACAATCACAACATCCATGTGGTCTCTGGTGGTGTTTTTGTCACGTGGCGCTGATTCAATTGCGGTAGTTGTCATATTAAATCTCTTTCTCTTGGAAATGCACCCGGGCATTCGTTCATGTTCGGGATATATCAGGATTCAAGGTGATATACAGCAACTCGGGAACTACATGTACCCGCCGCGTCGCAACGTTTCCAACCCGCCGCCATCGTCTTTGTCCTGGGCACGTCCCGAACGTTCGGCAACATTCGAAAACTTGCCACTTCGAAGCTCTTCGACTATTTCACTGACTGTAGTTGCTGTTGATTCCACAGGTGTTGTACAAGGCATACAACCGAGAGAACGGTAGCGTGTTCCTTCGCCCCGATCAAAATACAAATCCACCACAGGAATTTTCTCCCGTTCTATATATTCCCACAGGTTGAGTTCTGTCCAATCCAACAAGGGGTGAATGCGAACGTGCGAACCGGGGGCAAAGTCAGTTTTGTAGTAGGTCCAGAGTTCCGGGGGTTGATCGTCAACATCCCAGTCGCTCTCCTTATCGCGAGGAGAAAAATAACGCTCTTTAGAACGGCTGCCCTCTTCATCAGCACGCACGCCTACGATTACACCTGTATAGGGTTCCCGATTTTTATCTACTTCGTATTGGCCTGAAGTATGGTTAAGACGCCAACGGTCCCATTCACCAGAGAGCGTATGCTTGAGTGCTTCGCTTTTCAATGCTTTACAGCAGGACAACCGGTCTATGGCGCCATCAGGGAAGGTCTTTTTTTCTTGCAATGCCTTGATGTTTTGACCGTAGATCATGTTCAGGCCCCATTTCAGTGCCATTTCATCTCTGTATTGGATCATCGCCGGTATCTTGAATGCGGTATCAATATGCACCAATGGAATGGGTACATGACCGAAAAAAGCTTTTCGCGCCAACCAAAGCATGACAGTGCTGTCTTTTCCAATTGACCACAACATGCACAAACTCTTAAATTCACGATAGGCTTCACGCAATATGTGTATACTTTTGGATTCAAGTTGGTCTATTTGATCCATATTTGTCATCTCTTTCAATGTCTTGAACAGCTTCAGGGTAATAGTTTTTGTGTGGGTAGTGCGTTATTCAGCTACTGTTTCTCAGATATGCCGCTTAGAATTGCACATTACGACTCCTGCAAATCAGGGTGCTACTTTACAGAACATGGCAGAATAATGTTAACATTCCCAGTTGTAGTGCCAAGATGCCAAGTCGTACTTATTAGAACTTGTTATGGTGTGCTCTGTTATTCCCCAGTAACTTGCTTTATTTTATCATGTCAGAACTATCAGGTTCCAAAAAATCATTGTGCACCTTGATATTAAGTTTTTAGTGTTAATTCTGCAATGATGATTTATCTGATGGCAACAAAAGTATGAATGTGAGGATTCATTTATGAAGTCAATGATAATGTCTTTTGAGGGCCCGAATGCAGAGGCAGTGGCCCGTTATGTGGGAAAGCGTCTGACTGAATTAGGCTATCTGATTAAACAAGATGCATCCAATCAACTTGAGCTGGAAGATATTTCTGATACGGTAGATATCTCTGAGGCTAAAACCTGGCTAATCAATGCGCATGATTCGATAGATTTTGCTGGGGAAAAAATATTGGATGACTTGGAGGCTATGGAAGTTATTAATGTTGAACAAGTCGATATTGAATGTGAAGATGAAGAAGCAATACGCCAACGATTACAAGATTTGGGCTATATTGAATAACATGATATTTAAGAATTTGGTGCCATACACCTTGACAGGATTTATATGCAGGTCGGAATACACATACCTACAGAAGTAAACCCAACAGCGCATGAAGATATTCAGTACTTTCTGGAGAAGTTAGTCGCTGCTTGCTGTGTAGTACAAAGCAAAGTTCGGTTTACACAATTCATATCATCAGAACAGCATCAGGCCATTGAAGGATGTGAGCATGTTCGTATTGTAAATGCTGGTATTGGAAGTATTATCAACCGTAGTAATAAAAAGTTAAACCGTGCTCTCAAAGAATATCCAGTCAATGTCTTGTTGGCCCCCATGACCGAAATGCTTAAAGTCCAGGTACCGTTATTTTTATGTGCGTTAAATCTTGCGCGTTGGGAGCAAGCTCCCAACGATGATCCAGCTCCACTGAAACCAACAGAGGTGCGCGTATGGAAACGTTACTGCTTTCAGGCATCGCGTATCATGACTCCCACCAAATACCTGCAACGCCGTTTTTTAGATTTTTTTGAGTGCCCCTTGGATAAAATGCTGGTAAATCCAGTGGGTACAGATACTATTTTTCAGGAACCGACCCGTAGCATTGCACAATCGCCCTATGTGATTTTATATTCTGACACTTTGGCTCGCCCGGTAATGGGTCGTGTGCGCGCTGCTTTGGAAATGATAGCAGAGCAATGCCCGCACCAGGTTATCATTGTAGGTCCCGGGTATTCGGATGAACCCAGTAACTGGGGGTTGCGAACCATGCGTCTTGAGCAATGTCCCCCGGTGCAAATGGCCGGTTTGTATCAACATTGCGATGCGTTTATCTATCCCGGGCTGCATGATGGTAGTGCATTACGTGTGTTGGAAGCGATTCGTGCCGATGCGCCTGTGGTTGCTGCACGTTCCGGTGCCATTGAAGAAGTGGCAGGGGACATGCCGGTATATTTCAACCCAGGCAGCACCAATTCTATTATTCAAGCACTTCGAAAAGTAATCGACAATCCTGGTGCGCACCGTGAAGCGATGAAGAAGAAATCACGTCATTTGCTCCAAACACACAACTGGGAAACCTGTGCCTGGAAATTCCTGGATGCATTAAATCAATTTGAGCAAGACTGACCTATTGAGGAAAAACTACATGTCCAGGGCATCACTTCTGGTAATTGATGATGAATCATTAATGCGCGAGTATGTAGAAGAAGCGTTGATACGGGAAGGCTATCGCGTGTACACCGCCATGTCTGGTAAAGACGGCATTGAAGTGCTGCGCCAAAAGCACGTCGATCTGGTAATCACAGACCTGAAAATGACACCAATGGACGGTCTGGAAGTGTTGCGCCAAGTCAAGGCAGAAGACATGGATACCGTGGTGATTGTCATGACTGCTTATGGAACAATAGAAACAGCCATCTCTGCATTGAAAGGTGGGGCTTCAGACTACATTTTAAAACCATTTACACCGGATACCTTGAAATTGGCCGTCGACAGGGGGCTGGAACATCGGCGTTTGATGCAGGAAAACGCGTATTTGCGGTCTGAATTGAATCAAGGGTACGATTTCGACACCATGGTAGGCAAAAGTGCCCCTATGGCTGATATATACAATATCATTGGTAAAGTGGCAGACAGCAGGGCGACCGTACTTGTTCGTGGTGAAAGCGGTACAGGGAAAGAGCTCGTGGCCCGCGCCATCCACTACAGCAGCAAACGTAAAAACAATCCCTTCATAAAAGTCAATTGTGCTGCCCTTTCAGCTGGAATTCTGGAAAGTGAACTTTTTGGGCATGAGCGTGGCGCTTTTACCGGGGCGCACAGCCGTAAGATCGGACGATTTGAACTGGCAGATACAGGTACCTTGCTGCTGGATGAAGTCAGTGAAATTAACATTGATCTTCAGGCAAAGCTGCTGCGTGCTTTACAGGAACGTGAATTTGAACGTGTGGGTAGTACAGATACCCTGCAAGTCGATACCCGCATTATCGCAACGACCAACAGGCCATTAGAAAAAGCGGTTGAAGAAGGCCGTTTTCGTGAGGACCTTTTTTTTCGTCTGAATGTCATTACATTGACTTTGCCTCCTTTGCGAGACAGGCTGGAAGATATTCCAGACTTGATGGAGCATTTTTTGCAGCGTTCCCGCAGTGAAAACGGGGCATCTGTAGCTTCATTCGCTCCTGCGGTTGTTTCGCTATTTCGGAAGCATGACTGGCTGGGTAATATACGAGAAATGCAAAATGCCATTGAACGAGCTGTAGTACTTCACGGACATGAGGAGCAACTGGAACCCGAGCATTTCAATTTGCAATCGCTCAATGGAGGTGTGTTGCCTGAACAACCTGCGATACGACCTGGAATTTCAGTTGCAGAGATCGAGAAACAACTGATTTTATCAACCTTGGACTTTTGTAAGCAAAACCGTACCCAAGCGGCTGAAATGCTGGAAATCAGTGTGCGAACACTTCGAAACAAGCTCAATGAATACCGAAGCTCGGGCGATTTTACAGGTTGATTTTTTAGCTTCTACATCGTAACTTTATTCGTAAATGCCAAGATGCTGCTAATGTGTCACAGGCAAAAAATACCCGTCATGGGAAAGCATTGCCTCTCATTTCAATCAATACCCACAATTCCCCTCGGCTCAATTCCAGCTATCTCTCTTGGTTTCAAAGACTTGTGCCAAAAATCCCGCTTTATGTCAAATTGGCATGAAGGTTGCCTGTGCACTCATATAGAAAAATTTATGGAGCGCAGCATGAACATTTATACAGGGAAAGACACCAGCAACGTCTTGATTCACGCCATGCGGGTATCGGAGGCCACCCACAAACAACTGGCCAACAATATCGCCAATGTGGATACACCAAGGTACACTCCTGTAGAAATCGACTTTCGAAAAGCATTACAAGCTTCTCTTGAGGGGCGGGGCGGTATCGCTCTCCGCACGAGCCGACCTCGTCACCTTAATCCCCGTGAGAAATCCCTGACTTTCGAACGTCTTGCATATTTGTCAAAAAATGACTACAATAAAGTAGACATAGATGATCAGATGCTAAAGCTGTCTGAAAACACAGGCCGGTATAACATGTTCTCTAGTTTGCTTGTAAAACGATTTGAGCAAGCACGTAATATGTTACAAAGCTTGGATCGGTAGGTGACGATATTATGTTTGAGCCGATATCAGCACGCGAAATCGCCGCAAGTGGTTTAAAAGCACAGCGAACCCGGATGAATGTGATCGCCAACAACATTGCCAATGCGCAAACAACGCGAACAGAAGGTGGTGGTGGCGCATTTCGAAGGCAAATGGTTATGTTGCGTGGTAATCAGATTCGCCGTGGTGCGAATCCAGATGGCGTTGGCGTTCGTGTCACCCGGGTCGCAGAAGACCCAACACCATTTCGTACCGTTTTCGATCCAAGTCATCCGGATGCCGATGCATCTGGTTATGTTGCGTTCCCAAATATCGATATTTCCACGGAGATGGTAAATCTCCTGGCAGCGCAACGTGCATATGAAGCCAATATCGCAGTGGTTGTCTCTGGCTCACGAATGCGTCAGAGTGCACTTCGCATAATTGATCGTTAAGAGTTCAGGATGATATCAGTATGATCGATCCAATGAAAATCAGCAATATCCAGTCGCCGAAAATTAACCCAACGCAGATGCGACCCGCGCAGCCTACAACGGTTTCTAATGAAATCAGTGGCAAATCTTTCCGTGATGTGCTGGCAGAAACCGTCAGTGAAGTACAGCACCTGCAAAATGAGGCGGATACTACCATAAAAAAGCTTGTCGCTGGTGAGATCAAAGATGTTACAGAGGCTATGGTAGCCGTTGAGCAAGCAGATATGGCATTCCAGACCATGATGACAGTACGAAACAAGGTATTAAATGCATATCAAGAAATTATGCGAATGCAAGTTTAATGCTTACTGAGATATATACATTAAGTTATACGCTTAAATAACCGGATCGTATTATCGACCGGATACGAGTATAACATCCGGTCATAGCTAACCGGAATGGACGGTGAAGAAGGTGTGTGACAGGATTTGGGTGTCATTCCCAATCCTCAAGTGCGGAGGTTACATTTGAATCAGACAAACGGTCCAAACCGGATGAGTTTTTGGGAATCAATGAATTATTATACAACAGAATTCCTGAAGGCATGTTCACGCTTGGACAATCCTATTGTATCTTTGTGCCCAATGTCTTTGATATGCGGACATTAATAGTTTTTCCAGTTGTGACGGCGCAGTATTGGTATGGTATACTGCTTTACACTACTTTTCCGGAATCAAATACACTGAAATAAACTGCGGGGTATTATTTCGTGTGATATGCTGTGATAGGCGTAGAAGTGATTGATACGGCGTTCTGAATTAAGAGTCAGATGCTAAAATCGCCGGAAACAATGTCGCACTAAGTGAAAATGCAAGAGTAGCTGATTTGTAATTGCAGGGCTGGCATTTACATCGGTTAAGTTGATGTTGCAAACATGCGTATCAGCGTATCACTTTGAATTGTGCGGACATGGTCAGTGCGACAATATGAGGTGAATTGAGCCGTGGACTTCTTCCGCCAACTGTTTATAGGCATTTCAGACGCTTGGAAACAACTTTCCATGAGCGCCAGGATCAATATTGTGCTTGCTGGCTTGCTGGTAGCCGCGCTGGTCGGATATGTTGCTTTCAGTAGTGCCCGTCCAACATACGTCACATTATCATCCCACCTGGATGCCGCAGAAGCCAACCAGATCATTTCCATCTTGTCAGATAATCGCATACCATACCAGCATCGAGATGGATACGCCACAGTTCAAGTACCCGGCCATCAATTAAGCAATGCGCAATTGTTGTTGGCTGAAGCCAACTTGCCTGTTGGCCGTGGTAAATTGCCGGGTTTTGAGCTCTTCGATCAAACTGAGTTTTTAACCAGTCAATCACTGCAAGATATCAAATTTATGCGCGCTATACAAGGAGAGCTGCAAAGACAGCTTAATTTGTTTGATTTTGTAGACTTTTCTTATGTGCACATTCGTGAAGCACGCCAAGAGCTGTTTGCTGCTGAGCAGTTGCCTTCGCAAGCAGCAGTAACATTAAAACTTAACCGAAGGCTAACAGCCCGAGAAATTCAAGGTATTGTAAATATTGTTGCGTCGGCTGGTGGTGCGAATTTAAGTGCGAACAATGTTACCGTTGCCACTACAGATGGCGAGATACTGCACGCGCCGCGCGAAGAAGGTTTTGCCGTCCTGGCAGGCAATAAACTGGAATACATTACCGCACTGGAAAGCCAACGTGAAGCAAAATTGCGACAGAAACTGGAAGAAATTGGCGTTCGGGCCACAGTTAGCGTGAGTGCACGTATCCAATTTGATGAGGTAGAAACAACTTCGCGCCAGGTAACAGATGGTGCAGAGCTTAGCACGTACAACATTGCCACTAATATTTCCAGTATTGAACGGCTTCCAGAAGGTGCTCCTGGTGCATTGGCAAATGTACCCGAGGGTATGGTGACGCCGGGGGGTACTGAAATGTTAGAAGAAACGTTGGAAGAAATAATTAATTTTGAACCATCCTATACATTAACCACTACACGCACCGACCCCGGCGATGTGGCAAAATATAATGTATCTATGATTATTGAAGGCGAATATGTAGATGGAGTCGATGAAGACGGTAATCCGACACGTGAATATATGGGTTTAAGTGAGGCACGCAGAGAGGCATTTATTGCGTTGGCGCGTGCTTCAGTCGGTGAAGGATTGGAAGAAACAGAAGTGACCATTCACGATCATCCTTTTGACGTTGCCCGATTGACAGTGACTACACAGATTATGGATGAAGTTGCTGCCGAAAGGCAGCGAGAATGGCTCATGCAAACTGGTTGGACTGTTGTACAGATTCTAGGGATTTTAGTAGGTTTTTTCCTTGTACGGCGTTTTTTGAAGCGGGCCATAGAGCATCCAAAAGAAGTAGCCGAAGAAGAAAGCTGGGAAGGGCCATCCGCATCCACCGAGGACTTGCGACGGCAAGATGTTGCCATTGAGTTGGCAAGGCTGTCATCGCATGAACCTGAATCGATTGCGGCACTATTGCGTACCTGGCTGGTAGATGAAGAGGAGGACTAAAGACTGGTGGCTGAATCTTATAATAAATCTGCCATCAATCTCGCTGATATTCCCGGCAGGAAAAAGGCTGCGATTCTGCTTGCCTGCCTTGGACCAGAAAATGCCAGTCGTGTACTTGGCAAGCTGACCGATGAAGAAGTGGATCAAATCACTTTGGATATCTCCAGCCTGGGACGGATTGATGCCGAACTGAAGTCTGCCATTTTGGATGAATTTTTTCAAATGGCAGTTGCAAAACAATATGTTGCACATGGTGGTATTGATCTTGCCAAGGATTTACTGGAAAAATCCTTTGGGCCAGAGAAGGCGTTCGAAATCTTGACGCGGCTGCAAAGTAGTTTGCAGGAAGTGCCTTTTCAATTTTTACGTAAAGCAGATCCGTCACAAATCTCCAGTTTTATTCAGGAAGAACATCCACAAACGATTGCGCTTATTCTTGCGCACCTGCAATCAGCCACTTCGGCAATCATTTTGTCGACATTGCCACAAGCCGTACAATCGGATGTTTTGATGCGTATAGCCTCTATGGACCGTACTGCGCCTGAAATTGTGCATGAAGTAGAGCGAGTTCTGGAGCGCAAGATGGCCGCTGTGTTTAATCAGGGCTTTACTTTTGCAGGAGGCGTGAAAGAGGTTGCTGAAATATTGAATATGACTGATCGCGCACTGGAAAAGACTATTATGGCTGACCTCGAGGAGCGTGATCCCGAACTGGCAGATGAAATCGCACGATTGATGTTCACGTTTGATGACATCATATATGTGGATGACAGTGGAATCCAGAAGACGCTCCGTGAAGTAGAAAGCAAAGATTTAGCATTGGCGCTGAAGGCTTCCGGAGAAGATGTTGCAGATAAAATTTACCGGAATATGTCTGAACGGGCCAGAGAAATGATCAAGGAAGAAATAGAGTTTATGGGGCCTGTACGCATGCGAAATGTTGAAGAGGCCCAGCAAAAAATAGTCGCAGTTATACGGCGGCTGGAAGAGTCAGGCGATGTCATCATTTCTGGACGCGGTGGTGGAGATGCCGATGAAATTCTGGTATAGATTCTGACGACCAAGCCAATTTTGTATGGTAGACTTTAATTGCAATCATGTTAACAGTACTTCTCAGTGCTGTCTCCATTAATTTGTCATTTATAATAGCTGGAAGGCGTTAATTTATATGTCGAAAGTTCTCAAGGCAAAGCATGCTTGGTCAGATAAGCACCCACTGCAATTTGGTGTTGAGCATCTTGATGAGCTTCCTGAATCACGTACTAATCCTGTTAACAGTTTGGATGCTGATCTGAATGAATCGGTAGAACCTGAAATCAGTTCTCAAATGCTTGGTGCCAAGATACTGGAAGAAGCCCATCAACAAGCAGAAATAATGCGAGAAGAGGCTTTTAAAGAAGGTTTTCAAGCCGGTCAGGAGGCAGGTGAAGCGGCTTTTTCCGAGTCGGTAGCACAATGTACAGTGGCCATAGAAAACGCTGCACAAGCTATGATGGATGCCAGACAAGATTTTCTTGATAATCTGAAACCACAAGTTCTTGAACTGGTCAAGCACATGGTAGCACGTATAGTTCAATGTGAACCTAAAGATGACGATGGTTTGGTGCTGCGTTCAGTTGAAAAGGCGCTAGAAGTATTGTCCAATCAACAAAGTGTCACTATTCGGTTGCATCCTCAAGATTTAGAGGCGATCAAGGCACATCAATTAAAATTGTTAGAGCAGTTCGATCATATTGAGCATATTTTAATCGAAAAAGATGATAGCATGCCTCCTGGGGGGTGTATCGTAGACTCACCTGTTATGCAAGTTGACGCCCGCATCAGTACATTATTGGAACATGCCCTGGAAGCCTTGGATGAGCAACCATGACAGGTATAGACTTGCGGTCCATTACCGGACGGGTTTTGGAGCAGGATGTATTCCGGCGTTACGGTAAAGTGGTCGACATCGTTGGATTAACCATAGAAGCAACCGGTCCGGCCATGCGTGTGGGCGATTTGTGTTATGTTTCTCCCGAAAGTACAAATGCCGGATATTCTTCTCTGACCAGCAATCAAGATAAAAATAATGGAAACTCCGCTCGGATACCGGTAGAAGTGGTAGGTTTTCGAGGTGAACGGATACTCCTCATGCCTTTGGGTGATATGCGTGGCATAGGACCGGGTACCGTATTGATTCCCACACACAAACCTCGTATGGTTCGGGTTGGCAACAATTTGCTGGGTCGTGTTCTGGATGGCCTTGGCCAACCCATAGATGGCGGTCCAGCCCCGCTCTGGGAAACAGAAGTACCTCTGATGGCATCACCGCCTCCACCCATGTCTCGACAACGTGTACTGGAACCTATCGGAAGTGGAGTGCGTGCTGTTGACAGCTGTATTTCGTGTGGCAAAGGCCAGCGTATGGGAATCATGTCTGGTAGTGGCGTAGGTAAAAGTAAGCTGATGGGCATGATTGCCCGAAACACCAATGCTGATATAAATGTGATTTCTCTTGTAGGTGAGCGTGGTCGCGAAGTTAAAGATTTTATTGAGGCAGACCTTGGTGATGAAGGCCTGGCGCGTTCTGTTGTTGTGGTGGCCACTTCCGATACACCGGCATTGATTCGTATCAGCGGAGCTTATACTGCAACGGCAATTGCAGAGTGGTTTCGTGGTCAAGGTGCAGATGTCATGCTGATGATGGATTCAGTCACCCGGTTTGCCATGGCCCAACGTGAAGTTGGCTTGGCGATTGGTGAGCCACCGACAACTAAAGGCTATCCGCCTTCGGTGTTTTCTTTATTGCCACGGTTATTGGAACGTGCTGGCAATGCCGAAACTGGTAGCATCACCGGATTTTATACCGTATTGGTTGAAGCAGATGACATGAATGACCCAATTGGTGATGCAGTTCGCAGCATATTGGATGGTCACATTGTATTGTCTCGAGATTTGGCCTCTCGGGGGCATTTTCCTGCTATAGATGTATTGGAAAGTGTCAGTCGTGCCATGAATGAGGTAACGACCCCTCGCCACCGAGAATTGGCCAATCAGATGCGGGGCATCATGGCGACATACCGGGATGCAGAAGAACTGATCAACATCGGTGCTTATGTCGCTGGCAGCAATGTAGAAATTGATCAATCGATACAACTCATCTCCAATATACGTGCGTTTTTACGACAGAACATGGATGAGCAAAGTGCATTCGCAGATATTGAAAACCATATGGCACTTGCCATGCGTAGCCGGTAAAATAAGATATGCTGGATAGAAAGCTAAATACATACAAACGTTTAACGCGCATTAGAAAACGACAGCAAGATTGGAAGGCACAAGAACTTGCTGCAATTCAACGCGAACGTATGACATTAGAAGAACGTCGTGCAAGTATTTATGCCGCGCAACAAAATATTCTGAACAATGCACAAGATCGAAAAAAGTATTTAATTGATGCTTGGGACATACAGCGGTATTATCAATTTGAGCGTCATCTGGCGCGGTTGGGTGATGACACTGATGCTGAAATTAGAACGCTGGAATCGCAAGAGGACTCTTGTCGTGATGCCTTAACAGAGGCAATGAAACTCAGACGCATGATGGAACAGTTGGCGAACCACGAAAGCGGACGTGTATCACGTCACCTGTTGAAGACTGAACAACGTTTACTTGACGAGATCGCCACTGTACGATATGGTACGCGTCGCCAAACAGAAAAATCTTCCACTGAGCAAGAAAAGTCAGTTCAGGAAGATGAAAGGACATCACCATGAAGTTCATTGCATTTGGGATGTTGAGTTTGTTGTCATTTCTTGGTGTCTTGGTGTTGGGGCTGGGAGTCACTGGTAATCTGAACCGTGATGCTTTTGACAAGGTAAGAGGTGTTGAACAGGCTCTTGATACGCCGCTAACAACGATGCAAGATGCTCTAAGCCCATTGGCACAACAACTGCGGCAAAAGGAAGAATCATTAAGACAACGCGACCGTCAACTGAATGATCGGGAGCAACAGTTGGCACGACGTGAAGAAGAACTTACCCAAGTTCGTACTGAGCTGGAGCAACTGCGTGATGTGATTGACGGGTCTCTGGGGGAAGCTGACACGGAGCGTCGCGTTCGGATGACCACAATTGCCATTACACTGGCCAACATGCGACCGAAACAGGCAGCAGAACGGTTAAATGGACTCCCTGTGGAAGATGTCGCGGAGATACTTTTACAAGTCGAACGCCCCAAAGACCGCGGAGCCATTATGGCGGAATTGGAAGCCGATTTGGCAACCCAGGTGCTTCGTTACCTTCAACATGACAGCATCTGAGCTTGCTATCCCCTTTGTAAATTCAATTCTATTTATAAGCTTTCCAATTCTGGAATCGGTTCTCACCTGAAGATGGCATATCTCATTTAAGCAATAACTGCTTGAATCATGTGTTATTCTGCCTTGCAATAACATTCTTCTGAACTACTTGTGCCGGATGACCGGCCGCATTACTTTGTAAAAATCTACCCTCCCCCCCTGGTATTACTCATGATTCTATTTCCCCTGTTATTTGTAAACAGGGTTTACCTAATCGCAACTTACAACAGCACAGAGAAAGGAGGTGAATTATGTATGAATTTTCTTATGACTGAACTGTTCAAAAATATAATGGAAGAACAGTATCCTGTGTCAGGTAAACTGTCGCAGGATAAACTGTCATTACTCAATCAGTCTGAACAAAGTGAGGTGACTGCATTTTCTCAATTGTTGCACTTAATGTGTGATGCTTCTGTGCCAGAAGCAAAACTGCATATGCTGGCAAAAGCAGAAGTTGCTGATACGTATTCAGCAATCAGTGACCTGCAAAATGAAAAAATGCCTGAGAATGATGATGCACAAAAGGTAGTTTCTGCCGTATCAGCCTTGCTGCACAAGTGGATAGAGCATCTGGATTCTAAAGGAGGTGAAAAACTGCCTCAGGATGATGAAGGTGTAACACTTCCGCAATTGTGGCAAGTGGCGAATACTGTAGAAGACCTTGAAGTGGCAGAAAATGGCGTTGAAGCTGTTCCGGGATATTCAGAGAAGAATGACAAGCAGGAAAGCCCTGAAAGCAAGTCTGCATCAACAAGGCATATGCCTGATTCATCAGTGTATATGTCTGTGCCGTCTTTGCAATTTCCTTTATCATCCCTTTCTGATGAGGTTGTCAACCTCACTCCCAAGGTTAGTTTCTCGTTTCCGATGTCACGTCTTGTGGAATGGTTGATGTCAATTGATCCAGAACAGGAAGTGGCAGTTGAAACGCCATCAGTGCCCACGCAACTGTTACATCTTTCCGAGCCGGCTGTGCTCATGAATACACAGACACCCATTAACGAAATGGAATCATCTGTAGATTCAAACAGTCAAGCCAGCATGGTAGATGAAAATGACTCCGTGGGAAATGAAAAAATTCCAGAAGATACAAAACTGGAAACAGTGTTGGAGAAAGATTCTCCTGGAACGCAGAAGGTGTTCCCTGAAGCTGTTCCAACACATTCAGTGCAGGAGGATGTCGATGTAGAGCCTCAAGATACGAGCAAGACGCAACGTTATTCTGAACATCTTACTCGAATCTCCTCTTTGTATCAGCAGGAAGAACAAAGTGCAGGTCAAATTGAAAGAGATGTTGAAAGTGAAGTTGAGCCTGTTGTGCAAAAGGAGCGACAGCAATTCCATCACTTCGGAACTGACAAGTTACCTGAAAAAGGTAATGAGTCAATACCCGGAATAGTAGAAGCAGACCCAGAGGTTGCAAGTGCAGAACCTTCTGCTCCTTCCAGACGCGTTGGTGAGCTGCCTGTTGATCGCCAGACTACGCGTATGTCTTTTATTGGTAAATCTGAGAACCAATTGGATGCTCCAATACCCGTTGCTACTGATGAATCAGTTGAACCAGGTCAGAAGGCAGAAATTAGAAACAAAGATGCTACTACCTTGCACACCGATTCAGAAGAAGTGGAATTGGAAAAGGCTGCGACACAAAATCAACAGCAGCAGGATAAAGTTGTTCAACCTGCGTTAACAGAAGTGCGCAAACGCGGATTTGTTTTTAATCAAGAGGTGTCATCTGATTCGACTGAAATCGACAGTACAAAACTTGATTTACGTACTGGGTTGCGACAAAACAACACAATCAAAATCAGGGAAAACCACAGAGAACAGGTGGTGCTTGTAGATTCAGATGTTGAGTCAGGAAAAGTCAAGGTATCAAATGAAGAAACGCCAACAGATGCTTCAAAACTGGAACATGCCTTGGAAAATACGAAGCCGGCTGTAAACAAACCAGGTTCGCAAATCAAAAACCGGGAACCGTTGCATGTTTCGGAGAGTCAGTCTGATGAGGTGGTAAAGTATACAAAACCCTCGGTAAACCGACGGGAGGCAATCGGGAATGCTACGGATACAGATACGCATTTGTTGAAAACTTCAACAGATGAGTCAGTTGCACCGGTAGCTGAAGCTGCTAATGCCAGAAAGCCAATAGTGCTTCAGAGACAGGCGCAACATTCCGGTATGTTTGATGCAGAACTTGAAACAGAGCGGGAAGCGTTACCAGTTTTGCGTGCGCGGGTAGCAGATATGCTGCACAAATCGTTACGTGATGAGGCCGTTGGTACTACCAAAGGTGACATGGTACGCGTTCAGTTTGATCCGTCAGCAGTTCATGGCACTATCGTGAAACTCGAGGCGCAAGATACAGAAGACCGGAAGGTGTTGCAGCAACTGTGGCGTCATCTGGTGTTGAAAGTAACCTCGAAAGAAGTACCCTCCGATCAAGATGCTGACGAGTCTACCCAATCGGCAAGTGGGGTGTTTCGTTCTAGCAAAATGACCGAAGAAACACCAAATGATACCCGCACGTATCCGATCAAGCGGCTTATTCAGGCCATTGAAATGAAGTCTCCCGAGCATCTCTCAGGCTGGGCAACTACGCTGCGTCAGAAACTGGAACAACCTGTTCTCAATAAACAGGGTTCCTTGACGGAGGATGCGCTTGAGACAGAAGCTACTGGAGAACGACTGATACGTTCACTTGATCGTGTGGTGCCAAAGGTTAAGTTCACTCACGAGAACGTGAAGGTAGACTCGCACAACTTGGTTCGGAATGCTGAACGTCTTTCTGATGCTATGACCCTGCTACAACGACAGGAATCGTTGCCGCGGAATAACACGGTTTTCCGTTCTCTGATTTCATCGTCAGCGATAACACGTCAATCAGAAGCTGCAGAGTCTTCAGGCGATGCAGCAGAGATGACACGTCCGGTAGTGGTGGGTGTAAACCGATCGGTGTTTAATTCAATTGAACAAGCAATAGCTTCAGAACGAAGTGCTTTTGAGTATCCGACACGTGTTCCGCTGGATCAACTTGGCCGTGAATCTGTTGAAGCAATTCGGCAAATGCTTGCTGGCCGCGAGCAGCGAATAAATATCAAACTGCATCCTGAATCACTGGGTGAAGTTCAGATTGAGGTTCGCTCGCGACAAGGTGAGATGTCGATACGACTTCTTTCCGGCAATGCAACTGTGCGAGAAGCTCTGGAGCATCAGATGGGTGGATTGCGAGAAGCGTTATCGCGAGAGGGTATAGATGTTCAACGGATTGAAGTTTCATCGCAACCGGGCTCAAACCCGTTAAACGATGCAACACAGAACGCTGGTCGTGATGCTCAACGTCAGGACACCGCACAACGTGGTGGCTATCGTTTTTCAAGTTCCGATAATACCTCTGATCAGGAGTCTTCCCGCGGTTTAGACCGTCAAAGACGCCACCAGGGAAACTTAAATGTGTTTGTATAAACCAGGAGAATCAGTATGAATGTCATGGTTGGGTTTCGTTCAAATGTGTTGGGGAATATGTCCGCAACACGAGCAGAACGAATATCTGCGATGGAGCAAATAACAGCCAATTATCGGGCTAAACATAATCAAACGCAGCAGACAGAGGCGCTTTCAACGCAAAGTGCCACCAAGTCAACAGAGGAGAAAGCAACAGAATCAACCACAACATCAACTTTGACTGATAATAATGATTTGAGTCGAGACGCATTTCTGCAATTATTGGTCTTGCAAATGCAGAACCAGGATCCGCTTGCGCCAACAGACAATAATGAAATGATTGCCCAATTGGCTCAATTTTCAGCACTGGAACAGATGAACAACCTGAATGATAAAGTCGAGTTACTTGATTTAAATCTACAAATACTGTCAGGTAATGTTGATCAGGCAAACTTCATCAATGCCCAGGGAATGCTTGGAAAATATATAGAAGGTATCGACATTAATGGTGAAAACATCGTTACTGGAATGGTTTCTTCAGTACACCTTGAGGGCAGTATTGTCATGTTGTCGGTAGGTGAGTCTATCGTACCAATGTCTGGGGTCATGTCAGTAGCGAATCAGGCTCCTGTAACCCAAGATGAAAAAGGATAATTCAGGCTTTTAAAATGATTACCAACAATCCCAACAATTTACCCATCACATCTAAAGTGCAGTCTTTGAAACTGGACAAGCCACAGACACGTACCAACGAGCATGTACGTGAGAGTGATTTTGCCAGGACTTTTCAAAGTGCATTGCGAGACGTGGGTAAAGTAACGTCCACAGTCAAGTTTTCAGGACATGCGCTGCAACGATTAGAGCAACGTCAGATTTCATTAAATGAAGCAGAAGTTGCTCAGTTAGAAACGGCTGTCGAGAAATTGGCCGACAAAGGTGCACGAGAATCGTTGGTGATATCTGACAAAGCTGCTTTTATCGTCAATGTGCCTAACCGAACAGTAATTACAGCAATGGCACCAGATGAGGCACAGGAGCAGATATTTACGCAAATCGATAGCGCCGTACTGCTCAGTGCATCTGAAAATGAAAAAGAAGTAAGTGAAGTTAACGAATTACAAAAGTCCAGGCCGGCCCCCGTTTGGGGAGGCCTCCATGCCGCTGATCGACAGACGCGGCAACAACGAATGGAGTTATAATTATGGGTACAGCATTATTTACAGGTGTTACTGGACTTAAAGTTCATCAGCGCCGGTTAGACATGGTTGCTTCGAATATCGCGAACGTAAATACCGTCGGTTATCGAAGCTCCCGAATGAATTTTCAGGATTTGTTCTCCCAAACTTTACGCGCCGGTTCTGCTCCGGTAGGCAGTTTTGGTGGTACGAATCCACAACAGATTGGGCTGGGGGTGCAGGTCGCCAGCATCGATGTCAATCACAAAAATGGTTCTTTAATTACCACAGGTATTGATTCGGATTTGGCCATTCAGGGTAGTGGCTTTTTTGTGTTGAACGATGGGAATCGCAATTTCTATACGCGGGATGGCTCATTTGACCTCAATAACAATGGTGTACTGATTGAGCCTGCTACTGGTATGCGTGTTCAGGGCTTCATTGCTAATGAACAGGGTATTATAGATTCCAATGCACCGCTTCAGAACATTGTTATACCGGTCGGTGGTGTTGGTATAGTACGGGCTACCAGTGAAGCGACCTTGTATGGTAATTTAAATTCCGATGTGGCAGTAGGCGATACAGTGCGTCCAACAGTCAGTGTGTATGATTCATTGGGAACGGAAAGACTGATTGAAATTACATTCACCAAGACTGCCAATAGCAATGAATGGACCTGGTTCGCCAGTTATGATGGTAATCCCATTGCTGGTGCGACTGGTACCATACAATTTCAAAGTGGTGGTGCGCTAGACCCATCAGACCCAGCCAATATGCCAAGTATTACAGTCCCGACCCTTGCCTTGGACCCCTCTGGATTAACTGGTCCGGATGACATGACTTTTGCGATCGATTTTTCTCGTATCACGCAGCTTTCGTTGGGAACGGACCCCAATACTGGTAACCCCAATCCCAGTGATGTAACCATGCGTAGCCAGGATGGTTTTCCGCGTGGGGTCTTGGAAAGTTTTAATATTGGGGCCAATGGAGAGGTTATTGGGGTGTTTACCAATGGCTTGACAAGGGTTTTCGCGCAGATAGCTGTTGCCAATTTCTCCAATGTGGGTGGTTTGTCAC
The DNA here is from genome assembly GCA_964537975.1 of uncultured Nitrospirales bacterium. GTDB lineage: Bacteria > Hydrogenedentota > Hydrogenedentia > Hydrogenedentales > SCBR16-9 > SCBR16-9. Next base: position 34,233 of record CAZIDP010000004.1, on the reverse strand, counting down.
GTAATGGCTTTAATAATTTTGTAGAAACACCATCATCTGGAGTTGCCCAAATTGGCCGTCCAGGTACAGGTGGTCGTGGCTCGGTTGCCGGTGGTGTGCTGGAAAGTTCGAATGTAGACCTGGGCGACGAGTTCAGTAATCTCATCATTACCCAGCGCGGTTATCAGGCGAATGCACGTACGATTACTACAGCAGACAATGTGCTCCAAGAGACGATTAATCTGGTTCGTTAATCTGCAACAGTAATCCTATGGCTTCATGTTGAGTTTCTTCTTTGTTTGTCTAAAGCCCCTGCGGTCTTATTTTGTAGTATTGGCCGCAGGGGCGAATTGTTTGTACGGTTTTATTGCAGTCACTTTAAGTAAATCGTTAAGTCTGGAGGGTACCCGGTATGGACGCGCCTTAACGGTGGGTGATAGAATACACCGAAAGTTATTTATAACCAATTTTACTACCTAAACCTGTCAGTTCAGAAATTGGAGTGTGTGCATGGATATCGCCACCATTGTAGGATTAATTTCTGGTATTTTGTTGCTCACATTAAGTATTGTGCTTGGTGGTGGTGCAGGTATTTTTGTAAACATTCCTGCAGTTATTATCGTCTTTGGAGGTACCCTGGCCGCCACATTAATTAATTTTCCACTCTCTGATGTGCTTAGTGTGTTCAATACATTCAAAAATGCTTTGATTCATAAATCAAGCAGTTCAGAACAATTAATCCGCAAACTTGTTGAATTTGCAACTGTCGCCCGCCGAGAAGGTATTCTTGCTCTTGAAGGACATTCTGGTGACTCAGAAGATGAATTTCTGCAAAAAAGTGTGCAATTGGCAATTGACGGTACTGCACCAGAACTGATTAAGGATATACTTACAACAGAAATTGCATTTATGGAAGACCGACATGCAATGGGGCAATCCATTATGAATGCAATGGCGACCTTTGCCCCAGCTTTTGGTATGATTGGAACGCTGATAGGATTGGTGAAAATGCTGGCGACACTTGACGATCCTTCTGCTATTGGTGGTGGCATGGCTGTTGCATTGTTAACGACACTTTATGGTGCCGTACTGGCCAATCTGATTCTGTTGCCCGCTTCTGGGAAACTGAAGGTACGTACCGCGATGGAATTACTGCAAAAGGAAATAATTATCGAGGGCATTTTATCTATTCAGTCTGGTGATAATCCACGTGTCGTGGAGCAGAAATTGAAAGCTTTTGTTTCACCTGCTGTGCGTGAACGCGTTGGTTTGAATTAATGTTGCCCAATATACAGTGTCGGTATCGAGGAAATCATGCCTAGGAAGAAAAAATCACCCGAGGTAACTGGTGCACCGCTCTGGCTGGTCACCTTTGGTGATCTCATGAGTTTGTTATTAACTTTTTTTGTGCTGCTCTTGTCTTTTTCGACCATAAGCGAGGAACAATTTAATCAAGCTATGGCTTCATTACAGCAAGCGTTGGGCGTGCTGCGCTTGCAAGATGGCGTGATATCTCCCATACCCCGGCCTCCACGTCGTACCCAGGAGTCTGCTTCCGATGCTGCACGTAAACTGCGGCGGGAGTTACAGGTTATGGGGATGGAAAAACAAGTAAAAATTGAATTTGACGCGGTAGGTGGCATTAAAATAAGCCTTCCAAATGCCGTACTGTTTGATATGGGAAGTACTGAATTGAAGCCGGAGTCTTTTCCCGTCATGCAGAATGTCGCTGAAGTTCTAAGAGACATGCCGGATGCGTTCATCGAAGTGCGGGGCCATACAGATAATATACCAACTTCTGCTGGTTCTATATACAGAGATAATATGCAGCTGAGTTTTTTCAGGGCTGATGCCGTCGCCAGAAGATTGTTTGAAGTAGGTGGTGTACCCAAAGAACAATTTGAAATTACAGCACTTGGCAGTAATCAACCAATGGCAACCAACGACACCCCAGAAGGGCGCGAAGCAAACCGTCGGGTTGAAATTTATGTTCGAGGTCTGGTGCCAAAAGATATGCTGGACCCGTTACGTGATCCGAACATAGGGGGCACCCCCATGAATCATCAACCCAGTGCTACTGCAATTTCACCACGACAATTTAACATGGAGTAAATGGAGATAAATTAATTATGGCGGATGAACAACAAGAACCAACACCAGCACCAAAGGCATCTTCATCTCTAGTCAAATCATTGATCATTCTAGGAATAGTTATTCTCGTACCTGCAATATTGGGTTTGGTAACATTTCAGTTTGTGTTGCGTCCCATGCTTGGGAAGGATTCCACAACTCAGACAGAGTTTGAGTATGATGTGATTCCGCCAACAGCAGTTACACTGGAGTTCCAGGAAGACCAGGTGTCTGTATTGACAGACGATCCCAACGTCTCCTCGCCACTGCTGATATATCAGATTGCCATGGTATGCAAAAATGCACAGACAGCCTCATTGATTCAAGACCGGTTGCCGCATTTCCGGGCAAAAATATTACAATTACATCGTAACCGTATGCGCTCTGAGTTAAATGATCCCTACATGCAAGATACATTATTACGTCAGTCTCGGCAAGAAGCCAACATTTTATTGCGTCAGTTTGATCCGCATGGTTCTCAGGAAGTACTAGACGTCATGTATACCAAGTTCACCATTTTCGATTTATAAGGATAGTAGCTTACTGTGGAAGAAAAACCAGACAACCACGACTTTAAAGCCAACCTGCTTGACAGTATCGAAACAAAAGAACATCTCATGCTGGACGATATCGGAGAAGTAAAATTATCCATTGCGGCAGACTTGGGTTCCTTGCAGATGTCAGTACGGGAAGTTTTGGAGTTGCGAGTGGGCTCTGTTGTTCAACTTAATAAAATGGCTGGTGAGATGACAGATTTATCTGTTAACAACTTACCATTTGCCAAAGGTGAAATTGTTGTTCTCGGGGATTCTTTAAATGTTCGTTTTGTGGATTTTATGGGAATAACAGAATTGGATTACACCAATGATACATGATGACTGGTTTCATCGGTCTTGGATTCAGCGCAGTTCATTCTCAATTGCTGTCGTTGCTCTGCTTTTTTATGTTTACGTATCAGTACTTTGCCCTGGTATCGGTTATCTGGGAACTTCGGCATATGCTCAGGAAATCTTGCCCGAAAGTTCTGACATCGGAGCACAAACAATTAACCTGCTTCTGGATGGCAAACTATCACAAGACCTACCATCATCTATAGGTAAAGAGCCCATGCCGCTTCGTTCAGCGGAAGGGGCAGAAGCAGCCATACGTGCATTGCATGACTTTTATGATTCAGATGAAGTGACAACTTCAGATGAATTCACAGCAACAATGGATACAACTGCACCACAACGCCCACTGGATACAAGTTATCTTTTCCAGGTATTGATTGGTTTGTTCTTTGTGTGCGCTACTATTATTTTGTTGGGGTATGTGTTTCGTCGTTTTGGGAAAAATACCCCTTTTCTGGCGGGTGTTTCCTTGGGTAAAGTGCTTGGCAGGATACATTTGGCGCCTAAATCTTCGTTGACATTTGTGCAAGCCGGAGACAAGATATTGGTTGTTGGTGTTACGCCCAATGCTATATCTTTGATTTACGAGTATGAATCAGAAGATTTTCTTGCAACGCAAGATTTGACAAATCAAACCGCAACCTCATCTACCGCAACATTGCCCATTTCATCAACCGTTGAGTCAGATGCGTACGAAGCGGAACAAGCGAAAACCAGAACTTTTTTGGATGAATTACGGGCTCAGTCAAAAGGGTATAAACAACATTCTTCAGAATCGGAAGTTGGAGTAATAAATCACGGCAAGAGCAGGGATTCAATGAGTTCTCCTGGCAATAAAATACCAGTCAGTTCAATTTCTGATGATGACATCACCTCTTTGCGGGGGGATTTGCAACGATTGCGACAATATTTACAGGATGATTCCCGTGAATAGGTTCACTGGGTATAAAAGGCGTTGTACCATATTTAATTGGCATTTGGTTACTTGCTTAGTAGTTCTCATGCCAGTATTTGCCTGGGCTCAGGAAGATGTGAATCCTCTTGGTATAAATATTTTTAACAGTGCCAGAGATGCTGTTGAGAGTGACAATATCAGCACTTCACTGATGGTCGTTTTCCTTATTACGGTGTTGTCATTGGCTCCTGCTATCCTGGTGATGACCACTTCATTTACCCGTGTTATCGTTGTATTGGGTTTTTTGCGTCAGGCAATGGCTACCCAGCAAACACCACCAAACCAGGTGCTAATTGGGCTTGCATTATTCCTTACATTCTTTATCATGACACCAACGTATAGAGAAGTGAATACTAACGCAATTCAACCGTACATTCAAGGTGATTTTGATGATCCGATGGAGGCTTTGGAAGCTGCACTTGAGCCAGTACGAAACTTTATGTTCCGACAGACACGTCCAAAGGATTTAAAGTTATTTTTAGACATGGCAGAAATCGGTAGACCGGAGACTCGGGCGGAAGTGCCAACACATGTGCTTATACCGGCATTTGTTGTCAGCGAACTTACTACAGCATTCGAAATTGGATTTATTATTTATATACCATTCTTGATCATAGACATGGTTGTAGCAAGCACATTAATGGCAATGGGTATGATGATGTTGCCCCCCATATTTGTCTCATTGCCCTTCAAGATAATCATGTTTGTGCTTGCTGATGGATGGTATTTATTGCTTGGAAGTCTGACACGAAGTTTCTTGTGATGATAAGTTGATATCAGGCAGTAATGGTTTTTCCCGTATGACCAATACGAATCAACTCATGGGCTTCTTTCTTTGCTTCTTGCAGGCAGTCTGGGCAATAGGTGTGTGAGACATTCTGAGGTGACCACAAAATTTGGTGCGTCCAAACATTTTGTTCACGAACTTTTTTACAAACGCAGCATTGAATTTTCATAAGCGGACCTCCTTGTCCTTAATTGTTCTCCATAGTAAATATTTATCGGCAACTCAACTTGCAACTTTAAGCCATTTTTCGGGAATGTAAAACTATAATTTCCGTACAAAGTAGAAAAGGGACATAATGGAACAATTTCCACATTTAAATAAATTACCGGTGAATGATGCCGATTGGTTTAGTGCTTTGATGAAGCTGGCTCGGTACCTCCGATCACCTGAAGGTTGCCCCTGGGACCGTGAGCAGACATCGTTGAGTTTTTCAGGTTACCTTCATGAAGAAGTTGATGAGTTGCGTGAAGCATTAACTGGTGACGAAAATGATCATATAGAAGAAGAATTTGGTGATGTGCTGTTCTGCTTGTTGGCAACTGCGGCTGCTGCTGAGAATGAGGGGCGCTTCGATTTGCTCAAAGCACTTAAATCTGCTCATGAGAAGATGATTCGGCGGCATGATCATGTTTTTGGTGAAAACAAGGCTGAAAGCCCGGAAGCAGCCATTGATTCTTGGAACAGAATTAAAGCTCAAGAGAAAAAGCACCGGCACAGTGGTTGATGATTGACCATTTGTGTTACATTTCTTTGTTCTTGATGTATTTATAAGAGAAGCTAATTATTTATTTATCTGATTTTATATTGGAAATTGAAGTCTAATTCACAATACAGTTATTGCCTGGCAATGGTCTATCCACATGAAGTAATTAGATAGCTGATGCCAATACACGCAACTGGTAGTATTTTTGGGAGCATTTTCATGACAAAACTATTTTGTAAGATTTTATCGTTGGCAGTTATGGTTTCTGTAGCTGCAAGTGAAACGGTGGATGTTACCCGTTTACCAGCTCCGGCATCACCTCAATCTCAGAGCCAGAATACGCTCAATGTTCGAGATATGCAGGAAGTTGTACCGTCATTTGATGAAACTCCCAGAGGCGGCGGAAAGCTGAACCTGAATTTCGATCCAGAAAACAGGGAGTTACCTCAAGATGGATTGCGGCGCAGCATACAGGAAGAGATATCAATAGATTTAATTGATATTGCACCTTTCAGAGAAGCGCTTGAACCGAAGACCGGCCAACAGAAATTACGCCTGGGCCTCGAAGAATGCATACAAATTGCACTGCGTCAGAATACGGATATTGTCATTTCATCTTTTGATCCCCTGGCAGCAGAATCCGATATACAAGCAGCCCGAGGCATTTTTGATCCCGTTTTATCTGCTTCAGGGACCCATACCTATGCAGATGTATCTGCATCACAGCAAAACGTCGCGTACGGTGGAATATCATCGGTTGAAAATTATCAAACCAATCTGCGTTCCACAGTTACTGGTAGGATTAGTTATGGCACGGAATACTCATTTAATTTTGACGCCAATAAAGAAGCGACTACATTCGGAAATTTTATCGATGAATTCGATTCTTCTATCGGTCTCACCATAACACAACCTTTGCTACGTGGTTTCGGGAAGAATTTTAACACGGTAAGAATTCGTTCTGCTGAAAAGTCCCGTGATATTTCTGAAGCCCAGCTCAGGTTGACCGTATTAAACACCGTTTCTGAAGTTATTAAGGCATACTGGGATTTGGTTGGTGCCATTGAGACGTTGAGCGTGCGTGAAGAGTCTCTCGCTAACGCAGAACGTTTATACGATATTAATGTAACAAGACGTGATATTGGTACGGCAGCGGATATTGAAGTGCTTCAGGCTAAGGCAGGTGTCGCTGCACGTCAAGGTGATGTGGTTTCTGCCCGTGCCCGCATAGCAGATGCGGAAGACTATCTCAAGCAAATTCTTGACATGCGTGAAGATGGTATTTTTTCAAATGCACGCATTCATCCATTGGACCGTCCTAACTTGAATGACACCTATCTGATTGATCCGGACAACTTTGAAGCCAGCCTGAAAGTCAGCATTGAGCGTTCTCTGCGAAATCGGCCTGAAATGATGATTGCATCATTAGATATTGAAATGGCAACCTTGGAAGAATTCAGAGCGCGTCGTGAAATGCTTCCCCAATTGGATATTACGGCTTCTTATTCCCAGGCAGGGCGGGACAGATCACGTTCAACTACCATTGAGAAGATGCTAGAAGCCGACGATAATGTGTACAGCTATGGCGTAGTGGCTTCGGTGCCAATTGGAAATCGGGCAGCGCGTGGTGCGCATGAGCGTGCACAGATACAACGTCGGCAATCAGAGCTTCGTGAACGTCAGACAGAGCAACAGATGACCATGAATGTACGTATGGCTGCACGTAATGTGTTGACCAACAAAGTTTTGGTGGAAAGTAATGAGCGGGCAAGGCAGCTTCAGGAAGCCAATGTGCTTGCGGAAGAACGGCGCCTGCGTCTTGGAACAACCACCAGTTACCAGGTGCTACAGGTTATGGAAGACCTGACTCTGGCGCAAACCCAGGAAGTTCAGGCACAAATTGCGTTTGAAAATTCACTGGTTGATCTGCAATTGACTGAGGGTACCCTACTCCAAAACCTCGGTATTGAATTTGAAAATTTGGCAGAAACTGAACGTACCGGGTACTTAACCAGCATTACACCTCGTTGGAAGTAATCTGTATATTTTTAATTTTGGGGCTAAATTAAACATGGTCCCAATCGTGTATGCACTGTTCCAGTTCTTCAATAACATCGCGGCAGGCTGGGTCACAGTACATATTGTGGTGTTCCCAGGGGTCATCTGTCAGATTGTATAAAGCGCCATCTTTGCCCGGGACACGCGGGTCGTTAAAATAATCGAGTTTCCAGTCCCGGGTACGTGCCATGACACGTCTGCCGGAGTTTTCCCGAAGTGGTTGATACATGGAACCACTGTAATCAATCTCAGCATACGTCACTTCACGTCCCGTAGTTTCCTTATCCAACATCAGAGGCAACAAACTTTTACCGGACAGGGTCTCCGGGATGTGCATTCCAGCGATATCCATGAACGTGGGAATCAGATCTAGCATCTCAACTTGTTCTGTGATCAGCTTGTTTTGTGGGAGGTGTCCCGGCCAGGAAATAATGAGAGGTGCCTGAATAACCGGATCGTAGAAACTTCGCTTTTTATGCAGTCCATTTTCTCCCAATGCTTGCCCGTGGTCGGAATTTACTGCAATCAAAGTATTATCCATTAGCCCAAGCATATTTAAAGCATCCATCAACTTACCTATAAAATAATCAACCATACTGACCATGCCGTAATAGGTTGCCCGAGCCACGCGAAGGGCATGCTCAGACAAATCCAGGGTGCCGGAGTATATGCGGAGTTGCTCACGTTCAAAGCGTGGTTTGCTGTCGAGTATCTGTTTATTGGGAAATGGCAGATTCACTGCATCCAGTTCCAGCATGAATGGTGGTGGAACCTGGATAGGTACATGAGGTGGTTGATAGGAAATACGCAAAAAGAAGGGTGTACCCTGATCCGCAAACGATTTCAATACATCCAGTGCCTGATCTGTCAATACCCCTTCAATCGTGTCGTCCACGTGAATATCTTGTGTGCCGCCGATTTGCCAGCCATACGTAGTGAGACTCACAGGTGCGTAATATTTGTCCGAATCATGCCGTCGTGATGAAACCCGGGCAGGCAGGTCTGCTTTCTGATCCCAGTCTTTTTGAAAAGCGCTGGACTTTCCCAGATTGACAGGACGCATGCCCCTGTTGGTCCAGTGATTTAACAAATTGGGGTAGTCTTTTGCTGTGGCTGCATAGGGTGGTGTTATGTCCGGTTTCTCGCCAGAATACATTTTGCCGATTTCGTGGCAATAATGCCCAGTTTTCATAGAATTGCGCGAAGGTACGCACACCGGGCATTGTGTTGTCGCGTTTTTGAAGCAAACACCCCGGGCGGCAATTTGGTCAATGTGTGGGGTGTGTGCCCAAGGTGTTCCATAACAACCCAGGGCATCGGGCCGGCAGCCATCCATCATGAGCCAGAGTATATTTGGGGGTGGATTTGATTCGTTTTCGTCGAACGCACCGTGCAATGATGTCGAGAGTAGTTCTAAGGTAATACCTGCATGAGATGTAATATGCATTGACACAGCCCCCTACATTTTTATACGAACATAACTGGAATGAAAGGTTGGTTGACGCCAGAAACTCTGGAGAGCAGTTTCCTGGAAAGTATCGCAAAATGTGTGGTCAATATCAAAGCTCTTTGGGATTTGATTTTGAGGTTCGTATAAGTTGCCGTGCAGGAGCAAGCGTATTTTTGCCTTTAGTATCTTGTGTTGCTGTTTCTAGCCTGGTGATTTGATACTAACTAATATTTTTTATCAGATTCAGTAGGTCGCTTGCTTCTCTGGAAAACTGGAGGTTAAGTTGAAAAAAAAGGGGCAGCCCTTTAAACTCGTAGGAGAGCCTGGTCATTACCTGTAAATAGCAGTTACGTAATTTTGAACGGCAAAAGGAGTATCTCGAATGCCAAAAGTACTTATACCGCTGGCGCAAGGGTGTGAAGAACTGGAAGCCATTACTTTAATCGACATACTGCGACGTGCTGATGTGGATGTTGTTACTGCAGGACTTGATAGTAAACCTGTAAAATCAAGTCATGGTGTGACTATATTGCCAGATACGACCCTCGCTGAGGCGATGAATGATTCCTATGACATGGTTATTTTGCCTGGTGGATTGCCTGGTGCCGATCATTTGGCCGCGGACAACCGGCTCAATGCATTATTAAAAGAGATGGTTGAAAGTGACCGGTTTGTTGGAGCCATATGTGCCGCTCCCCAGGTATTGGCCAAGGCTGGGTTATTGGAGGGCAAGACCATAACGTCTTATCCAGGCTTTGTGGTGTCAGATGATTTCCCAAATGTCATTAACACGGGTTCTGCACTGGAAAAAGATGGGAAAATAATAACCTCACGAGGTCCCGGTACTGCGATGGATTTTGCGTTGGAATTGGTACGATTACTGCAAGGTGAAGCAAAACGCAAAGTTATAGAGAAAGCATTGGTGAGGCCTTGAAATTGTGTGCACATTGGTTCTGATTCGTTATTCGTCTTGATATAATGGAGCCACGAGATTACAATGTCTGACGATTTTGTCGATCCTGTACCGCGCGTATACGGTAACAAGTCTGTGGAGTTTGAGAAGAGCGAGCAAGACAGGAATTTGCCACCGGATTCAGCCACCCGGCTTATACATGGCCGAATCATAGCGATTCGCCGTGGTTCAAAACAACCACATATGGATGTTGAAGGACACCAGTTGGATATTACGGTTGGTGACGAACCAGCTTATACGGAACTGTTGGTACGCGTACCGCAAGGCAATTATAATCATCTGGAAGGTCGTCATGTGGTTATTCAACTACCGCTTGAACACTTGTAGGTTATGGCCACCGGCGGACATAGACTTTATAGCAACATAGTAAAGCTTATTAGATATGTATTGATGTGATATAGCTTTATCTGGCACAATATTTTAGACTACCGAAATTATTTCGGTGTCATAGTTATCAACCTTGTTACCTCTTGGTAAAGAACAGTAAAGGTGAAAGCATGTTTTATTCCGGTATATCTGATGAAGCAGGGCAATCCATAGACACACAGATTCTGGCACATAAAGATTTGGGGTGGAATCATATCGAACTTCGTAATGTCGATGGCGAGAATATTACGCAGCTTCATGAGGATAAGTTTTTCCAGATAGAAGAAAAGCTTAAAAGCATGGATATGCAAGTTTCATGCTTTGGTAGTGCAATCGCAAATTGGGCACGTCCAATCACCAATGATCCTCAGGCCGACATTGATGATTTGATGCGCTCTATCCCCCGTATGCATAGCCTTGGTACCCCTTTTATTCGCATCATGAGCTATCCCAATGATCAAGATAATCCATTACCAGAAGCCGAGTGGCGAAATGAAGCAATTAAACGTGTAAAAGAATTTGCACGTATTGCTGAAGGAGAAGGCATTATTCTGGCTCATGAGAATTGTAGCGGCTGGGGAGGCTTGTCACCAGAAAATAATCTCATATTGTTGGAAGAAGTGAATAGTCCTGCACTGAAAGTTGTATATGATACAGGCAATCCCGTGACCTATGGCCAGAATGCCTGGGATTACTATAAGAAAGTATCCCATGCTGTATGTTATGTGCATATTAAAGATGCCCGACATACCAATGGCCAGAATGTGTATTGCTATTGTGGTGATGGTGAGGGATACGTTAAAGAAACTATCACCGACTTGCTGGCCAATGGGTATGATGGTGGATTTTCGATAGAACCGCACTTGGCGGCTGTTATCCACACCGGTGAACAGACGAAAAGCGAAGATGCCTTGTTTCAGTCCTACACCGAGTATGGACGACGCCTGATGAAGATTGTGGAGGAGGCTAAAGCGTCAGGTTGATATCAAAAGTTCGGCCCAGACAGCAGCAGGTGAGCTTTCAAACCTGGTTTACAATTGGAGAAAGGGCTTTCTGATGTTTTGGTTACCTTTTGGTTTTTATCGATTTCGACTTCTTATGTTTTCACGGTTTTGGGATCGATTGAATTCTCCCTGGAAACGGGAAGCATTCAAAGGTGCGCGACATCGAGATATTCCTGCCTCGATTGTTGCCGGTATTATTACGATTATTTTTGTTGCAGCGGTGATATTTCTTTTTTTCGGATCAGATATTATCCGACTCTATTATTTGTTAAGCTAGTATCCGATTTTATACGTTAATTCATTGATTGGTGCCAGAACGGAAACAGAACATGCAGACTTTTGAAGTGAAAGTACATCCCTCGGCAGATTTGTTGCCCAAGGAAGCGCAACTGGCTTGGAAAATTGCGGAGGTAGCCGGTTCCAAGGCCCCGATCGATGCCGCAGCCAGAGAAATGGTGATCAATCGTTTGATTGACAATACTGCTGTGGCGATTGCAGCTATCAACCGTCAACCGGTTGCCAATGCGCGCAGTCAGGCATTGGCCCATGGACGTGATGGTGGTGCGACACTATTTGGGTTACGCAATGAACTCACCTTTGACGCGGAATGGGTCGCTTGGGCTAATGGTACTGCTGTCCGTGAACTGGATATGCACGATACGTTTCTGGCAGCCGACTATTCGCATCCTGCGGATAATATCCCCCCCATATTGGCGGTCGCACAGCAATGTGGTTTAAATCATGGATTGAGTGGTCTGGACTTGATACGGGGGATTCTCTCCGGGTATGAAATCCAAGTTAGTCTGGTAAAGGGCATCTGTCTTCATGGCTATAAAATAGACCATATCGCCCATCTGTGTCCAGCGCAAGCAGCAGGGATTGGTTCTCTGTTGGAACTGGACACCGAGACCATTTTCCACGCGATTAACCATGCGGTGCATTGCAGCTTCACGACGCGTCAGTCCCGCAAGGGTGAAATATCCAGTTGGAAGGCGTATGCGCCAGCCCATGCTGGCAAACTGGCAATAGAGGCAATAGACCGGGCAATGCGTGGCGAGAAAAGTCCCACACCGATTTATGAGGGAGAAGACAGTGTTATTGCGCACTTGTTGGGTGGTGCAGACGCGGCATACAGTATCACTTTACCAGAAAACGGAGAAGCACGAAGAGCCATTCTGGAAACCTACCCCAAGGAGTATTCGGCGGAATATCAAAGCCAGGCCTTAATTGATCTGGCGTTTAGCATTCGTGGAAAAATCATGAATTTTGAGGACATAGAATCGATAACCATTTACACAAGTAACCATACCCATTATGTAATTGGTTCTGGTGCCAATGATCCCCAGAAGATGGACCCCTATGCAAGCCGTGAAACCCTGGACCACAGCCTGATGTTCATCTTCGCCGTTGCATTGCAAGATGGCGTTTGGCATCATATCTCCAGTTATTTACCTGAGCGTGCTTCACGTCCGGACACCGTACAGTTATGGCACAAGATACGCACGGTTGAAGACCCTGAATGGACGAGACGCTATCATGCGCTAGATCCCAAAGAGAAAGCTTTCGGGGGACGTGTCGAGATTGTTTTCAAAGATGGCAATACAATCAAAGAAGAAATAGCTGTTGCCAATGCGCATTGTCTTGGTGCGCATCCCTGGGAGCGTTCAGATTACCTGAAAAAATTTGAGACATTGACAGAGAACATCATAACGCCTGAGGAGCGTGCACGATTTATCGAGGTAGTCCAAAATTTACCGGAGTTGGAAGCAAATGATCTCTGTCTGTTGAATGTTGAAGTACCGCCGGAAAAATTGAAGTACAAGCGGAAGGACAATCGGGGTATTTTTTAGACAGATTGTTTCCCTGCGATTGCGTAGTGTACCTCCCAGTGTACCTCCCATTATTGTGGTGTGCCAATATCATCGTGCGCTTCTGCTTGAAAATGTTATAAGTCTGGCAGGTTGTAACATGCACCTTATTCGTCAGTGGGATACATGACCGCATTGTTACTGCACTTGATATGGAACACAAACATGATTTAGTTGTGCCATTTGGTATTATCACTGCCGATGATAACACCGGCAGCGATGTGATAGACATTGTCAACGACGCAATACAGGCCTGTGCCCAGAGAGACATAGAACAACATCTATTGTTCGCCTTTGAAAACAATATAGTCTCAGTAAAAAATATTGAATGCCGTATACGCTATAGCTTACTTCACAGGTTTATTTCTGTACCCAATAATTTGAGAAACGCTGCAATCCAGGCAGGATGAGCAGGCCAGGCAGGCGCTGTTACCAGGTTATTATCTACATGAACCTGATCAATAGGCACCTCGATATAGTGTCCACCGACGCCGTTTATTTCCGGGGCACATGCCGGGTACCCGGTGCAGGTGCGACCCTGTAGGGCTCCAGCTGCGGCGAGAATCTGTAATCCGTGACATACCGCGGCGATTGGTTTCCATTGTTCAACGAAATGTCGTGTAATCTCAAGTACTTTTTCATTCAACCGTAAATATTCTGGTGCCCTTCCTCCAGGTATAAGCAATGCATCATAGTTCTCAGGGTTTACCGTGGAGAAATCGGCATTTAGTGTAAAATTGTGTCCAGGTTTTTCACTATAGGTTTGATCACCTTCAAAATCATGAATAGCGGTGCGTACGGTATCCCGGGCAACTTTTCCGGGACATACCGTATGTACTATGTGTCCAACCATTACCAAAGCCTGGAAAGGTACCATAACTTCATAATCTTCTACATAATCCCCCACGATCATAAGAATTTTTTTTGTAGCCATCTGTTACCTTCTTTCTTTTTATCTTGATCTGTAAATTTATTGTTCTTACTTGCGATTATTGATGCTAAATTCCGTATTAATAATAAACTACCATACCTTGTGTGTCCAATAATATCATATTCACTTTCTCACGCTTCGATTATCAAAAGCAGTATTGGGCTGTTTTTTAATAATGTGATGAATATTTATAGAAAGTTTGCGTCATGATTATAGCTTCAGGGTAGGGCATGATTAGCTTGGAGGCGATGTTGATATATGATTAGAGGAAAATTATTTAAATCTCGTTAATTAAAATATCTTTTTGATCAGGTATCTGGAAACATCAGTTACCACTGGCTGGTCTTAATTCTGTAAAATAAAAATGAGGTAATCAGGAGGTTTTATGAATAAACTGCGAGTATTATTAATGGCAAGTGCAATTATTTTTCCGCGAATTTTGGTGGCGCATGATTTTGATATCGACGCTTTAACCGGTGAGTATTGGTATGGCTTGTATTTACAAGGAGAAAAAGCTGGTTATGCTTTAAATAAGGTGGAACAAAATGAAGACGGCACTGTCTCTGTAATTGAGGATTCTAAATTTCGAGTGACCATGATGGATGTGAAGCAGGAGATGCACATCTATACCAAGCGGACGTACACAGAAGAAGGGCAATTACTTAAAATTGATTCAATGGTGGTAGACCCTTCTGGTAAATCTACATTTGATGCTGTTGTCGATGGAAATAGTCTGATACTCCGAAAAGAAATGGCAGGCCAGGTCGTAGAGAATCAATTGCCGACACCCCAGGAATCTTTACGCGATGCCATGCGTCATACCAACTGGGTAAAAAACACACCTCAGGTAGGAGACATGCTTAATTTCACTATATTTGAACCCATGTATGAAGCAGAAGTTACCGGGATGAGCCATATTATTGATCAGGAAACTCGCTTCCTGGACGGGGTTGAAACAACAGTTTACAAGATTAAAACGTCCCTGGATGTCATGAACATTGATTCTATCGCCTATGTGACTGCGGATGGTGTGACCCTTGAAGACGAGGTTGCCGGAATGATAACCATGCGCCTTGAACCGGAGGAAATTGCAAAAGACGTGGATTACAGCAATGACGTAATCGTTTCGAATGCAGTACCTGTAAGTGTGCCGCTACAAAGCCCACGTACCCGGGAAACTTTGCGGCTGATGCTTAGTGGCCCCTTAACAGAAGACCATATCTTTAATGATATTCGCCAAACTATCACAGAAATAGAAAATGGTTTTTTGTTTGAGGCACGCATGCCTGACATTACCATTTTTGAACCAGTGCATGTCCCAATAGAAAATGAAGCTGAGAGTCGTTGGATACGTCCTACGACGTTTATCCAAAGTGATAACCAACGTTTGATCGATAAAGCAGCTGAGATTGTTGGTGATGAAACCAATGCTTTGGAGATTTCTCGCCTCCTGTGTGAATGGGTCAGTGGAAATATGAAAAGCACATTTTCTGCCCGCCTGAGCAATGCATTGGAAGTGTTGGACAGCTTGGAGGGTGACTGCACAGAGCATAGTGTTCTTTTTATCGGGCTGGCACGTGCGGCGGGCATACCAGCTCGGGAAATAGCTGGATTGGTCTATGTGCAAGGATCAAATCCCGGTTTTTATTTTCATCAGTGGGCTAAAATCTGGGCGGGAGAGTGGATTGATGTTGATCCGACATTTAATCAGCCTGTAGCCGATGTGACGCATATTAAACTCGCCGAAGGTGATTTGTTCCGTCAAGCCCGGTTGTTGCCTGTAATTGGAAAGCTGGGTATTGAAGTATTGGAGGATATTCCGGTTGTAGATGACGTGGTAGCATCAACCCCCACTGAAGTTTCTGAATAATTGTTAATAGGGTTCAATTTAAATATATCAGCATGTGCATCCCTTCATGATTTGCCATGATTCAAACTAATGAAAACTTGGAATCGGTACCAAAGCGCAAAAGAAAATACTTGCGACGTGGTATTTGGTTTCTGGGAATCTTCACTGTATTGCTTTTTGCGGCAGGAGGCTGGCTTTTTGGAACGAGTACCGGTCAGACGCGCCTGGTCCTTTGGGTTGTTGACTATCTCCTGCCTGTCGAACTGGAGTTATCACGCTTTCAACTCACCACACGAAAAGCTGTTTTCGATGAATTAAAGTTGTACCCAAGCAAGGGAAAAGAAAGCCTGCCCATGCTGGAAGCAGGGCAGTTGGATATGTCATTTACACCACGTCCTGGCAGTGCTCGGTATGTGAATGACATTTCTCTGGGTACACTTACAGTGCGGTATATAGAAGAAGCCGATGGTAGCACCAATTGGGATGATCTGCAGAACGCTTTTCGTAGCGATCCTTCCTTGCCAGACAGCACATCTCCTTCGATGGGAATCTTGCCGTGGCTTCCGGAAAATGTCCAATTGGCTTCATTAACTTTTGATGGTGAAGCACCGGATTGGCGCTTGGCTTTGTCACCACTGACTGTTGCAGCTGCTATTCAGTCAACTGAAGCATTTGATATCAAGGTGTTCGGAGATGAATTGCATGCTGAATGGGCATTGCCGGTGTTGGGTTTAGAGCAGTCCGAAGTATCTGGTGGTCTCGATATGCACCTGGTTCGCGCAAATGATTCCTGGTTTCTTGATGTACAATCCGACCTGCCCACTCTGGCAGAGGGCAATGTGTGGATACAAATTGAAAACTCTCCTTCAGATGACGACTCCCGTATCTTTTCTCTGGAAATGCCATCGATGTCATTGGCTGCGCCTGTGTTGCTTCCTGTAATATCACCCCGGTTGCCGTTTCCAGTGCAATATGCTTCGTTATCCATGAATGATACGATACTTAGTGGCAAGTGGGTGCAGGGCAATGTTGACATCGGTGCTGCACAATTCCATCTGAGTGTAGAAAATTTGCTCTTTGGGCCCATGGAAAATCCCTGGTATCATGGTGATCTGAATGTGAATGTCGAAGGTGGTGCCGTTTGGTCGGATGAAAATCTGTTCTCAGAAAGTCACCTGGACTGGGAAGTTATTTTAAACCATCATGCCCCGGTTACACTTGCAACAGAAGGTAGCCTGACAGAGGCAATTGTACGGCTTCAGGTTTCGGATTGGGACAAAGGTGTGCTGCAAGAAGTACTGCCAGCGCAATACGCAGATTATTTACGTTATTTTCCCGGATTCAATGGCTTTGAAACACTTGAAATGAATGGTGAATGGCACGCGCCTGGCCTTCTGTTACAAGGCGTAATGCTACCACGTCTTGTTGGTTCCTCTGTCAATTGGTCTAATAATACGGTGCATTTGAATGGGCAGCTGAATGCAGACCTGGAGGGTGACGCGGACTGGTTTGAAGGAACTATCGGTATTCAATCCAATCATGGGGTCATGGACGCAATGGCAACCCTGCGGCGTGACTTGCACTTGCTGACGGATATTACGCTGAATGATTTTAATCCAGCTCCTTGGGTAACAGACTGGCTGGGACAGCCCTGGCCGGATAATCTAAGCGTTGCTATTTCCGGTACGGCAGGTTACCAGTATGCTCCGGGCGCAGGCGCGTTACAGCAACTTGATATAAATGTTCGTTTTATGAAGTTCGATGTTGGCGATATAACACTTGCCAGTCAGCTACCTGTCCAGATTGAAGGACGTGCTGCCTTCAATGGCGATACGCCTCTGCATGGTGACCGATTGCAAATGCGTCAATCAGAGGTGTTCGAAGCTTCCTGGGAGCGTTGGCGAACACAGTATGATCCGTTCAGTTTTTCAGGGCAATTAAATGCTACTGCCAATCTCCCCGCCGTAGCATCCTTAATGGATATAAATGGTATATGGGGAGATATACAGCTCAGTGGGCCGGTATCTGTTGGAAGTCAAGGGTTTACCTCAACCAGCCTGGAACTTCGGTCAGAAGATTTAATGTGGGGTGACTGGGGTGTTCCCTATGGGCAGGAACTTGTTCTGCATGGCGCCTTGGAAATGGACTGGAGTGACACGCCTCAGTTGCGTATGATGAACCCTGATGTCAGGGTTGGGCAATCCGAGGCCAAAGCCGATGGTATATCGCTGTTTTTTGCTCATGGTGATGCACCGATTCAGGTACGGCTCGATAATTTAGTTCTTAATACAGATTTGTCTCCGCTGGTTACGCAAGGTTGGTTACGTTCTGGCAGCGGTGAATTGCACATTTCAGCACCAGAGTTGATGTATGCGGAGGATTCGTTGCGTGGACGTTTCGCCATAGCAATAGACGCAGAACGTATGGTGCTGCCAGAGAGTATTGCCGCACTGGATGATGTTCAATTTAATGGTGCGTTGGCATATGATGGTGCCATGACGGGTTCCGGAAAGTTGCATCTGGATCATTTAAGCGTCGGTGGTATACTGGTTGGCACTACAGACAGTGAAGTTCGGTTTGAAGGTGTGCATGTCATCATCGAAGACATCGTGGCCAACTTATTGGGTGGGATGCTTGAAGGGGTAGCGGTTATAGGTTTGCTGGATTCAACCCGTCCCGTAGAGATACAAGGGGAGGTGCAGAATCTGGATTTGGAGCGTTTTACCGAGGAGTTCAAGCCACCGGATGTATTTTTGACTGGCCTGGTTAATGGTACTTTTTCTGTTGCATTTAACGAGTCGGGTATTGATGACTTAAAGGCGAATCTGGAGGCTACGGAGCATTTTTCATTAAATCGGGACATGGTGGAGTATTTGTTGTTGTCGGAATATGTTGGTGACATTAGTGGAGGCAGGAACCTTGAACGTGTTGTGCGCAGAACCGTAGGTGATGCACCGCAACGGGTGTTTGATCGTGCGGTGTTGGACTTGGGCTTTGAGGCTGGTCGCATTACCGGTATAGCACGTCTGGAAAGCAGAACCTTAAATCTGACTTTTGATATTGTGGCTGATCCAGAAGCACTATTGGAAGCATTGAAGATACGCCAACAGGATGCCATGCACTATTGATTGCACTTGTCTGGCGGTCAATTATGTTGTAAACAAGTATCCGGCGACACTAAATGCCGCCGGATACAGTCAACAAATTGGGGGAAGGAGATTAATGGAAACTATAATTGCGCCAACACGGATAGGCAGCACCCCGTGTTTACGAAACAGCCAATTTGTGATTCGAGAACATATCTGCATGTATCGATAAGTAAAACTTAATAATTTACACTTAATAATTTACACACACCTAGCGTCGTGCACCACCATGCGCTCGCCAGCCGCCTTTGTGGGTCGTGTGAGCTTCCAGATGATTTGGTGGCACAGCAGCATCCTCTGAAGGGGGATTTGGCGTTTGTGTGTTTCCCAAAATAAATCCTGGTAACAAATTAATGCGAATGAGTCTGTTCCAAAAGGCTTTTATGTAATACATTATTGACGCCTCCACGTTTAGATAGAATAACGTCCGGTACTATGTTTATGATACCAGAAAAACCAGAATTATGCAAACTCTTGGACATGCGCAAGTCTTCTCATTAACTATGTTGGAATGAAAAATGAATAAAAAATATGCATTGAATCCAGGGAACCACATCAAGGTACGTCGAAAAATGTACAGCCACCATGGCATTTTCATCGGAGAAGATGAAGTCGTGCATTATAGTGGCGAAGTGAAAAATAGAGATTGTGCCCAGGTATGCAAAGTTTCACTCGAGGCGTTTTTGCAGGGCGGAATACCAAGTGTCGTGGAGCATCGCAACACGCTATTTTCCCCCGACGAAATTGTCACTAGAGCATTGTCGCGTGTTGGTGAAGCAAAATATGATTTGGTATTCGAAAATTGCGAACATTTTGCAACCTGGTGTACCGTAGGAAAAAAGCAGAGCAAGCAGGTCTTGCGTGCAGTCACCGGTATTTTTGCCAGTGCTGGTGTAGTTTTGCTCATTGCAGGGAAGACTGCGTTAAAAATTGCTTCACGTAGTCGTGCATAAGAATGTATGAAATTCCTGCTGATACGAACCTGGCTGTGAATCGTTTTTCATATAATTTTGATCCAGCATTCACTATTTGCAGATTCTCGGCAGGCATGCATTAATTTTTGTACATATATCCCTTGTTCCAAACCGGGGTTGCCTGGTTTTCCTTCAGAGACGCATTGTAAAAATGACGCCAAACAAGCTACGTGGCTGCGTAACCAGCCGATAGATGCCTTGGGTGTCGGGAATCCGTTTGCAGGTTCAGAATAGCGTTGTCCTGTATCAATGGCAGTCCAGCCACGAAAGCCACCGACAGGGCCGGATTTAGAGTTCATATCATAGGCTTCCAATTGGTGTGGGTTCATGGAGTTGAAACGCAATGCGCCTTGTGAACCGTGTATCTCGAAACGCAACTCGTCTTCTGCGCCAGTAGCAATTTTGGTAGCTTCAATATGCCCCAGTGCGCCATTACACATACGCGCCAGCATCATAACGGAGTCTTCAGCATCCACGGGAAGCAACTGGGAGAGGTTATCAAGGGACGGACGTTCTTTATATGCCGTGTGGGTACTTGCGACGATCGCATCATAATCACCGACCAGGAAATGCATCAGGTCGAGTATGTGTGAAGCCAGATCGGCAATTACTCCTCCACCGGCTTCAGCAGTAAGTTTCCATTTTAATGGTGCCGTTGGGTCCGCATTGCCACCATGCAGATAACAACATCGGAATTCCAGTATTTTGCCAAGAAATCCTTCCTGCACCAGTTGATGGGCGCGTATCGTGGCTGGGAAATAGCGGTTCTGGAACGTCATCTGGGCGGTACCTTGATACTGATGCAAGGTGGCCTGGATTTCATATGCTTCAGACATGGTCGCCACCAGCGGTTTGTCACAATAAATGTGCTTGCTATGTTTCATCGCGGATAGTAACGCGTTTTTGTGTAAATGGTTGGGAGAGCATATGTGGACAATATCGATATCGGGATTTTCGGTTATCTGCCTGTAATCTGTCACGGCATGTTCTGCACCGATTAGCGCACGGCCAGCCTCCGCGGTATCAACATTACTGGTGCAGATGTGCGTAATTTTTGCTTTTAATGGCTGTGGTGAATAATAAAAGGGCATATTGACGTACCCATACGCATGTACTTTTCCGATAAATCCAAACCCGATGATACCCACGCGATATGTCGGCATAGTATAACTCCCTAATTTATTTTAAAATTTTATAAAGTCTAAAAAACTATTTTAGACTCGGTCTGGATTCTCAGGCAATGTTTTAGTACTTTATGTTGGGCAACGTTCCATGTAAACCAATTTCATGAATTTTAAATTAAAATCTGGTTAATAGTATTTTCATTGATAACATCTTGATGGTTTTTATGATTGGCGATAAAGTACTATTTTGGGGTGATATGTTAAAGGAAATTGCTTTGGCTTTAGGTTAGTGTTAAGAGCTGTTATAGATATTTATAAAATCCAGGTAATACCGATTGCGGTTTTTTAGATCACCTGCAGCAGGCAATGCGGTGCTTGCGAGTAGTGAATTCTAGTCAGGCGTTTCGATATGCATTTTGCCACGCAGACTTTGAATTACATGATGGGTAACAAGATCAGTAAAAAAAGTAGGGTTCAGAAAATGAAAAAAACTCCAGGTTATTGCGCGTTGTTTATGCTACTTGGCTTTTTACTGCTGGGAATGCTTGCAGAAAGCGCTGATGCCGCGCCATTGGGCAGGCCCGGGACGGTGGCGCATTATGAGCTGGATGGAAAGCCGGTGGATCGTCCGGACTTCGAGATGGATAATGCCTTGTCGGTGGTAAAGGCTTCGATTCAACTGGGGCCGGTGGTGCGTGTACGTGGAGGCAACGATTTACAGTGGTATGGGCTGCATTTTACTCGCCTCAACGATGACAGCTACCAGATGTGGATTCTGCTTGATGGCTGGCCGACTGAGGATTCCGATCCCCATGTGGCGCAGTATCTCTGGTATGAATCACCGTGGCCCGATGCGCTGAACTTTGTACATGAAGTCACGGGGGATGCCATATTGCCGAGGATTTGTCTTTGGACATATGGTTGGCCGCAGGTACCGGAACTGGGCGCGGGTAGTGAGCGTGCGCCGGTAGAAGGTATGCCGGAGCAAATTCTGTTACACGGGTTTGTTTTCAATCAGGTGGGTACAGAAAGACAAGACAACTTAACGCCTCCCGGTACCTATACGGACATCACGCTGAATCCGGATTTGATCAATGGTTGGGTTGCATTTGATAAAGATGCAGATGGCCGTCCCTTTTACCGAATGGAGTCTGGGCAATATGACTATAATGCCAAGACCATTGATGAAATCATGGCCTATCCGGCTGCAGGTTCTAACTTTCTCGTGACACATCCAGGGGGACGCTCCCGCGTGAATTACCCGGTGATTCAACAGGAGATTATCCGTAGCAACGTATACCACAACAACCTGGTGTTCTCTCCTGTTGACTGGCCAGCGGACTTGTATCGTTCAAACTATTGGGGCTACGGCAACCACATAGATGAACCTGGGGTACACAACTGGGGCTTGCCATTTCGTGAAGGTGCGGATGAGCCTCTGCCAGAAGTGCAGGTGGTAAATAACTTACAACGGATTGTCCGTAAAGGGGTGGAAAGCCGTGGTGATGATTCCATTAACGGCACAATAACTCGCAACTTCAGTCTTGGTGATATGTATATCAGGGAAACACCTGAAACCATCATGACCTGGGAATATGAATGGCCGACTGTCTGGTACCAACTGGCCGTAGAGGATGGTGTCGGAGGAATCGTCGATGAAGATGTGACCAACAGCGATTTGGTAGAAACCTACAATATGGGACTGGGTACACATATACCAGCTACAGTCGAAAATGCTACTGCCATTCGGGTGGCAGTGTTGCGTGGTGCTGCCCGGAATTTTGACAAGAAATGGGGCGTAGCCTTTTATCACCCCAATGAAGTCAAGCTCAAGAGTACTTCCATTCAGCAGCTATATGAGAAAGGTGCTTCGCGTTTCTGGTATTGGACAGGCTGGATCGGCATTACGGACAATTCCGGACTGCCCTATCCCTACCAGGTATATTACACCTCGTTGGTGCGCAACGCGTTCGAACGCAATCCCAACAGAGACATGGACGCTTTATTGCGGGCTGCCAAAGTTGCCGTGGTAATTCCCTATGGCTACACCTTCTCACCTTACCACATGCATCGGATCGACTGGTTACATCTGGAACGCGAAAATCAATATGGGGTGACCTACCGCGAAGTGCTGAGTAATGCTGCGATGGAAGTGGAACGCCTGTTGCGTCTGGGAATTGACTTTGATATCGCCGTGGATGATCCACTCTTTCACAAGACCGGGTACGACGAGCTTATTTACGCGCAAGCAGATGGCAAGATACGAATCGAACAAAATGGGGAGACAGTCGAACTGCGGGATGAACCCCGTCTTTTCTCACGTCCGGACCTGGGGCCGGGACCGAAACTGACGCTTGAAGTGGTCGAATCAGATGACGATAAACCGGGCCGTATTCGCTTCCGCGCCATTCCTGAAATCGGTACCGGTGAATGGGCAGCAGAACGCCCCGAGCCATTAATCTCCTGGGAAGTCTACGGTCCGGACAACCGGGTAACGCCGTCTATTTTTCCGGAATATGGCTACGAGCGAACCTTGCAAGTTGACGATGCCATCGACTATACCATGCAGCATCCCATACCAGAGCACCTGCGGGAGCAAGGTGAGCGAGAGGAGCCGATAGAAGGTTCCTACACTATCCGCGCTGCAACCGCGGATGTATTTGGGAGACCCGCAGTGGCGTATACAACCATCTATGTGGATACCGCGAGTCCATGATTTCTTGATTTAAGTTATTGGCTGACACTGTAATTAACCGGGAATTTGGCGCAATAGCCCCAACTCATACAACCAGCAGAAAATGCTTCCATAGACGACAGGCATGCTTCTCAAGTGATTCTCTACAGCTTGCGACACGCCTTATTCGATACATTCTTTGGCTTTGCAGGACGTAATAGGTACTGTTCCTGGATACATTTCAACGTAGTTTTCTATTGATAAGAGGCTGCGCATCAATTTACGTCCAGTTGCCCAGACACTGTACTTTTGGGTAGCAAGATGAATTATTTTATTACGCTTCTCCAATGTAAGTTAATAATAAGGCATCGGGCTTCCTTTCTGTAGTTGTTTTACTTGAAAAAAGTAGTTTACCGAACTGGAGCTCCGATGTCATGCTTAATACTTTGTCAAAAATATAATTCCTGTTATATAACCTATATAGTTGCAGTTTAGTGAATCACGTCGGCTAACTAAAATGTGAATAATCATTCATAAAAACGATATTACACATGAAATATTTGAGCAAACTCATCATTTATTGGGATTTTTCTAATTCAACTGTACCGACATCATAGGTATAAACCCCATTATCATCTTTCGTTATTACTACCGTACTATATGGAATTTTTTTGCTGTGATAGCCTTCTTTTGTAAATTCGATAGAAAATTTTTCGTTTCTATTCTTCCTTACATTTTTTGTTAGAGAATCATGTAATGGAATTTTTAGACAGTATTTGTAGTCAAGCTCTACATTAAATATTCCATTTGTATCACTTTTGCCTAAAACTATACTGTAGTAATCGTCCCAAAATATAATTTCTACAAAAGACAATGTATCTTTGTTGTCGCTATCAATTACTTTTCCTGATATGTTGAAGTAGAGTTTAGAAAGCACATATTTATGCAAACAGCCTGAATTAGTTACAGATAACAAAATTATAATAGTTATTAAAAGAAAACGATAGTTTAATTTTTGGAAATATAATAAATTATTCTTGATCATATGGCTTTGCCTGATGTCAACAGTGTTTTTATTGCCTTGTTACTCATTAAAATTGCTATCTTTGCATGAATTAGTAATCGTATATAATTCTATTGCTTTTCATAGTTTACCATGTATCAATTGTCTGATGAGTAAATGAGAAGGTCATCATGAGGTAAACACCGATCGGTTTGGCATAGATCAATTTTGGGAAATACATCATTATTCCACCCGATCAAATGGTATCCTGATTTCTGTCTTGTTTCCCTGCTGGTCAGAGAGTGGAATATACAATTCAAAACGTGTAGGACGCCTCCTGCAACGAAATATGAGATGAACCATGACTGGTTCAGCTACATTGACAATGTGGTATCCTTCGAGACTTTTTCTGCCGAAGGGGTTTATATCCTTCTTTTGGCTAACGGGATAATAGTTATCCAGTTTTTCAAATTGATTTATGAGAAACATATTGTACAAATAAGTCTTTTCATCGAAAATATTTACTGCATAATAATCATACTTGTCAGAAAAATTTCCGTTTTCATTATAATACATCGATAAAATTGCCTGCACAAATTCTGTCTGACCTTTTGGATATGTAATATAAATTTTTTCTGTACAAATGTCTCCTACAAGTTCATCGATTTTAATGTTTATCAGAAGGTATCCTTCCTGGTGAAATCCAGTTGCAAAAAAAGTAGAGGAAGCATCTTCAAATTTTCTTGTATATGGTTTTTGAATTAGTACATCACCAACATTATTCAGTTTGACTACAGTGTGGGGAATCACATTGAAGCCAAGATCTAAGACGGCGTGATTTGTAGTTACTGGTTTTGCACTATACCCAGAATCCAAGACAAAGCCAAGCATTTTTGGGGTATCACATGAAATAAATAATAAAGAAATTATGGATATTACAATGATTTTTTTCATTGAAAGTTCCTTGCTTATGCTACTATACATTTATTATCAGACGAATCTGCTCCATCTTCTTCACTATTTAAGAAGCTATACTCATTTGCATGATTTGTAAGGTTCATTTTGCTGAGAAATTTTCTCCCATTTTGTCAAGAATTACTTTTTCTAAACTTGCAGTCTCATCATAAATATTATAAAAATGTTTATATTTTAATCACAATATATATAGGTACAAAAAATATATTTTATTGAAAATAAATTAGTAAATCTGTAATGTTATTAATTGAAAGCTTCATAACCTAAAAGGATTAATAGGATATCAATTTTTGAAAAAACAAATAATAATCCACAAATAATAGACATAAATACAAAAATTTTATAAATTTCTTTTTGATACCAATAATGTAACATATAATGAAATGATATAAATAAAATTGATACGTGAAATATAAGATATAAAAATTCATATTTCACAATATAAAATTTATCTGTTATTAAAAAATATATAATGTATAATATCGATATAAAACAAATTAATTGCGATAATGTAGATTGTATAAATAATTTTAATTTATCCATTTATCTTCAATTCATTTTAAGGTCATAGAAACATAATACAAATTAAAAAATTTATTACATCCTACAACTTCAACTGTGTAAGTTCATCATTTTCTATATCATAAAGCCACAAGTCATGTAATCGGATACTCATTATCCCAAGTGGCCCTTTATTACCAGCTCTGGTTGTTCGGAAGAATATTTTAATTCCATCAGAGGAAATAGTTAATCTACTGATATAATCTTTGGAAAAATTACCGATTTGTTCAAATTCCATACTGACATAGTCCATGCTGTAAATATTTTTAACCTTGGATGAATATTCTCTTTCTCCATCTTCACGTATCGCCATACATAAGAATAACTTGTCTTTACTTGGATGAAATACGGGGTAGGTAACTTTATTAAAATCAGCAAAACGTGTCTCATATTCTAATACTCCCTCCTTTGGTAATAGCTTGTAATCATCACCACTTATTAAGTTTACAAGATATATGCTACCAAGTGAATACTGCAATGCATAATTTCCATCATAAGAAATCCGCTCTTGGTAACTACCTGGTATCCTGCATGGAGATATTTGTATTGTTTCATTGTGAATCAAGTTTATTTTGTGGTAATAAAAATGATCCCAACGGTATGAACCGACTGGTGACGCAAAGTAGTATCTGGTCCCCCGCATGAAATAGAGTAATTCGCTTTTTGGATCTACATCAACCACTATATCGTAATTTTTACCTGTTGTTAATTGTACCAGTGTTTTTTCAAAGATGCTGTATTTGAAGATGTTTGCACCTTTCCGTATATCATTTTTGTAAACATAATTAGTGAAATACACATTGGAATCATGTATTAGAGGATTCCACCCTTCCAATTTGATTGGAGAGATATCCATATTTTCAAAGTATGCCAGGTCCATGATTCTTAATTTAGGTTTTCGCCCTTTTCTATTATCCAAGCTAGAATATGCCATAAATTGATCATCAGGAGATATATACACATCAAAATTAAAGTTATCACCAAAAGTAATTTGCGTATACTCAAGCGCATCTAAATCCGCATAATACAAATGTTGATTTTTAGCACTCAATATAGCGATGATGGCTTTCGTGGAGTCATGATTATAAAACGTGTATTCCGTAGCACCATAGTTCATTTTCGCAGAAACAAATTCGATTCTGTTCGATGTCATGTGCATACAGGATGAATGAATACATCCCATCAGTAAACAAATGATAAATATAAACGACTTTTTGAATATTTTTTGTTCAGGATTCACAATTACTTAGACCCTCTTCTTCTATACCATATAGAGATTTTCGGATACTCATGATGGGGTTGTAACTGCAACACTTGGCGCAGTTATGGTTCAGTTCACGGTTTTGAAGTTTCTTGATACAGCCAAACCATTCATGGTCACTAATAGAATCATAGTATCTGTGAAATGTGATGTTGCCTGTAAGATTCAATAATGGCTTTTTTGAGAAGGTAATTGAATAAATAAATCGAAGATGAGAATCACTGGTTGGTTTGGCAGAAAAGAGAAATGTAATGGGTACAAAAATATTCGCGAGGTGTGCGGATAAATGGCCTGCATACCTCATGAACATGATTTCAACCCCCTTGTGTATGGATGAGATTTACCACCACTTCTCGGGACGTAATACTATTTTACTTACATTAACGTAGCACACTTTTCATACCATGTCAAACCATATTACTTGAATTCTAAGTTCAAGATACTCTCACTGCCTCACCCACCTCGCTGTCTCAATTGAACAAAACATACATAACCTACCAACGTTCAACTGGAAAAAATTCTACATACAGATTGTGAAATCGTAAGAAAAAATTGACATCAATTATCTAAACCGTTTACGATAACCGTTAAAGAAATGAAATTTTTACCCGATAATAATGCAGTACAGGAGAACCATGAAAAATGTCTCAAGATGAAATGAAAAAATTACAGCGGGAATTCTTTCTGGCTTTCTGGAAACTACATATCTTGCATCATGCTACGGAAGGCCCCGTTGTCGGGCAATGGATGATGAATGAATTACGCCGACATGGTTATGATGTCAGCCCGGGAACACTATATCCCATTTTACATCGTATGGAGGAGTATGGATGGCTACGCTCTGAATCTGACCCAAATGCTGGAAGCAAAGCGCGTCGTTCTTATTTCATTACCGCAAAAGGTAGTGAGGTGTTGGCTAAGATGACAGTGCAAATCGAAGAATTGCATCATGAGGTCGTCAAATAACCCGATACACCAAAATCATTCGATTAAGTTCTAACTGAGAAATTGATATGCCATGATTCAAAATGGCCTTAGAGACAACCAGATGTCCAACAACAGTTATCGTGAATTTATAAAATCGACCTAAGGAACCAACTTAATTGTTGGTCAGTATCACGCTACTTCAGAGGGCTGTACTAATTTCGAATGGTTTCCCAGTTTACACTTTAACTGAATCTTTTATGATCATGGGTGGAACACAGTATGACAACTGCTGACAATAACATAGAGACACGAAGCAATGAAATTATGAGCGAAACACGCTACTCAGATGATGCCATGTGCAAGATGTGTACCCGACATCTCGAATCGCTTTGCTACCAACGGGCATGGTGGTTTTGGGTGTTCCGCCAATTGCTTGCATTAGGTGTTCACTTATTTGCTCTTGTCACCAGAACACGACCAACCAGCATCCGTCCACGTTCTCCGTACTGTCATTCCTGCCTTCGCTTTCGAAAGAATGCCCTGAAGCGTGAATCAGCCATATTCCGTCATCTGGATAAGATCATCAATCCATTGTTTAATCGTTTGCGTGATTCTCTATTGACTCAGGAAGAACTCAAGCGTGCGCGTGGTTTGGCAAAAAGAACTGAAGACCCTGCGTGTTGCATCACTAATGATTCTATACAAAAACCGGAGCAACACAATTGAACCACCAGAACACCAATACTTCTGAACTCAAGCGTGAACTGAAGACTTTCGATGCTCTGATGATGGGGCTGGGGTCTATCCTGGGCACGGGTATTTTTGTCAGCATCGGTCTTGCTGCCGGAATTGCTGGGCCTTCGGTCATAGTAGCCATTGCTTTGGCGGCAGTCGTTGCAACCTGCAATGCACTCTCTTCAGCACAACTGGCAGCTGCACATTCTGTCAGTGGAGGAACGTATGAATACGGCTATATGTACCTGAATCCCACATTTGGTTTTACCGCGGGCTGGATGTTTCTGCTGGCTAAGTCGGCCTCAGCGGCTACAGCGGCGCTAGGCTTTGCGGGATATATGATCCATTCAACGGGTCTGTTTGAGGGACAAGGCATTGTAATCGCATTTATAACGGTTGCCTGTATTACTGGCGTAGTGCTTCTGGGCATTCGACGATCAAGTTGGCTGAATATAACGATTGTATCCATCACACTGCTGGCTCTCGTGTTGTTTGCGTTGGCCGGTACATGGTTTCAGATCAGCACGACGGGAATAGCTTATTACCAGCCTTTTTTCCGGGGGGAGGGAACAAGAGGCTCGATAGGAAACCTTTTCCATGCGTGTGCGCTTATGTTTGTTGCCTATACTGGTTACGGACGCATCGCGACGCTTGCCGAAGAAGTCAAAGACCCAAAACGCACAATACCCCGGGCGATCATAGCAACACTGGTTTTGTCAGCAAGCATTTACATGGTGGTAGCTTTGGCGGGAATTGGCTCCGTAGGCTCGGACTTCCTTTACCAGGCGACAGAAGGTGAAGCTGCTCCGTTGGAACTGGCCGCACGTACTTTCGACCTGCCATTACTGCCTGGATTCATAGCTATTGGCGCAGCAACTGCCATGCTTGGCGTTTTGCTCAACCTCGTTCTTGGGCTTTCACGCGTACTGCTGGCTATGGGACGTCGAGGAGACATGCCGGTATTCCTGGCACAACTCGACAAGCGTGGTGTTACTCCTGTGGCAGCCGTGCTGGCAGTCGGAGTGTTTATTGCTTGCCTCACGCTGATTGGTAGTGTGAACACGACCTGGTCATTTAGTGCATTCACGGTATTGATTTATTACGCGATCACCAATGCTGCTGCCTTGGCTCTACCAGCCGGACAACGACTTTTTCCGCGCTGGATTTCGCTTGGGGGACTACTATCCTGTCTTTTCCTGGCATGCTGGATCGAGTGGCGCATTTGGCTGGCAGGAACATTGCTGATACTGATTGGGATTGTCTGGCATAACCTAATGGCATATATAAAACGAAAGCGGGAGACCAATTGCACATGAATCGTGTTGCCCTTTCAAATGCATATCTGTTGCGGGTGTTGTTCCGATGGCGCTGGTTTCCTGAAATTGTGCAAATAATAATTCTGGGTATCATCAGTTTCACTGATACTATATGGTTGGGGACGATACACCCTAGAGGGAGTAAACGATCTTCTTTATGCCAAGAGCAATATCGTCAACTTGTTGGTATGGGGATTATGGTGGCCTGCAATGATTCTAGTTACTGTACTTTTGGGTCGTGTCTGGTGTGCAATATGTCCATTGGAACTGGTCAACAGACTAACTGATCACACCGTGACCATGTTTGGGATTCCAAGAAAACGTGCAGCACGGTGGATGCGTGATGGTTGGATTATACTGTTGTTATATGGCGTTGTACAGATGATGGTTGCTGCTGTGCATCTCCATAGAGTTCCAATGTATACCTCATTGTATCTTCTTGCTATGCTAGTCATGGCCATGCTTATAGGACTATTTTATAGCAATAGAGCATTTTGCCAAACTCTCTGTCCGGTAGGTATGCTGTTAAAATTGTATGGCCGTGGTGGTATGCTGGCTGTTCGTCCCGTACTATCATCCTTAAAAGCTGACCATGCAATAGCACGATCTTGCAAAAGTCTACTCAGCCCAATGCGTCTTGATCGTTCAAGAGATGATGACTGCCTGATGTGTCTCGACTGTATTCAGGCAGATAGTGAAAAAGGGCGAATGCAGTTTTACTTACGTTTTCCCTGGACAAACCTGGATCGCCGCCAGATAGTTTCGGGTTGGCCAGTTACTTTGTTCATTATGATGGTCAGTGGATTCGTGGTCTATGAAATCGCGGGTTTCTGGCCAACCGTCAAGAATTTGTTTTTGTGGGTACCAAATCAATCAGGAGTATTGCTAGGTCTTGGAGTAGATAATGGTTGGTTGAATGGCATATGGTACGCGACAAACCGGTACGTGGATTGATAATAGCGCAGCATATATCTGATAAAATTCGCTATGCCTTAACTGATATACCCAATATATATTTTCTTGAATACAAGCTCAACATTACTCTTGATAAGGTACCAGATTTAGACAATGAGTTGAAAAGTAAAAAAACAAGAGATTTACAAGACTCATGATTTTCAACTGTACAATATATTTTACAATAAATGTTTCCCAAAAGCGTAATACATGAACAATTTAATAAGCATATTTGAAACATCAAGTAACCAGATTCACGCCTGTATATCCGAAGGTAAATACTTGTTACGAAATGTACTTGCCTCCTGGACAATTAATGGAGAAACTGTTCTTGTCAGTGATGCCAGATTAAATCGATCAGTGCGCCAAACTGATTCGGTTGATGCCTGCTTAACCGGTAAGTGCATTGTGGTTGAATGTAAGGATCAGGCAAAAAATATTGATGTTATCTGGCGTATTACTACACTGGATAAATTTGCAGGAGTAGTATTTGAATTAACGTTAATTAATAATTCTCCAGATGATTTGATACTAGATTCATGTGAACCGCTCAGACTGAATCAGAATGAATATTCCGGTTGTTGTTTTGCCTCTTATGATGAGGGAAGTTTGGTGCGAAAAGCATTGACGCATGGCCGAATGTATCATGATCCAGGGGAGCTGTATGATTTTAGTGCAGATGGCCCAGGCAGTCTGAACAGTTATTGGAATATTGCTTTTTTTGCACCACAAACTAAGGAATGTCTGGTTGCAGGGTATTTGGACAGTGAATATGCTGAGGGTGAAATCAGGACGGGATGGGTACCCAAGTCATCAGAGTATCATGACAGAGATATGTTTAACCTGACAGCTTTCTCCAATTTTGCTGGTTCAGTCAAAATAAAATCAGGGAAGCATGTTTCCTCAGGACGTGTATGTCTTTTGTACAATACAAATTCATTTCAGTGCCTGGAATCGTATGCTGCGTTATCGGGAACAGCAAACCAGGTTTCACTGAATCCAATTATAAACGGATGGTGTTCATGGTTCGTAAAATATAATGATGTTAATGAAAATGACATCTTGAGTCATGCCGAATTTGTAGCAAAAAATTTAAGCACATATAGTATGAACTGGATTCAGATTGATGATGGGTTTCAGTGTAATTTTGGTGACTGGGAAGGCAATGATAAATTTCCACATGGCTTGAAATGGCTGGCTCAGCAAATTAAAAATTTGGGATTGAAGGCTGGTATATGGGTTGCACCGTATGCAATATCTTCAGATTCTATGGTGGCACGTAATCACCCGGACTGGTTGGTTAAAGACCAAAATGGAAACACGCAAGAAATAGTACCAGAGCATTTTGGACAAGCACAGTATATACTGGATATAACCCACCCAGAAGCTCAATCATGGTTCTGTGATCTTTTTTCAAAGATGACCAATGATTGTGGATATGATTTTGTCAAAATAGATTTTGTAGAGTGGACAATTCTGGCTGCAAAAAGTTTTTACGATTCTACCATGACAACCGCGTCAGCCTACCGGTTGGGGTGCAAATTGATAAGAAAGAGCATTGGAAAAGACAGGCATTTTCTAGACTGCGGTCCAGGCCCGTTGGGCCAGAGTTGCATAGACAGCATGCGAATCCAACTTGACAGACCGACTCCTCCCTGCACTGTATGGGAGCATTACAGTGGCTGGTATAACAGTGTCATCCCTGCTGTGGCTAAACGGTATTACTTTCATGCACATACCTGGATCAATGATCCGGACCATTTGCGAATACGTGATTTATCTATTCATCAAGCACAATGTGCGGCAAGTATAATTGGGATGTCGGGTGGAACTGTGATATCAGGAGACAACTTACCTGAACTAGATAATGAAAAGCTCAATATACTCAAAAAAATTCTACCTGCGTATGGTGCAAGCGCAAGGCCGATAAATTTATTTGAAAAATTGCAAGCAGATATATTCATTCTCAAAGTCTGTTTAAATGGAATTAGTTGGCATGTGCTATCTTGTTTTAATACTGGTGCTGATGCAACGACAAAGGAAATGGATTTTGCAAAATTAGAAGTAGCTGGATTTAATTCAAAACTTCCCTATCTTGTGTTTGAATTCTGGTCTCAAACTTTTATTGGTGTAGAGAAAGAAAAATTATCTCTAGATTTCCCCCCAACTTCCGTTAAATTACTCATACTCCATGAATTTTTAAATCGACCTCAAGTCGTTGCCACGGATCGGCATGTTACATCGGGTGCTGTTGAACTGGCAGAAATAATATGGGATGAGGATACTAAATGTTTGTCAGGTATGGCTTTGGGAGCTCCTGGTATGGATTGGAATTTATTTGTGTATGTACCAAATAGCTATCAATGCCTTGATTTCGATATCTCTATGCCAGTTGATATTACCGAATATCAAAATGGGCAACTACTTAAAATCAAGTTGGTCTTCAAGGATTATGAAGAAAAAAAGGATTGGTATTTAAAATTCGTGCAGCTTAAGTGAATCTAAAAATCCAGTTATTTAAGTGTTACATAGATATATTGCAAAAATACTATTGGTCCTCTCTGCCAACACTATTGAGACTGTACCCTCGATATATTAGTCTTGAAAACCACAATTAATTTACCTTGAGGAATTGTAACA